>CAIZES010000223.1 GCA_903932045.1 uncultured Silvanigrella sp. | reverse complement strand
TCGAAAACGCAGAACCCACTGGTTTCAGCGCCGTGCCAAGCGCTTCGAGGATCTTCGCTGGCAAAACGAGATGCGGTTGCGGATATGGACTTGGGCAAGGCATTTCTGGCCCCAGCAAATCGCTCATCGTGGTCTGTACCCCAAGGTGACCAACAGGCACTTGCATGATGTCCGACAGATCGATTTCGGACTGACCCGATTCCAACCGACTTTTTTTAACAATGTTTGTGTGCCCCCGAACAAAAATGAGGCTCTTAACCAGCCCCACCCAGCGGTGCAACAGTTGCGACACTTCGGAGCCGGGAGTGGAATCGTTGCGGCCATTGGCCGCGTTTGGCGTCACAGGGTAACGCCGAAAACACCAGCAAAAAGATCTGACGGCACTTCCGTTAATGGAAGACCGGCGACATTTATGGAAAAACTTAATTTCATATAATTCGACATTCTCCTATTTTATCAGGAATTTTTTAACCCCTCCTTTTGGTTGCACACTAAACCGGACACTTTTGTGATATAATAGCTACGACATAGGAAACTGAGTGGTTTCATATTGTTTGACATGGCCCGCCGATGAGTGTCGGCGGGTCTTTTCTTTATTGGCAGGGAATGGGATTGTTGTTTTATTACCCACGGCGTGCGTTGGAGATAAGGTGTCCAGCGATTGATGTGGAATAATCTGAGAACCGCAATGGATCCACACCGTAAATTCTATTTAATCTATGGGCTTTAATAAATGGGCACATCGCAGATGGATATATGCTGTCTCTTATCTAATACAAGGTACTGTGTGTCGGTATCAGATCACTTGAAAACTTGCCAAGGGTGGGCATTTCCAAGACTTTCAAATCTTGTTTGTGCTCGGCAAATGCAGATTCCAAGAACCAGGCACCAAGGATGGTTGCCAAAGCGCAATACAATGATTAAGAAAGCATCTGAGCTGAATCGTTGCGATGCAAACGGAATACTTGGGGATTATTGTTTGTGGAATTAAGCTACAAAATGGAAGCAAGATTCAGGCCATTGAACAGATAATTATTTCACAAAAGTTTTTTCCAGAACGCTTACTGTGCGTCGAATGTATTGAGGTCCGGTTTTCTAAACGGACATTCGAGGCAATCCTCAAACTACAAAAATTCAAAAAAAACGGGTGCTGGTGTCTGCCAGCACCCGTTGTTGATGTTCCCGCCAAACCGATAAAACCTATTTCTTCAAATGACCAGAAACTAGCTTGGTCATCTCGAACATGCTGACCTGCTTTTTGCCATTAAAGACAGCTTTGAGATTCTCATCAGCATTGATGAGGGTTTTCTTCTTCGCGTCCTGCAAGCCAGCCTTGCGAATGTAGGCCCATAGCTTCTTGGTCAGCTCTGTTCGTGGCAGGGGTTTGTCCCCTACGACCTTTGCCAACACGTCATCCGGTTGCACCGGTTTCATGAATCCGGCGCTGGGGGCCTTCGTTGCAGGTTCGGCGGGTTTGGTGATTTTAGTGGTTTTGGTTGTAGCCATGCC
>CAIZES010000222.1 GCA_903932045.1 uncultured Silvanigrella sp. | reverse complement strand
CGTGTCCAGTCCGTCAACCGGATTTTCGAAGCACCCGTTGGGTGCGGGACTCGGCGCTGGAAATTTGGGAATTATCGATGGTTTAACTAGATTTCCGGGTTTCCATTCACGGATTCAGGACTGTAGAAAGAAAAGGCGATAAATGTCAGATAAATGACGAATAAATGTCAGATAGATGACAAAAAGATGGCAAAATATCTATGTGTATAGAGTATATGTGTATCGAATAGAGACATAAATGAGAAATATTTTTTTCTAGAATAGCCTGAAAGCAACTCCTGATGTGTCTATGTTGAATGTGAATTTCTGGTTCATTCGGTTGGCAAAGAGAGCCCATTTGCGCGTTACAATCCATCGTGATATTTGGGATTGTTCATGTACCGTCTGCGATCGTGTTTTTATTTAACTAAAGGACGAAATTTATGTTTAAGAGGATTGCAATATTTGCTTTGGTGCCGTGGGTTATTGGGGTTGTTGTGACTTCATGTCAAGATTCGGCGAATCATTTGCTTAAAAGTGTCAAAACGGAATCTGTTGCTGGGTCGTCACAGGATGCATCGGAGGTTTCTTCGGAAGTCGGAATTTTTAAGTTCGATAAGGAAAGCTTCAGCCGACTTATTGATTTTCGAGTTGGTGAGGGTGAGGAAAAGTTTTTTTACACGTTTGGAGACGTTCGCACCCAGCCTGGCGGTGAGGTTATTTATCAGTACGAGGGTATTGAAGCTTGCAAACTAGCACCTCAGAGTCGAACAGAGTCTTCTGCAACACAGATTTCGAGGAGGATATTCTTTTACATTGACCCAAAAACTGGGGAATATATCCGAGAAATTGATGGACGGCCTGTTCAGCCCACCGCGTATCCGTATCTTATTATGAATTGGAGTCTTGAAAACGATGGAGGGGCTCTCATTAAAGGCACGCAAGGGACTGTTCCTCGTGTCGTTACCGTGACGACTCAAATACCAACGCTGCGAAAATTATCAAACGGAGTGATGCACTTTCCTGTGAATTTGTTTTTTCAAGCAGGATCATATTCCTTTCATGAAATTGGCAATTATGTTTCCCTCTCTCCCAATTCTTCTTTAAGTCAAAACGACTCCGGACACTTTGTGCGCCTTCAGGCAATGCCAAGTTGGGCTGCGAATAAGCACACCGCCGCAGAGGTTCTGCTTGATTTGTCGGTGCAAAATATGTCGTCGTTTGAGAATTTACCGAAGCGTCTTCGTGAGGTCATTCGAAATGAGTTTCCACAGTATACCAAGCCCCCGCGCGATTTAGATGAGTGCAAAAGAATCCAGCAGGGTGAGCCCAGTCCAAGTCATTGAAACTCCGCTGTTAGCAAGGTATGAAATGGCTGTCGAATGATCACGGAATGAGTAAGTACCCTGTTCCACCCGATACCTTTCCACCGCTATCGCCATACTGAGCCACGCAGGCGCCGTGTCCGAATTTCACTGTGACAATGGCTGGAAGTGCCATTCCGGGTGTGTAGTCGGTAACGTCGCCAACATATTTCATGGTGCCATCGGTCCAGCTGACGACGGCTTTCAAACCACCGTCGCTAGCAAGAAATCCGAGAACAACTCCAGTGCTGTATTGTGAACTTCCCCTATAAATGTATCCACCCTGAAATTGAGCCTGAAACTCGGCGGTATCGAAACCAGGAAACCGCGTGATGGGTTGTCCAACTCGCGCATAGTTGGATACGCTCATAAGAGACATCGTCATGTAACCATCTTTGCGCAGAATTTTAAATTGAGGAAATCCTGGAAAACTTGCATTTGCGGGGTCGTTACATGCATCGTAGCCGGTTACTATTGGCGGAGTTGGATTGCTTGTTTGAGTTTGTTGTTGCTGCATGTTTTGATCGGTTTGGATATTTTGTTGTGGATTGTTATTGTTCGGGCTTGTATTTGTGTTTGCAGGCTGATTTGAAATCGTGTTTAAAAGGTTTCCAAAAAGATCTGCAATTGCGGTGGTGGTTTGAGGCGAGAGTCCGTCGTTTCCGCCAGTTTGAATGGGGGCTTGGTACGCTCCGTAATTGACCCCTTGTGTTTGTGCTTGTGGAACAGGTCCATTGCTTGTTGGAAATGTGTTCTGAATTTCTTGCTGATAGGTTTGTTTCTGAAAGTCTGGGCTATAAGGATTGGCATTGGATGACGTCTGGGGACTTTGAGTTAATACCTTGCGCTGGTCTTTATTAGCGCCTGTAAGTTGGGGCGATTGCGCGCAGGCCGCGATAACAAAAACCGACAGTGTTCCAATTGTGAGTTTTATTGATTGTTTCATTCGCCCTCCGAAAGCCTATGTACACTGTTTCGGATGAATTGCCGGAGAACTTGAGCAGGTGTTGCGTTCCACGCCCACTGACACGGGCGCGTTTCATTTTCGCTGGCACAGATTGCGCACGGAGGGTCGTTCCCAATTCCGTTCCGGCGTGCGCATAGGTGTTGGAATCCGG
>CAIZES010000221.1 GCA_903932045.1 uncultured Silvanigrella sp. | reverse complement strand
CGTGTCCAGTCCGTCAACCGGATTTTCGAAGCACCCGTTGGGTGCGGGACTCGGCGCTGGAAATTTGGGAATTATCGATGGTTTAACTAGATTTCCGGGTTTCCATTCACGGATTCAGGATCAATTTTGAGGCGAGAAATTTTTGACGCTTGCGTAGCGTCGGAGGTGTTTTCCTTCAGAACCGCGCGGATTTAGCCGTGGGGAGATTCAGCGTCATGGTTTCAGACGAACAGTTGGTTCCCGCTCGTTGGCACCCGGCAAACGCAAGGGTCGCTTAAAAATTCCTCTAAAGTTTCTCCTCTAAAGTTTCTCCAATACGCACCGAAGCCCCTTTGGGGAAGAGAAATATGGAACACAATAAGGAGAACTTTGCGTTGCTAAAAAAAATTTTGGGTTTGTCCTGTGTAGTCATTTTAGTAAGTGCATGCCGGCCACCATCCGTAACAACATCTTCACAATCGGGCACCGAAAGTTTACCCGGTATTTCTAACGAAGCGCGCAAAACAGTGAGTAGCGCTGTTGCCAAGTGCGGAGCAGCGTCGCTGCAAGGAATTGCCGGAACAGTCACTTCATCTTGGGACGTCATTAAAACAGCACTTATTGGCATTGGCGGAACGGAGTATTGCATTTATGCATGGGCAGTACCAACCGATCAGCATGCCTTTCAAACATGCAAACAAGCTGCAGAGGCAGGATCTCAGGCGGGTAAAGCCATTGTAGAAGCGGGGCAGGCGCTTGGCCGAATTTCGGAAATGGTGTCCCTGTTATCTGATTGGTGGATGCATGACTCCTCGCTTGAAGATAGAATCGCATTATCGTGCAATGTTATCGTTCCGAGTTTGGTTTCGCTTGGTGTGGGCCGCATGACACAGCTTGCAGCAGAGGCCAATGAACTCAGCTATATTCTTAAAAACAATCCCAAGAATTTTGCTTCTGCTGTCATACTCGCACAAAAAAATTCAAAATCACAATACCTCATTCTAAATACCATTTTAAAAAACTCCCGAACAAAAAACCAAGCCGAACAACTTCTTGAACGCGCCGTAAAAGTTGCACCAGAAATTGCAATTCAAAACGGCATTAACATTGCAGCGAAGGACCCCAATGCACTTTTTCCAAAGCTCAAATCGGCCGATGACTATGCAAAACTCGTTGCGCAGCAAGCCAGCCAAGGAAGTATTCCTTTAGAAGGAATTGCACGCCCCGGAATAGGAGGTTGGAGTGCAAAATATGGAAAGACACAAATTATCGAGGGCGCTGGTCGCTTTGAAAAAGCGAGGCCCAAGGATTGGCTTGACGTATTTATCGAGACTTCACAACCCATCCCTGAAGGTTCAATTGTTGCAGCAGAAAATGTTCCCGCCGACCTTGTAGCCAATGCCAACCTATTAAGTTCCAGAGGTCTCGAAGGAGTCAATAAAGAACTTGTAGAATTTTCAACCGCAGGCAAAACCTTCCGAAGGGTTTTTATAAAACGTTCAAACGTTATCGCGCCAACCTCCAAAGTTGCAAACGATGTCAAAAAAGCCACAAAACAACTTGTCGAGAAATTGGGTGAGGAGAAAGCAAATAGCATACTCCATGCTAGTTATTTTAACGAAGGATCACTTGTTAATCAGCTTCAAATTCTACAAGATGTTTTAGCACGATAAAAAGTTGAGCAAAAATTCCAATCATAATTGCCAGACAAGTATGAGGAAAGCTTAACGAGGCAAATCTGACACCACTCTTGCAACTTCGAATGCAGATTCGTGACGTTGATGCATCCTTTTTAAACAGGAGATATCATCTGTGAATCTAGCAAAACGAGTTTCTGCCTGGCAAATAGCAAACATCATTACTAAAGAGAGGATGCGCCCATAAAAAAAACACCTGCACCGCTTGTGGTAACATTTTCCGACGAAAAAAGTGATTCTTGTTTGAACGAATCAGGGATTTCGGGCTGCGAAAAATTGACTGCCGTCGGCTCAGCGAGCTAAGGTGGTTTACGTGGAACCCCTTTGAAACCGCCTAGACTCAATGATGCACTCACCATGCATTAGAAGACGATATTGGGCGCGTGAAAATTCCGCGTTGGTTGCAACAATACACGGGCGCAGAACTTGATATAGTGCATGGTTCGGGGCGCGATTTTCCCGAAGACCTTTCGAAATTCGATTTGGTTATTTATTGTGGGGCATGCACATTCACGCGTTGTTAAATGCTGGATCGCGCCTGGGAAGCCAGCAGGCACGGCGTGGCTTTTACAAACTATGGAGTTGCAATTTCGTGTTTGCAGGGTGTGCTTGAACGTGTTATTGAGCCTTTTCCTGCAGATCTTGAAAACTTTTCTCGGGGTCGTGAGCAATAAGACTCCACGCATTTTTATAAATTGTGAGTTCAATTTTGTTTTGCAGAGAGTTTTCGACGCTAATGCGATTGTTAAACTGCTGGACGCAAATGTTAGCGGTTTGTTGCACTTGAAGAATGGTTTCTGGTTGCGAAAACCCTCGTAGCGAAATTATACCTCCTATTTGCGCAATTTGTTGCGGTGGCAAAAAGCAAAACGAATCGTCGGACGTGTAGCAGGAAGCGTGGCTTTTGAAGGCGGCGTTGCGTAAGTTTTCGCAAGTTTGCATTTCAGTGGTGGCAATGTGGTTATCAATAGCTGAGTGCAAGCATATCGCTGTTTTTTGCAGCCACAGGTGCCAATCTACCGGAAAAAGTTCACGCTCATGATTCGAAAAAACGGGTTGCGGTAAAACAGCTTTAAATTTTTCACAATAAAATTTTCCGTAACCAATTGTATAGCCAGTTTCTCCACAGGAGATTAAATTTTTTTCGACGCAGTCGTAGTATTCGCAAGTGCCAACGAGTGGGCTGCACACTGTTGAATTGGTTTCGTTAAGGGGGCTTGCATTGGCTGTGGTAAAAGCAAGAACGAAGAGAAGCGAAAACTTTTGCGCACATAATATAAAGGGCAAAGAATATTTGCTCATAATTTTGCTCCGACTGGTTATAAATATCAGCAAAGATTGAAAATGTTTAATAAACCAATTGAGTCTTACTAGAACATAGTTTGAAGCACAACAGAATTCGTGGTGCTTGGCCGTCTATTTTATGATTTTAGGTTATGATACTATTTGGTAATTTTATTTTGTTATTGAGGAGCAAGAGAAACAAAAATCTAAGTCTGATTCAAAAAGAGCATTGCCTCGCAACAGAATTTGTCGTGGCTGAGGCGAAAATTCATCTGAAAATATGCTAAGAGTGGTATTAAGATTGTTTGTTCTTATACCGGCGGCATGCAAAAGTGAGTGCGAAAAGTACCCTATGCTAATGGGCTTATTTGCATTTTTCGTTAAGGCAGCTGTTATTTTTGGAAAATTATCGTTAAATTCTGGAGATATCCAGGCAAAAGCCGCTGTTTTGAGATCGTAAATATTGCCGATGTTGTGGCCAAACAAGCCTGCAGAAGTATCGAGAAGATTTTCGCCGTGGTCTGATGAATAAAGCATAAGCGAGGGAATGCGTGCGTTACGAATGATTTCTATGACACGCGATAAAAACCAATCTGTGTAAAGAATACTGTTGTCGTATGTATCAACAAGCATATTACGGCGACTGTTGTTTTCGCTTTCAAAGTTCTTAAAGGAGTCTGGGTATCGTCGGGAAAATTCGAAGTGACTTCCTTTGGTGTGCAAAACGACAAGGGTTTTCTTTTTTTCTTTTGCGGCATCATCAATAATCTGGCTCAGCTCGGGCAAAAGTCTTGCGTCAAAGGTGCGTTCAAAATAGCGTTTGTGCTGGGCTTCCGAAGCTAAGTGCGGAATCATTCCACCCCATACGTCGGCCTCTTGTGTTGAAAGCCAGTGGGTTTCAAAACCAGCTTCGCGAAAGGCGCTGACTATTGAGCGATGCGAAAGAACGCCGCGAAAATTGTGTATGTTTTCTAAACTAAGCAGAGATGGCACAGCAAAAGATGTGAGTGGATCGGTTGTGATAACGTTTGGCAATGGAATGATGTTGTTTGTGCTTTTTATTTTGGGAGTTGTGTTGCGTGTGTAACCGAATAGAGACCAATTTTGAGGTCTTGCTGATTCGCCAATAACCAAAACATAAAGTTCGTTTTGCTTGTGTTCGGTGGCTTGCTTTGCATTAAATACGTGTGAATTGCGTTGGTTGAGAAGCTCTGCGTTTTCGGACACAATAAGTGAAGTGAGCGCCATTTGAAAAATGGGTCCTACAGGAGCGCTGAGTTCTTTTCCTAAAACGCCAAGTGCGCTGGTGCGAAAATCGGAATTTCCTTGCAAATGTTTTACAAATAAAGCAGCGTACGAAGCAAATAAAACGAGTAAGCAAGCCAGTGCTGGTATGGGTTTTGCTCGAACAACTGTTCGTCGCATGCCCCATAGTCCACCAAAATAAATTGTAAAAAACAGCAGAGCCGAAATTGCTAGAGGTTGAGCGTAAGAACGCAAAAATTCGGATATTTCGGAGGCATCAGTAACGGCGAGCATTAAATAGCTTGTTGAAAGTCGTGAGTCAAAGTTTGTCACAACAAACAAATCGGCAGCAGCGATTAAGAAAAAAGGAAGCAACACAAGTTGGAGTCGGAATCGGTTGCCAAATAGAAACACAAAAAAACCAGCCCACAAGAGCGACAAAAAAATATGGAAAAAGTATTGCAATTCAAGAATTCTTCCCCAGCCGCCATTGTATCCATAAACAAATACTGGAGACAAAAGGTATGCCCACAAAGGTAATATAAGGTATTTTTTCATACAGCCTCTCATAGCGCGAATTTTATTTTTTCGTTCCGTTATCATAGCACAAACGCAAGATACCGATCGACGCGTGACATTAATTTGGTATTGTGTTTTTGAGACACGGAATTTGAAATTGGAATAATATTGTCAAAGTTAGGATTCAGGGCACTAATCTGTGTAAAAAACAGTCTCCTAGCGCCGGTTGCCGATGAGGCTGGGTAGTTTTTGCGCTGCCGCATGCGGGCTGGGGGGATTTCGGGCTGCGAAAAATTGACTGCCGTCGGCTCAGCGAGCTAAGGTGGTTTACGTGGAACCCCTTTGAAACCGCCTAGACTCGATGAGAAGTCTTAAAATTGCGCTCCAAGTGCTGCGGCTTCTTGCAATATTTTTTCAGATGCCTTTTCGAGATCAGCGCCCCGCAGGGCTGAGGCTCCTTCAAAAATAACAGACGAAAAATCGGTGACACCGACAAATTTCATAACATTCCGAATGTAACTTTCGGCCATTTCCATGGATTCGATGGGTTGTCCTTTGTAAAAACCACCGCGTGAACCAACAAAGATGGCCTTTTTCTCTTTGAGTAAGCCAACCACGCCTTGTTCGGTGTACCGAAATGCAATGCCTGGCTGCATGATGTAATCGATGTAGCACTTCATTTGCGAAGGCACCGAAAAATTCCAGAGCGGTGCGACAAAAATATATTTGTCCGCAGCGGCGAATTGTTTTGCCCAGGGAAGCATTTTTGTGGGGCTGCCTGTCATCATATCGGTCAGGTCTTTTTCATAGAGAGGTGTGAATTCTTCTTTATAAACGTCAATCGTTGTCACTTTGTGGCTTGGGTTTTTTTCGCGGTAGCTTGCAAGGAGTTTCTCTCCAATTTTTCGACTCCAAGACTTTGTTGAATCCAATGGGTGGCTCACAATAAAAAGAACTTCAGTCATGTTAACTCCAAAGGTCGATTGTTGAATGGCGCACGACGGGCAGAAACCGACATTTCTATTTGCAGCTTTTGTCGCCATGCGAGGTTCCTGTTTTCCTTGGAACGTGCCTACTTTATCAAACTGTTTGAGAATCTGCGCTGTAAAATGCGTGTAATTTTGGGGTTCTGCCGGACTTTAAAAAAATCGAAGCGGCCAAAAGCCCACTCCGTCGAGCTCTGACAAACTCCGCAAATCATTAGACACGACAGCCACTGGATGACGAAGTTTCGGCGGGAAAAATTGCGGAAGGCTTTGGTGCGCTGCACAGCGACCTAACAATGCCGCACCCGTTTACACAGCCTATGAGGTGTGAGATTATGATAAAATAACAGCCTAGAGGCTGTTAAAACGAGATTTATAGACCGCTTTAAAGGTGTTGAAAATGAAACCAAGCACAGTTCAACTTAAGCGAAGGTAGTTGGATAGACGCATTAAGTCACTGTTTTCGTTGCGAGATATCAGACAACCAAACGAGGGTTGGCTTAGAGCAATTCGAGAATCGCTGGGGATGACCGCCGCGCAGGCTGGAAAGCGTGCGGGCGCAAGCCAGCAAACGTGGACTCGCAGCGAAGAAAGTGAAGCCATTAAGAGCATGAGTCTTACGACCCTCGAAAAGTATGCCGCCGCGCTTGGCTGCCGGGTTGTTTTTGCTCTCGTGCCCAACTCGGGATCTCTTGAAGAGAGTGTTCTTCAACAGGCTCGTTTGGTTGCCGCGAAAATCGCAGCCAGACCCAATGCCACCATGAGGCTTGAATACCAGGAAGTATCGAATGAAGAACTGGCGCAACAAACCGAAGAATTGGCGTTGG
>CAIZES010000220.1 GCA_903932045.1 uncultured Silvanigrella sp. | reverse complement strand
CTGTCTTGCATTTTCCTATCAAGAAGTGCACGAGCTTGCTCTGAAAGAACTGCGGAGTTATGTACAAAGGTCTTGAGACGAACCCGAGACAGTTCACAACCATTGCAAGTGTTGCTTGCCCTGTGGTTACAATTTCGTTTTTATCAACACCAGCAAGACTGTCGATAATATCCACCAAACCTATTTCGTCGGCCATTGTTGCAACCATGCCAAGGTGGTCTAATCGGTACGACGCTAACTCCGCTGCTTTCATTCTGCCCGTTCCTCATTTGTCAGGCAAAAATAGTTTATTTTTCGAAAAACTCAAATAATTGATTAATATTTCTCATAGGTGGTAGAAAGATATGTCTCCATATCTCCCCCCAGTTCTAACCCGGCGTGCCCTATTAAGGCACCGGGCTAACGACAATTTTCAGCATTATGATGGCGTATCAGAAGAGCGATACGAGGACTTTAACTTCAGGTAACGGGTTTTGTTCAACGAATTTGTTAAAACATTCCCACGTTATCGACTTTCTTTGGCTACGTCTATTTATCCATTTAAAGAAGATTCGCGTTGCTTCATAGATGAAATTCCCGACACATTTTGTGTTGTGTGACACGCCATAATATTGGATATGCCCAACAAGTTTCCTACGAAATGCGTTCCATAGTGGGAGCATTCGCTGTTTATGTCTACTGACTACCATCCATTCACGCACGCGTTGAAGCTTGATCGTAAATCGTTTTCGACTGGTTTTTAGCTTAGGTATCGGCCTATTCTTCTCCTGTGATTTTCCTATGTAAAAGGTAAACCCCAAGAAGTCGAAAGACTCTTGCTTTTCGCCTCGACCATAACGAATTCGGTCAAACGATACGAGTTTCGTCTTCTTTGTATTGAGTTCCAGCCCGTATTTCTCGACTCGATTCTTAAGCCCTTTCAAAAGTCGTAGTGCATCGTTTTCGAGTTCACAGCATATAACAAGATCGTCTGCGTACCTGAACATTTGCACTTCGCCCTTCATAACGGGCCTTGCCATTTTCTCAAACCAAGTATCAATAACGTAGTGCGCAAATATGTTTGCTAGAATTGGACTGGCAGGGCTGCCCTGAGGGGTGCCTTCGTCACTGACGACAAATTCCCCCTCTCGAAGGATGCCCGCTTTTAACATCCTTGCAATATATCGTAGAAACACCTCATCCTTGATTCTTATTCTGAGAATTTCTAGAAGAGTTTCGTGTCGTATCATGCCGAAGAAATTTTTCAAATCGACATCAAGCACTACACGTACGTGATGTTGAAATAAATAATTACTAAGAGCCTTCACTGCCTGGTGACATGAGCGTTTCGGCCGAAATCCGTACGAGAAGTCATAAAACGAAGGTTCGTATATAGCTTCTAGCACTTTTGCCATGCCGGTCTGCACAATTTTGTCTTCCAAGTTTCCAATGCCAAGATGCCGCATGGATTTTCCATCACCTTTCGGTATCAAAACTTCTCTTACTGCACCAGGGATATATGAGAGACTTTTCATCCGGGTAATCAAGTTGTCTAGATTGTCCCTTAAGTTCTTTTCATATGCTTCTTTTGTGACTCCATCAATTCCGGTCGCTTTCTTTCCGTCAATCAACCGTAACCAGGACATAAAACCTTCAGCGCTAAAGTAGGGCATTAGCCACTGCATCTCACACTCAAGATTTTCTGCACTTCTTTGCCTAAGCCGCTTCAGTTTCGTTTCCGTGTTTTCAAAGGCCTTCGTTATGGCCATACACATTTCCCTTCTTGCGACGTAATTGCCGTGAGTCCTTCCCCATGTACGCAGCTTTCCCGCGCTCAGAGTACTACAACTCTCTGACTCCCTACTTCCCAGCTTCAATCCTCGCTTTTATACTTGTTTCGAGCTGCTCCGTATTTCTACGGTCGGGTTGCAGGGTATCCCACGTTCACACCTTGGCCTTCAGAGCATGCCACCTTCTCAGACTCCGAGGATGCTGGCTTGGGCCCTACCCATCAAAACGGTCCCGCCAGTTTTGCTTTCTGATTCGCTTACACCATCAGCCATCCTGCTTTATCATTACGGAGCTCAGTCAGTTTAACCTTGCGGCTTGCGGCCTGCTCTTTCTCCTTCCTACGCTTAACGCATGTCGTTACCTCCAGGCGCCCAAGGACTAGATCCGGAGTGGTTGGGCACCCTTCTCCGTGGGGACTTCAATGGTTTTAGCCATTTGGCACCCCGGCCAAAGCGCGCCTCGTGGCGCACAAGTGATCGATATTATGTCACTTTTATTCAACTCATTTTATCCACGCAGCCTGCTGGATGTGACTGGTATCTCGCAGGGCAATCGTAAACTCATTGAAAGCGCCATGGCTCACGCCAAAACGGAATTGAACGCAGTGTCGATTTCCCTTTGCCAGAATGGAAAAAGTGTCTTGGAATTGCCGCCTGCAGCAAACAGATGCGCCGCAACAGGTTCTGCTGGTTTATTCGAAGAACGACTCCCCATTCTTGGCAGTAGCGATTTTGTGGCACAGGTATCCATATCGTTCTTCAGAGAGTTTCGGTTGCAATTTTGTGTGATCATTGCTGCGTTCGCACTGCTTGTTTCAGTATCAATTCTTTTTATTCGTGCCTCGCGCGCTCTGCTGCGCGACCTAGTTTCCCCGTTGCAGCTCAATCTTGCCGATGAGGCAGGGTGGTTTTTGATTGGCTGCGTGTGGACTGGGGGGATTTCGGGCTGCGAAAAATTGACCGCCGTCGGCTCAGGCGGCTAAGGTAGTTTATGTGGAACCCCTTTGAAACCGCCTAGACCCAGCTGGTTTCCAAGTGAGAAAAGCCAGCGGCCCTATACGCGCTGGATGCCAGCACCGCACCGCCCTATCTATTCCAGAATGAGCTCTGTTCCCAGTTAACAGGAAAATCAAGTTGGGTTGGCTCAATTTCTTGTTCTTTCAAAAGCTGAATCAGTCTCAATTTCCAGTCGTTGCCCGGGGAAATTTCACTCAAGAAATGGTTTATTATCAACAACGTGTTGTAGATCTTACGAGACCCCGGTTTCCAT
>CAIZES010000219.1 GCA_903932045.1 uncultured Silvanigrella sp. | reverse complement strand
GTGGACCTAAATTTTAGGTTTCCCACCATTAACGAACTCATTTCCCGTGCCGAAAAAATAACCGAGTCCTGTGTTCATCCATCGAATATTTCAACGCTTGGAAGCCCATGGCTAAGGTTATTGAATTCACTGCTTGCGTCTTCAGTCCTTTTCATTTCAGGATGCAGCGTAGCGGAAAAAACATCGAATCTTGACTCTATTATTGGAAACGATGACAGAGCATTACTTTCCTCTTTTGATCTGAAAGCCAAAATCGGAACTATTAATTATAAGAATAGGCCGATTTGTACCGCTTTTGCATCTGGAAAAGACGAGGTTACAACTGCCGCCCATTGCTTGCAGGACAGCGATCTCAGCTCGTTCTCGGTGGTGATCAACGGAAAGTCGTTCAAACCGAGTGTCAAAGGTTTAGAAACGAAGGCTGATGTCATGGTTTTATCTGTCTCTGGCGTGAATGAATATTTGTCCTCCGAAAATTCATCGAATAGTGAAAAACATTTCGTTGTTAGCTTTGCTTCTGATAAGAATGAATTCGTAGTTTCGGCGGAAGGCACCACAACCGATTCGGTTTATCCTGGGCTCATAGAACATACTTTCGCAACAGCACCGGGAGCGTCCGGATCTCCGCTCTTGCAAAATGGAAAGGTTATTGGTGTGCACATTGGTTCTGTAAATTTCAACGGGCGCGACAGTAACATCGCTGTGAGGATTAAGGAAATATCTGTCGCCGATGTTAGCAATATTGAATATATTCATGAGAATTGGTTTACTCAGGCGGGTGGGTGATGCAATAGCAAAAGCTGCTTCTAAACTAGATCCTACTGCAACGAAGCAGACAACAATTTGTGGAAAAAGCGTTTCTATCCCTGTTGTCCTTTGGGCCGTTTGTTATGGGGCAGTTTCTGTGATGCCGGCCTCATGCACGGTTGGAAGTGCGCTAACTGCCGATGGCCTTTGCCTAGCTGCCGTGACGACCGCTGGTGGTGCCTGCGCTGGGGCAGGACTTGATGTCGCCGATATTGCCAACAAGTGTGTCGCTGGTGGATATTGAATGCGCAATTTTCTTATGAACATCGGAAAACCATGGTGCAGCATATTTTTGATACTCATTGTAGCCGAGGAAAAAAATGAGAATACTTTATGCCGGTTTTGCTCTTCTTTCTGTCTTTTTAACTTCTAATATTGCTTTTGCAGGTTACTCATTGTTTATTGGAGGAGATGCTTCTATCAATAGAGATCTGCAAAAAGAGTATTTGGTTCTCGCGACGGATTTTGCTTCCCATTTTCTGGATGAACAACTCACATTCAAAGGTGGTGCAGGCCTCCTAGTTCATGAACCGCTTAAATTTCAGACACAAATTAGAACGGCTGCAGAATATGGAAAAAATATCGGAGTGAGTGTGTCACCACGCCTGAATATTAATTTTATTTCTTCGGAAGACAAATTGTCGCCTGTGTGCCAACTTAACTTTTTTTGGTTTCCTCTTAACGGTTCTTCTCAAATATCAATGGGATTTGACATGTTAAATAAAAATACCTTCAACTTTAGCCTTATGACTCGGCTTCGATTTCCAGAATAGCCGAGCGTGGCGAAACTCGCAGTCGCCGTGTTGGCGGTTCGAACTATCAGGTTCCCGTGGAAGTCCGCCCTGACCGTCGTCAGGCTCTGGCAATCCGCTGGCTGATTTCTTATTCACGCCTTCGTAGTGAAAAGTCCATGCGCGACAAGCTCGCCGCTGAAATCATGGATGCCGCAAATCGTCGCGGT
>CAIZES010000218.1 GCA_903932045.1 uncultured Silvanigrella sp. | reverse complement strand
TGACTTTGCCTCCACTTTTGCTGAGGCTACAGTTTAAACCGCTCAAAACCGGGAGGGGAATTCTAGTTGTCGTCGGAGGGAGTTATAATTGACGTTCGCCACACAGCCCATGCAAACGGACTCAATTCCATCGAACACCTCCGAGATTGACGCTAATTCGATACTAAGTCCCGACCAAAAAATTGAACTAACCACTTTCTTTGTAACCCCTAATTCCGCACGGTAAGAGGTCAAACACGAAATTCTTAAAAATTTATAGAATGTTCTACAAAAAACTGTAGACTGGTCTATAGTTTTTAAACTACCGTCGGAGGCTGTGATGAGTCGAACGTTTGAAGCTGATTTGATGAAACGCTTAGCAGAGGAATCACCCTTAATTCAGGTTCTCTTGGGTCCCCGTCAAGTTGGTAAAACCACCGCTATGCTCCGCGTATTGGAAAAATGGAAGGGTTCCAAGTTTTTCGTTAGCGCAGATGACACTCTTTCCGCGTCTGCATCTTGGATTCGGCAACAATGGCAGACGGCTGAAACAGAAGGACCCGGAACACTGCTGATTATTGACGAAGTGCAACAGGTCAACGACTGGTCGCGAGTTATCAAGGGGCTATGGGATAAATCACTTCGGAATAGTAAAAGACTCAAAGTTGTTCTTTTGGGTTCAAGCTCTTTGTCGCTGCAAACAGGACTCAGCGAGAGTTTAGCAGGACGCTTCGAATTAACCATCGCGCCACATTGGGGTATCTCTGAAAGTGCTGCTGAGCTTAACTATTCGCTGGATGATTGGCTCACTTGGGGCGGATACCCAGGTGCTCATGCCTTTCGACACGACGATGTTCGCTGGCGCTCCTATCTCACCCAATCCATTGTAGACGCCGTGATTGGGCGGGATATTCTTACGCAAAGAGTGGTCAAGAATCCCGCTCTTTTTCGACAAGCATTCGCAATTGCATGCGCCTTTCCGGCGCAAGAAATAAGCTATGCAAAATTGTTAGGACAGTTACAAGATGCAGGCAATACGGACCTCGTTAAGAGTTATTTGGAATTGTACGAGGGAGCTTTTCTACTTTTTAGTATCCACAAATACTCAAAGCAACCCAGAGGCATAAAGAGTTCTAGTCCAAAACTCATTCTTGGATGTCCAGCTCTAGCTAATCTTGCTTTAGGTGAAGAATATGTTTGCTCTTCCGAAGGTCGCGGCCGTGTTTTTGAGTCTGCAGTTGGAATGGAACTGCTTCATATTTCAGGCGCAAATGTTTTTTGGTGGCGAAATGGCAATGATGAGGTTGATTTTGTCGTGCGACTTAACCACCGGCTGTTTGCTGTTGAAGTGAAAAGTGGGCGTCGCAAGAGGGAGGGCGGCATGGATGCATTTATAAATCAGGAGCCAGATGCAATTCCATGCTTTGTGACACGAAATAATTTTGAAAAGTTCGCCAAAAATCCAGCCAAGTTTTTATTGGCTTTAAAGTGATTCTCGTACTTTGGATAGCGTTCACTTCTATTTTTTAATCGGGATTTACCTGCGAGTTAAAATCAATCTCGGAGGTGTTAGCAATTCCGTCCATGGCTTGACCCGCTCAGCCCAGACGTCATCCTGCGATTTTTTCCAACGCATCCTTAACCTTTTGAGCAACTAAAACCGAAATGCCCGCACGCGCTGCAATTTCATCAACGCTCACCGCCACAATTTCGTCCATGCCAGAAAATGCAAGCAACAGAGCCTTCCGCTTCTTTGGTCCCAAGGCATCAATACGATGCAAAACCGACATCCGACTCACCTTGTCGCGCCGATTGCGATGCAAAGTGATCGCAAAGCGATGGGCTTCGTCGCGCATACGAGTGACCAATCGAAATTCAGAACTTCCTACTCGAAGAACACACGTCTGCGGCGCAATTTCCGGCGCAATTTCCGGCGCAATTTCGCCATCGACTCGCTCCGGCACAACAAGCCGTTCCTCAGAGGCATTTACGCGGGACTCTGTAAATGCGCGTTCAGTTCGTGATTTCGCAATACCAACGAGCCCGATTTTACCCAAACCAAGCGCTCTAAGAACATATCCAACCTCGCGAACTTGTGGCTCACCGCCATCGACAATCAGCAAATCGGGAATTTCGTGACGACGCTCTTCTTTAAATCGCCGACGCATCACTTCTCGCAAACTTCCAAAGTCATCTTGCCCATGGGTTTCTTTAATGATGTATCGCCGATAATCCCCACGAGCCGGCTTACCGTCTCTAAAAACAACCTGAGAAGCAACGGTTTCGGAACCCTGAAATGTAGAGATATCGAAACACTCCATCCACACCGGAAGCTTGCCTAGACTCAAAAAAGTGGCCAAACCTTCCAAGCCATCTCGTGCAGTTTCGTCGGTTCGCAACCAATCTTTGTAGCGCTCTTTTGCGGTCTCTGACGCCGACTCGCACAATGCTCGAAAACTCTTTGCCAAACCTTTTTTCTTTAAAAAGATCTTGTCATCAGAAGACTTTGCTATCAAATTACGAACCAAAGAAAACTTTCCGTCAGAACCATTGTCTTTGAGTTCGGACAAGAACTTTTCGAGAAGATGAGTTCGTGCTGCACTCATCACATCGGCCAAAGCAGGAAAGACGACCATTGGAGGGCGAAAGTTTCGCAAATAGTACTGACACAAAAAACTTTCCACAGCCTCCGCTCGCCATCCGCCACAATCCTCTAAAATAACTTCGCCGACATCATTTGTTTCGGGAGGAATATCAGCGAGCCTTTCAACAACAAAATGCTCGCCAGAAAGCAATCGACCCTCGCGCATGTGAGACACATAAAAACAAACAGCGTTCTCTTGCCAGTGAATTCCAATCAAGTCCGCATCAATATCGGAATCAAGATGCACAGTATCATCAGTTCGTACCGGGATGATCTTCAAAAGTATCCCGCAACGGCACATATCCGTTCAATTGTTCGCGACGTTTTCGATCGCGCACCAATTCAAATTGCAAAGAAGGCAAAATACTCACTATTGAGTCCAGGTCATCC
>CAIZES010000217.1 GCA_903932045.1 uncultured Silvanigrella sp. | reverse complement strand
GTTTTTGATGAATTTGCCAAGCGCATCAAGTCTTCCAAAAGGAGATTTTAGAGCTTTAAGTTGCTTTAATACCGCCTCCAGTTTGTCGGCGTCGCGAAGCGCTGGGCCAGGAATTTTGATGCTTGGGCTTCGAAGATTCTTGACTTTTTTTTCTAGAGTTTCGCTTAGCGCATCTGGAGAAGACAAGTAGCCCTTAATGAGAGACGTGGTAAACAATTCTCGAAAACCAGTTGTACCTCCTCGCGAAGAGTTAGCATGTTCGAGCTTGAGTTCGTGAATCGATTTGAGAACAGATTCGTCGGCTTCAGAGAAGGGCACTTCCAAAATGTGATTCTTGCGCTCTTGCTTGCTTTCGAGTTGAGCACTCACTCGACTGCGTGTTCGACGAATAAAGTGGGGTCTAATATCTTCTAAAGTGTAAGAGTCATCGTTGGCGACTGCGGCTCTGTCGATGAGTTTAATGAGCGATGAAAATCCGAATGGCGTGCCGTCGTGTGGAGTTGCGGAAAGAAGTATAAGCGCGCGAGCGCGATCTGCCAATCGGCGCGCAACTTGATGGCGGAGCGAGCCGCGAAGACCGTCGGTTCGATTTGCTACGTTATGGGCTTCGTCAATAACAACAACATCCCATTCGCAATCTTCAATATTTCGACGATAAGTATCAATCTTCAAAGTATCGAGAGACACAATAACTTTATCGTGGTGATAGAACGGATTCATTGTACTTGGCAAATCTTGCTTTAGACGTTGAATACCCCATGAATCGAGCCGATGTAGTGGAATGGAAAATCGCCCCCACATTTCGTTTTGGAATTGTTCAAGCGTAGCCTTTGGAACGGCACAGAGAATTCTGCGAGCTCTACCACGGCGAATGAGTTCCGAGAGAAGAACTCCGCATTCAATGGTTTTACCAAGGCCCACAGAATCGCCGATCAAAATGCGCGGGCGTATTTTGTGAAGAGCTCGCGCGGTCGGCACCAGCTGATATTGATAGGGCTTAAATGCGCCGTGTTGCCCCAAATACAAGGCACCATTTCTTGGGAGCAACCTCCGCAAATGGGCTTCGAGATACGCTAACGATTTTTGTGCGCCCTGCGTTGTATCCTGCTCGGGGCAAATCTCGCTTGGGTCGAGAATTTCGATGGAATCAATTGCAGATAGGAAGCAATAATCCTGCCCTCTAACGATTCCAGTTAAGCCTCGCGCCACAACTTCCCAAATGCTTGGGCCACCGACACGCTCGGTCTCGCGCGCGGAACGAATTTGCCATTCTTCGCCACGAACTCGCACACGTTGTCCAGGATGATATAGCGTCATTTCGCTTCTCCCTTATTCGCCATTGCTGGGTGCTTAAAAAAGCTTTCCAGCTTGGGGTCGATTTCTAAAAGTTTTTGTTCGAGCTGAAATGCGGAGATGACGCTTTGGAAAACTTCAGCGTCATCCTCAAGGCCAATTACGCTCTCAAAGTCAGGCTGGTCGTCGTCATCGTTGAGTAAATAGGATACGGCTGCGAGAAGAAATTCCGTGCGGGTAACTTCAGCGCCTTCTTCTTCACATAATTTTAGAAATGCAGCGCCGCATGCAATCATTCCGCGAGCCAAGTCGATGTCTAGAAATTCGTTCTTTTCGTATGCCTTTTGCGCTTGAGCGGCGTAATTAATTAAGTTTTTTCCGAAACTTTGTATGAGACGCACGTGCCTTTTTACTGCACACAACTCGTTCGAAAAACAATCTGCCAAGCTACCCTTTAGCCCAAGCTGAACTTCTGGCATGTCATACTCCTTTGATAGGTAGTACGATTATTGATTAGTTCTGTGAGGCTTTCGCGGAACACTTTCCTCGGCTTGTCGGTTAGTTGGCGGCGCTTTCACAAAAGCAAGCATTTTTTGTGACTTGCAGTAGGTCATGCACTTCTTGCAGCTGT
>CAIZES010000216.1 GCA_903932045.1 uncultured Silvanigrella sp. | reverse complement strand
TTTGTCTTCTACCTCGTCGTCGTACACTTCAGCAATATAGGTGAGCATTTCTTCAATGCGACCTGTTTTTTCACCGGTGCGCAGCATGTGCAATACCAAAGCAGGAAAGACACCTGTTTTTTCAAGTGCCATGGTGAGTTTGTCGCCGTCTTGGACATGAATAATGGCTTTGTCTAGAGCCTCTTCCAATACAGCGTTACCAACAACATTTCGAGTGAGCGTGAGGCCTTCCACAATGCGAACGCCCGACGAAAGCACAGTTGATAGTGTTTTTGAAAAGCGCGAAATTCCAATGCGCTGAACAAGCTCACCAAAAAGAGGAGCATTGTACGCAAATTTATCAAACTTGTAGCGTCCGCCCGGAGTTTTAACCCATGCCCAAAATCCCATAGCAAATAGGGCCATTAGAACAATACCCCATAGCCAATATTGTTGCATGAATGCCGAAATTTTGTTGAGCGCCACTGTGTACCATGGTAACGTTACGCGCAAGCTTGATAGCGCCTTGGTAATTTTTGGAAGAATATTAACAAATAGAAATATCGTAACTGCAAATGTAACTGCAAGCATAAATGCAGGATATGAAAGTGCTCCTACAACCTTACGCCGAATTTCGATGGAGTAAAAAATGAAGTCGGCCAACCGACGCAACACCGTTGGCAGTGCGCCAGAACGCTCTGCGGCTGCAATCATGTTTGTGTAAAGTGGTGGAAAAACATTTGAAAATTCTTTGTGTGCGTCAGAAAGACTTTTTCCTTCGCTCACGAGATCGCGTATTTTTGCGTATACCGAACGCAATTCGTCGTTTTCAACTTGTTCCGAAACCGAGCGTAGTGCTTCGCTGAAATCAACGCCGGCCTTCACAAGAATGGCAAATTGTTTGGTTGCAAAAGCAATATCTTCCTGACGGGGAGGGCGTCGATTGAGTTTTGTCCACAACGAAGCGTCGCTACGCGCTGCTGCCGTGGTGTCGGCTTGTTTCATCTCCAAAATAAACAGACTTAGTTTCTGAACTTTGGCGCGAGCATCTTTAAGTGAATCAGCTTCAACTTTGCCTTTTAGTTTTTTTCCTGTTTGTCGATTTTGGCCGGTGTAGGTGAAGGTTGCCATGGCTTATGTTGGCTCCTCCTGGTCAATTTGTGTGGCAGAAACTGAGTCGGAAAGTGAACACATTCCAGACAAAAAACGTTGAGCAGCAGAATCGCGCAGTGTCATCATTCCCTTTTGAAGGGCGAGGCGCTTGAGTCCTGTGCCGTCGGCACTTTTTAAAACATACGAACGAATTTGATCGTCAATGGCAAGAAATTCGTAAATACCAGTCCGCCCAGCATAGCCGGTGTTTTTGCAAAGAGAACATCCACCGGCACGTGCCTTGTATGTTTTGTGGTTGCGCGCTTGTTCGGAGGTAATTCCAAGTTCAGCAAGTTCGGCTGCGGTGTGGTCCACAACATCGCGACACGTTGTGCACACTGTACGAACAAGGCGAACCGCAAGAACTCCAATAACGGAAGATGCAATTTGATAACCCGCAACGCCCAAATCGGTAAGTCGAGTCACTGCTGTAGCTGTGTCATTTGTGTGCAGTGTCGATAGCACCAAATGGCCCGTAATAGCAGCCTGCACAGCAATGTGCGCAGTTTCAGCGTCACGAATTTCTTGAATAAGAACAATGTTGGGATCTTGTCGTAAAATGGAACGTAAAGCTGTGGCAAATGTGAGTCCTGCTTTTTCGTTAACTTCCACCTGACTGGTACCGGGAATGACAATTTCAACAGGGTCTTCAATGGTAATGATGTTTACATCGGGTCTGTTGACGTGCATGAGTGCCGATGCCAACGTAGATGTTTTACCTGAACCGGTTGGACCCGTTACAAGTAAAATTCCGTGTTCTTGCCGTAAACACTGTTCGAAAGGTTTATAAATACGTTCGGGTATATTGAGCTTTTCTAGCTCACGAATACCAGCCGATTTATCTAGGATACGCATCACAATGCGCTCGCCCCATTTTGTTGGCAAAGTGGATAGGCGAACGTCGCACTCACGTCCACCCACTTTTAGAGGAATTCGTCCATCCTGAGGGAGTCGGCTTTCTGCAATATCCAGTCTGCCCAAAATTTTAATTCGTGTTGTCACGCTAGATTGGTATTTTTTCGGAATCGTGCGAAGTTCACGCAAACTTCCGTCAACGCGAATGCGCACAACCAATCGATCGTCATAGGGTTCGATATGGATATCCGATGCGCGTTCAGCCACAGCGCGACGAATGATAAGCGAAACTTCGCGACGCACAGGAGCTTCTTCGCTGTCATCCAGAAGATCATGGACGTTGTCCAGCCCTTCGATGGTGTCTTCTTGCTCATGCTTGAGCGAAGTTGCGCCTTCGTTCATGTCCTGACGTTCGAAAACACTGTTGATGGCTGCTTCAATCACTGCGCTTGGGCACATCACTCGAAAAATAGTTGTTCCAACAATCAATCTGAGATCATCAACCGGTGCGAGGTTCAGTGGGTCAGAAATTGCAACAGTTAGACCGTAGTTGTCGCGGGAAATAGGAACAATCTGATTTTGCAAACAAAAAGAACGCTGAAGATTTCCCACAAGATCGGGATCGATGTCGTTCAGGGGTAAACTATCTAAGAAAACAAGATCGAATTGTTCCGCTAGAGCTTTATTGAGTTCATTTTGTTCGATAACTTCTTCAGTCACAAGAATTTCGCCGATATGGCGTTTCGATTCTATTTGCTCGCGAAGAGCTTTTTCCAAATCTTCCCGAGTGAGTTTGTTTCGGTCTATCAAAAGCTCGCCAATGGGAATTCGCTTATTGAGCGCGGCCTTTTGCGGAGATTCGGGAATAGTGAGTTTGCCGTCGGGACCGATCATCTTCGACGGATCGATTTTATCGAGAATTCTGTCTAAGACGTTCTTGTCCATGGCTTATGGTGCCTCTTCTGATTGTGACGAAGGAGGAGGTGGTGGTGGAGGAGGTGGTTGTGTGCTTCCGGGGTCAAACCCACCGCCGTCGCTGTACATGGGGGTCGAGCCTCCCCCCCCGCTTCCAGAGGGTACAACAACCGGGTTTGGATCTTCACTCGGAAAAGCCGTTTTGGACGCTTTTTTCGCGTCGGTGGCGCCGGAGTTTGTTTCGTCTTTTCCTGGTTTCGCAGGGTCATTTCCAGGAATTGCCGGAATGTTTGGCTGAGAATCCGTGGACTTTTTGTTTTCTTGCACTGCCGGAACTTTGCCACGTTCCAAATCGGGCATTCTCGCAAACACCTCCGATTTTTTAAGTGAACCATAAAATGCTTTTAAGAACTCATCGCGTTCACGAACTTTTTTCTCGTAAATTTTTGCAAGGTCCGACGACTCTCGCACAACATATGGCGTGATAAAAATTGTAAGATTTGTTTTTTGTTTAGTGCGTTGAGTATCGCGGAACAACCAACCCAAAATAGGAATATCTCCTAAAATTGGCACCTTCGATTTTGTTTCCATTTCCTTGTCACGATTTAAGCCGCTAATAACAATTGTTTGTTGACTTCCGGCCGTAATTTTTGTTTTCGTTTGCCGCACGTTCTTATTGGGTGGGGCAGAACGATCCACTCGAGTGTCAAAACGCTCGGCCTTGATATTGATGTCGAGATTCACAAAGTCAGCCTTAGAAATTTGGGGTTTAATTGTGAGTTCCAATGCCGCGTCCGTATTTTGCCATTTCTTAGATTCCACTTTTGTTTGGGTATCTTGACTGATGTCCTGATAGTATTCCCGGTCCGTTGCGGTAAACGAGGCATCTTCGTTGTCCGCAACTAATAGATTTGGAGTTTGAAGCACATTGGCATTTGAATCAGACTTAAGGGCTTGAATAAATGCACCAGGAGACAATTGTACGCCCCCAATGCTGATGGGCTTTCCTCCCAGTATTCCCAGTATAGCATCATTGGGAATGGAAGGGGCAGCTGTAATACCCGTTGTGGGAGTGTAAGCAAATGGCAGTACTCGCGATGGACGCCATCCAAATGGAAGGAGGGCTCTGCCATTGTCGGCGGTTGCACCTGCTAGTAAACCAGTGCTCACATCGAGGCTGTTATCAACGCCGATGTCGAGAATATCCACTTCGATGTAAACTTGGTTGCGGCGCTTATCCAAGGTCTGAATGATAGGTTCGAGTTCGTCGAAAGCCGATTTTGAACCTTGAATAATAAGACTGTTTGTTGGTTTGTCAGACGTAATTTTTGTGTCACCAAGGTTAGCAACCGAGCCTCCGCCGCTGGAGCTGCCTGGCAACGATGGCAAACGGCGCACCGAGGATGTTCGGGTTCCCGATGCCAGTGAGCTCAGTGTTTGTGAAAGTTTTTCAGCGTCAGCATATTCCAAAGGGCGAATGTGAATTTGTGCTTGTCCCGAAAGATCTTCGGTTGGTTTATCCAATCTCCGAATAACGCGCACAACATCATCGAGTCCTTTGGGAGGGCCTACTAGCAAAAGCGAATTTGAGCGCGTGTCCACAATGACTTTTTGTAAATAGGGAGACGCTCCTCCCGAACGTGTGAAGAGAGCTTCAATTTTAGTTTTAATGTCGTTTGCATCAGTGTTTTTCACGGGCTCAATAGCGAGTTGAGGTTGATTCCCTTTGATGTCGAGAATGCGAATGACTTCCAGAATACGACGCACTTTGTGACCGGTATCGGTTACAATTAATGAATTAGTTGCCGGAAAGGTGGTGATATTCGAAGAAATCTTTAGAGTATTTTTAATGTTATTGGCAAGTTCACTTGCTTGCATATACTCCAGTGGAATAATTTGGGTAATGGTTTCGTCGGTGGCGGGAGCCCAATATTTGCTGTAATATGTTTTGAGATTTGCACCAGGAGCAACATTTGTTGGAACAATTTTTGTAAATTTTCCGCTTTCAACGGTTGTGAATCCAGCAATGTTCAGGGCGCTTAAAAATGCCTGCCAGGCCTCTTCCTTTGTCACAAGCTGTGGCGAAATGAGCTGAATTTTTGCCGAAATATTTTTGTTTAGAATAAAGTTTTTACCCGACCACAAACTCACGGCTTTGATGATATCTTTCAGTTCGGTGGCCTCGGGAAAATCAATGCTCACTGTTTCTTTTCCTGGAGCAACTTTCTTTCCTGGTGCCGCGCTCGTATCTTTGTCTTTTGCGCCAACGCCTTTGGGGTTTGCTTTTCCGCCCAACGAGGAATGCATCGCACTGGAACCACCGGAATCCATGCTGTCTTCCGGTATGGGCATATCGGGTGGTGGCATATCGTCGTCCGATGGCGGTGGCGGTGGTGGCGGTGGCGGTGGTGGCGGAATGGGTGCTTGTCCAAATGCTTGCGAGCGAAGAACAAGATGTCCAGTAGAGGATAGTCCTGCCAAACTCACCAAACAAATGAAAGAGGCTTGCATAACACGACTGCTAGAAAAAATTGAACGTTTCATTTCACTCGCACCTTCCGTACCATGGGTTCACCCCTACGGGTGAAGTTGATGGTTATTTCTCTTTGTTGTTGAAGAGCCTCTAAAAGTCGATAGCCTTGACCTGGGTCTTTTAGGCTTTGGCCATTCACTTCTAGAAGCAAATCGTCATTCTGCAATTTCACGCGATCAAAAACAGATCCTGGCACAATTGCCAAAAGCCGAAACCCTTGGATTCCGATCCCGTCCGGAGCGGGGTCGGGAATAAGCTTTGCCTCGTTCATAGCGCGCGATAGTTCTGGTCCTAGTAAATTTTTCATTTCGTCATCTGGCAAATCAATAGTTTCGGTTACGCTCATGCTTTTAATAGCCGAAGACGCCGCTATGGCATTGTCTTTTGGTTTTCGACCTGTGAGATCGACACAAATTTTCGTATCGCCCTTTCTGAATTCAGCGGCGCCTTGTTCTACTTTGTAGATTTCGTAATCCTCATAATCGATAATAGCTTTTCCGGTTTGATAGATGTCGGCATCCGCTATTTTGGGATCTTTCAAAATCACAACGCTGCTAAACGGGTTGCCTGTAAATATAGTACCTAAAATTTCAACAGGAAGTTTTTCGTTTGTGCACGGTGCCTTTGCAAAGTCCAGGTCGCTTGTTTTTCTTCCTTGGGCGTTCTCTAACTCGGGGGCGAGCGTGCCGTCGGAATTAAAAAGGTTTCGTTTTAGAATTTGATCTTTTACTGCGGAGGTTGAAGACCGTTGGGTGCTCGCAGTAAGATTAGGGGTGTACGTGCCGCTGGTAGACTTTGCAGCAAGTAACATTTTTTGTGAAAGGTGAAAAGCTTTGAATGAGGAATGAGCTACAGAAATGCTCGTTACGTTGGCGCAAACAAATGAGCTAGCGAGAATGAAGCTTGCATTTCTGACTATGCTCCAGTTGAATTGCCTGAGAAGTGGTTGTCCGCTTACCTCAAACCATGCATTGACTCTGAGTAGGTATTGCCCAATCTGGGATGAAACGGAGTGACCATGTGTGGCATAGGTTGATGTGTACTGCGTGTTTTCTCGATCAAAAGTGGCAGACTGCTTTGTCTGTTTATTTTGTTTGAGAAAATCTGACAGTTTCTTCATTTGCGTTTTTTCCACCTTTTCTATCTTCTAATGTCTACGTTCATATTAAGAGTTTGGCCAGATCTCTCAACAGAGAGTGAAATGACTGTTTCGTTTCGCATTTGATTCAGCGTTTGAACCGCTTGTGCCATTCCGCTGAGCTCAATTCCATTAATCGCTTTCACGATGTCACCATCTTTTAATCCCATTTTTTCGTAAACGCTGTTTGGGCGAATTTTTGTAAGAACAAACCCTTTGATTTCTGTTCCACCCACCAAATTGGGATTCGCTTTTGCATCTTGTAAAGTTTTCGCAAAATCGATACCAAGTGCACGATCAACCCATCGACGTTCGACTTGAATTTTGTTTCCAGATCGAACAAATCCATCTTCTTTGAATCCATCTCCCGATTGTTCTCCTGCAGCCAAGCCATCTTTGCGCGAAATTTTGCTTCCTGCAACGCGACGTTTGGGAAGTGGGGGCGCTTCCAATTCTAAATACTCCTGACAACCGTTGCGTTCCAAAATAACACGCGAGCGTTCGATTCCAACAACTCGCGACTGGTTTGGAGTCTCATCATAGAGTAAAAATGTCTCTGCCTGCTTGGATGCACTGGACTCAATAACAACCAAGCTGGTTGCGCTTGTGCCACCAAAAATAACACCGGTGAATTTGAGGGGAAGCTCCGATTTTCGAAGCTCGCACACAACTTTGGTTCCGTTGGAGTCGGCCATTGCTCCTTCACTATTAAACAGATTGCGCGCAACAATGTTTTTGAAATCTGCCATGAGAGGAGGACTAGGAAGGTTGATTGGAGAAGCAGTGAGAGAACCATCTATATTAGAGGACGATTTTCCCGATTTCGACTTGCCATGTTGGGGCATCAAAAAAGAAGCAAGCAGTAGGGATGTTAAAGTCGCTGCAAGAAATCCGCCGAGTGCTGTGAAAAACCAAGGCATGGCTTTTTCGACTGAGGGTAGGCTCCAATCAGCGAGAAGAAGTTTTTCAAATGTCGTCGACGAAAAAAGACGTCGAACCCTTTCAAGTGTCACCGGAACTCCTTATGCGCCACTCAATATAGCAGTTGTGTGCTTTGAGAGTGGATTTCTTGTTGTTTGAGTATATCAAACAAACTTGCAGATATGATAGGGCCTGCTGGCGAGAAGTGCCTAGAGGGTTGGAAATCCAACACTGAGCGTCAAAAGCATGTCTCTCTCGGTCATTGTCACCGCAGTGTCTTGATCAGTTGGACGTAGAATGTGTGCATACTGTAAAGGAGTTGTTCATGGACCTAAATCGAAGCTACGTTACGTCAACTCTCGTTTCGTTGATGGTTGCAAATGTTTTTGTTGTCATTGTCACTTTCGCCTTTGCGAATGTGTTTGTCTCAATGGGTGTCGCAGTTGTCGCAATTTGCGCTTTGGGTGCTTGGCATTTAAATGTTGTCAAAAACCTTGCTGAACATTTCGAGCGTGACAACGACTCGGTTGATCATCTTGCCGATGCTCGCGAAGCCCTCCGAGTGATTGATGAGCGTGAAAAAGCAGTTCTTCAGCGTGAAGCTGAGGCTGCAACAAAGGATGCCATAATTCAAGAAAAAATGGCAGCCCTTGAAAGCAGAACAAACGAAACAACACAAGGGAATGTTCAGTCAGAACAGGCAGCAATTGAAGTCGAGCGAGAGAATGTTGGTTTGCGTTTGCAGATCAAAGAAAAAGCTGAGGCTCTGCAAATGCAGTTATCTGTGATCAAGAATGAATTTGAGGCGCGTTCACAGGCGCAACAAAAGGCACTTGATCATTGGCGTATGGAATCTTTGGCGCTTCACAAACGACTCCAAGAAACGCGGCAAGAGTTTGAGCATGTGGCCTCAGACTTAGAAGCTCGCGGTACGCTTGCAGAAGAAAAAGTTCGCGACTTGCAATCGCGTTTGAGTCGTTCTGAAACCGATATTCATTCGCACGTTTCGGGTACATCTGAGTACCTTCGTTGTCTTGAAGAGATTGTGACTCTTATTCCAACGATTACGGCTCAGCTCAGAAGTGTCACTCATCACACCGAAACTATTGCTATCGATATTGGTGAGAAGGTTCGCTTTATATACGATAAAGCGCAAGGACATCTTGTGGAATCCAACGAAATTTCGGCTCAATTTGGAGCAACAACTGCGGATGCTGATAATAGCAAGAGTCTTTACAAGGTGATTCAGGGAAGCATCTCGCTGCTCAGCGAAATGACATCCATGTTGGAAGAAAATTCTCAGTTGAGTGTTGAATTCTCGGGATCTATTGATACAATTTTGAAAAACACTGATGAAATTAGTAAAATTAGTGATGAAATTCAGTATATTTCCGATCAAACAAACCTGCTTGCACTTAATGCCGCTATTGAGGCTGCTCGTGCTGGAGAGCACGGTCGTGGATTCTCTGTGGTTGCCGAGGAAGTTCGTAAGCTTTCCGATCGCACGAGTTTGGCAAGTAACAATATTATTATGATTGTTGGAAAGGTTGCATCGAGCGTTCAAACCATCAAGCAAAGTTTGGATGAAAACCTTACTAAGAATGTTGAGAAGAAAAGCTCTGTTGATAAAGCAGTGAACGACCTCGTACGAACAGCAGAAGAAAGTACAGAGGTGTTTATGAAGCTCATCCAAAATGCTGTTGCGAGCTCTGAAAGTGTTGCAAAAAGCATTGACGAAATTATTTTGGGATTGCAGTTTCAGGATATCACAAAACAGCAGATTGATGGCGCAATGCGGCCCTTGGAACATGTTCGCGTTACTGTCGAAGATATGGTGAATCGCATTTTGAGTTCGGGACGAGCAACCGAGCGATCTTCATATTCGCCTACAATGACAACGTTTCATAAGTCTATTTCTCAAGTAAAGTCGGGAGGGGCAGCTACGGCAACAACAGGCGCCGCGCCCTCAACAGCATCCAACGTGTCGCAAGCTGCGTTTGATGCTACCGCTTCCCTCGATCAACCGGAGTTGTTTGTTGAGGAGAGTGCACCGGTTTCTGAAAGCAAGCCTCAGTCAGTGAAAAAAGAAGAAGAAAGGAAAGAAGAACACGATGAAACTGTTGCAAAAGGTGAGGTTGTGTTCTTTTGATTTGGATGAGGTGCTAGGTCTTTGACGGCCAGCCCTGCAGACCTTTCCCGGACCGCTTGTTTTCTGACTTCGGAACTGTCATACTCAAAACAGTCACTGCAAAAAATTTTGATTTAAAGAGCTTCTGGGCTTCATGGAAGAAGTTACAGGGTTCTACGGTTGGGTTCCAGTCCGCAAGGAGCGGGGATAGGGAGATTCTCGTGAGTGCTTTTGTAGCTATCATTGGTACAAGCACGGTTATTCGTCACGTACAACATCTTGTTGTGCGTGTGGCGGAAACCGATACACCTGTTTTGATTACTGGTGAAACAGGCACAGGAAAAGAGCTTGTTGCGAGGGCGATACACGAAAAATCGCCACGTGCAGCAGGGCCTTTTGTTCCTGTGAAGTGTGGTGCGTTTACCGAAGATCTTCTCGAGGCAGAGTTATTTGGTTTGTCTCGTGATGGTTGTGCAACTCGTGCGGGTCGCCTCGAATTTGCGACCGGAGGATCGGTATTTGTTGATGAGATTGCAAAGCTAAGCCCTCGTTTGCAGGCGGCTCTTGTGCGTGCCATGACTGATGGTGTGGTTGTTCCGGTTGGTAGCAATCAACCTGTAGCCATCAATGTTCGAATCCTTTGCGCAAGCGTTCAGTCTCCCGACGACTTGGTGCGCAATCGTATTCTTCGTGAAGATCTCTATTATCGTTTGGCTTCGTGCTCCGTTTATCTCCCGCCATTGCGCGAACGTCGTGAAGATATTCCTGGCCTTGTTGAACATTTTGTGGAAAAATTCAACCGCGAAAAGGGCAAGAGCATTTTTGGAGTCTCTGCAGATGCAATGACTGCACTGTTGCAACATGACTGGGCTAATAATATTCGTGAACTTGAAAATCTTATTGAGCGTATTGTTGTTCTTAAGAATTCAGGCTCCGTGGAAGTGTGTGATCTGCCTCCCAGATTGCGAAACTTCGTAACGGATAATATTGATAGTTTCTATGATGTGACGCGGAATGCTCCTCGAGAAGTTCGTCAAATGCCCAAAAACCAGCCGCAGCAACGGCCGGTGAATACGGCTCCGTATTCGCAGCCCAATTATCATACACCCACAATGCCTCATCACCACATGAACGAATCGAATTCTGTAAACCAAAAGACTTCGCATTCGAGTGTTGGTATGGGGGCTGCATACGGGCAACAAAATGCAAATGCGTATGGAAATGTTTCGAATTCCTCGCGAGCATATGAAGAAGCATCCGATATTGAGCAGTTTGTGAAAAAAGAAATTGATATCGGAAGTGGAATTGATTTCTATCGTGTTGTTGAAGAATTCGAAAATCGACTGATTTCCGAAGCACTCCGCAGAACGAATCATAATAAAAACCGCGCTGCTCAGCTTTTGTCGATGAATCGTACAACTTTGGTTGAAAAACTTAAGAAACGTACGACTTCAACATCCACAAAAACAGAGACTCATCGTGTCAAACGCAACTCTGCGTTCACTATTTTTGACTCGCTTGGTGGTGAAGATCCTGCGTACGTCAACGATTACCTCTCCAAAGATGACTCTGTCGATGTTTTGGATGTTGAGTGATCCTCCCGATATTTCTGGTAATTTTCAGTGTTTTTGTTTCCCTCCTATTTTCCTTGAAGAGTGATATTCTTATTGCTACCTCCTTATGAAAATAAGGAGGCTCATTTGTGAACATTTTCGAAAAGAAACCCGTATTTTTAGTTGGTACGTTTTTCTTCACCGGCTGTGGTTTGGGAACTGGTGTTCATTTTTCCAATTCGAACACGCTCAATTCGCAGAACACCGCCCAGCAACCCTTGCTTGAGAGTCCCGTTCCATGGCTCGTTGTTTATTATGGAATGGGAGACAACGATTTGTCGCAAGATGTTCGTCAAGATATTGCGGAGATGGAAACTGTAGGGTCCACTTCTTCGGTACTCGTCGTAGGTCAGGTTGATTTTTCTGCAAAGCGCAGTCCAGATAGCGATTCTCGTTTCATTGTAAAGGCTGCGCCTGGCTCAGATTTTGGAGAGCTTTCCAAACAAATGGGTTTTTCAACACCGGTTGCGAAATTCCGAGAAATCGATTCTGGAAATCCTGATGTGCTCAAAGATTTTTTACGTTGGGCAATTCAAAAATTTCCTGCAGACCACCGCGCTTTAGTGCTTTCTGGGCATGGTTACGGATTTTCCACCCGAGTTCGGAACGAAAAAATTCCAATAGGTGGTGCTGTGTCTGCTGATCGCTTCGCAACAAGTCGTTCGGGAACGCGATATTTTTCGCACGACGAATTTCCTGCGGAAGGGTTTGAAGGAAAGTCATCGTTGACAACGCTAGAACTTACCAATGCCCTTGCCCAAATAAATTCTGAGTTTTCGTTTCAAAATTCCCAAGCCTCAAATGCTTTTGAAGTTGTCGTTGCTGATTCTTGTGTGAGTCAAACCATTGAAAATGCTTATGCGCTCAGAAATGTGACCAATTATTATGTTGCATCTCAAGAAACAGAGCGAGCATCTGGTCACGATTGGGGACGAACCTTATACGCACTTAACGAAGCATCGCGAGTGTGGGACCCTTTCAAACGGAGTTCATTGCCGTTTGATGCAGGGAGATTTGCTTCCGCTGTAGTTGACGGATATGTTGCGCAAAATTTGCCAAATACGCAACTGTCTGTTGTTGATGTCACGAAACTGGAACCGGTTGTTCAGGGGCTCCGGAAATTTGCTGAAGAGGCTTTTGCTAAATCCGATTTGGTTGAAAAATGGATGAGTGAAAGAAAACCTTATTTCGGTGGCCTGCTTGCGCCCAAAATTTGGGTTGACATTTACACAATGATTTACGATCTTTCTATTGCGGGAGTTGTTTCACCCTCAACAAAAGCTCAAATTTCTGATGGATTGAAGAAAGCGGTTGTGGAGAATCGCGCTCGTGGGCCTGGAAGTGTTGGAATGGCTCACGGTTTGAGTTTGACCCTGCCCGGCAAGGCTGTTGCCTCGAATTCGAGTGGTTCTCGAGTGAGCGAAAATTTTGAAATAGAAGTTGAACTTGGCATTGGCGAAAGTGAAGTTATTCAAGGTCCTATCTTTTCGCTTCTTTCAAAGATTTATTGCAAGCCACAAACTCCGTGCGGCTCTCCCTAGGTGGGTGGGGTGTTTCAAAGCCCCATTGGAAGCATTCGCAATTCTTTTCCGCACAAGAATACGAACGAGAAAGTTCCCTGTGATCCAATTCGTGCTGGATTCATGCTTTGGCAATTTTCGGGAAGAGCAATAGACATATTCATGGGTCGTGTGAGTCCGGTGTTGGTACCAACAACAAGTTGTGCCGAATTGCGGTTGATGGCGCTGTTGTCGGTGTAGAAAGCTGCGAAACTGGTGTTTCCTGCGTGATACGAAACAGGGTAGAAAAGCTGGTTGAATACCGTACCAGGAATAAAGCTGTAGCGATAAATTGGAAGTTCAAAGCGGGCTTGCTCTTTTCCTGCAATAACGTGTTGCATAAGCAGACGTTGCTTTGACTGGTAGAAAACATACGAACGGCCATTTTCTTCAAAAGTTCCCAGTCCGGCAAGAAGGGAATCGCCACCTCTATTAGCGTAATCAAATTGTTGCGCTGTTATGGGTGCAATCGTGCTGTGATTGGATCGTGGAACAATGGATATGGTTCTAGCACTATACGGTCCAAATTGCGAAATGAACGACAATCCGCCGGCGAAATCGACTGTGGGTCCTTGGAGTGAACGAAGTGCTTGAGTCACGTTACCAGTAAGATCTGCGCCTTCTGCATTGACTTCTGTTATGGAGAACTGCTCGTATCCCGTAAATTTAACAACAAACGGTTTGCTGTTGCCTCGGTTTCCACTGACGAAAAGAGCATTGAGTTCACCGCTGTCTAGGTCTTTTCGTGATTGTGGAAACAGCGCAGATACCAGCACAGCATCTTCGTCGCCTGAGTTCATTTGTTTGCGCATTTCGTTGATCGCGGCATTCGTGTCTAACACTCGTGTTTGCGCAACAATTGTGTCGTTTTGGATTGTCGGATTGATGAAATAAAGGTGCTTTGTGGCTCCATTGCCGTCACTTGTTCCTAATGGATCGTTAAAGCGGTCGTTGCTTGGTAGAGAGCCATTTTCGGCAAACACGGGAAGCGCAACTTTTCCAAGGGTAGGATCGTTCGCGCGAAGGAATGCAAAGTTTCCAGAGAGCGCAGCGCCTTCTATTGCAATATTCCATTCCGATTTGTTGCCATACAGAGGGCGAAGATTACCGTCGAACCATGAGAGGCGCATGCCTGGTTTGCCGGAATTCATAGCTAACGATTGAATCATGTATTCACGCGAACCATCGCCATTTGCGTCAACCATGACAATATTTAAAATTCGAGTTGCGCCAGCAATTTCAAGTGTTCCTGCGTGAGTGAGTTGGCTAGCGCTGGCATTTGCCATGCGGAGAACTGCTATACGAATCGAATTTTGTGCACTGGCTATTGCATAATATTCAGGTGTTTCTGAATAACGAAAACTATCACCAATTGTGCGCATCAGGCTATTTCCGCTGGGATCGGTCAGCGAAAATCCAGAAATGGTGGGAAGTGCGACCCGTTTCAGTGCAGGGTCGTTTGTGAGTTGTCGCGAGAAAAAGAGGGTGCTACGAAATGTTTTGCTACCGCCATTTGTTGAGGATACTTCCACTGCAATTGGCACTTCGCTGTGAGCTTGCGCATCTACAATTTTTCCGGAAATATTCAGGACGCTCGTGGCACCTGAGGGCATGTTTCCCACGATAAATTCGCTCTTATTGAGAACAATGCTTCCTGTTGGTACCGAAAACTTTACTTTCACTTCAGACGCAGGAATCCAAAAATTCTTGATGGGTAATGCAAATGAAAACTGTTTTGTTTGCATTTGAAATCCCACTTGCACAAGGTCTTTGAACGAAGGTTCGGCAACAACTTGTGGATTTCCGAATATGGCCGATTCAAGGTTAAGCTTTCCGTGAAGCGTGGGGCGCTTGGTGTTATCATTATCAATTGCGTTTGCTCCAGCCACCAAACGTGCGTGAATTTCCGAATTTGTGATTCTAGGATATGTTGCACGCAAAATTGCAGCTGCGGCCGATACAAAAGGAGCGGCTTGGCTAGTGCCGTTTTTGACTTCGTATCCCTGCACTCCCGATACAATAGGACGAAGAGTTCCGGGGAATAGGCTGTAGATAAATTCACCGGGAGCTACCAGGTCAACCGCCCCACCAAAGTTGGAAAATGGCGCTAACGTGTTGTTTGGGGATATTGCTCCTACACAAATAACACCGTCGAGAGCGCATGGAAATGTGGGATTATCGTGACCATTGTTACCGGCAGCGGCAACCAATGTGATGCCTTTGCTAAGAGCATAGTTGACTGCGTTCTTGAGTTCAGTTGTTTGCATGCTGAGGGGCCAGCCCAGCGACATGTTTATTACGTCAACTTTCATATCGGCTGCATAACGAATGCCGCGTGCAAAAATGTCGGTTCGAGGGGGAAGTTCAGTTACATTTGCATCGGTTTCAATAATGCGAACGGGCAAAATCTTGATTTTCTGTGCAACTCCCGTTATTCCTATTCCATTATTTCCAATAGCAGCAATAATTCCTGCAACGTGAGTGCCGTGTCCAGCGGAATCGTATGTTCTAGGATTTCCGGCACCCGAGGCAGCAAAGTTCCATCCCATGCAATCGCCTACAAAGCCGTTTCCGTCGCGGTCTTCCCTCGCCAGGGGATCAATTTTCCCAGCTGCAGTGCATTCTTTTGTGTTGCGAAAAATATTTGCGGCAAGGTCGGGATGGTCTAGGTCTACGCCGCTATCGAGAACAGCAACAACTGCATCGCGTTTCATAATTCCATTGAGGCGCGAAACCACTGCCTGCCAGTGAATGTCAGATCCTGCTTTAGCAACTACGGTTTCAGATGTGATATCGTCAACATCGCGCCTGAAAGACTGTCCCGAAGCGTTTAGTGGCCACTGTTTTGCAAAGTATTCATCGGTGCCTGCCAACGCAAGCGGTGCAGTGAGTGTTGCAAGAAGCGTGAATCCAACTCGAGCATTTTTTACACTGCCATGCGAGATAATTATCTTCATTTTGTAACTCCTCCTTACAGGCTTTGTCGAATCCACGTTGCCATCAATTCCGACATTGGTAAACCAATATTTTGGCTCAGTGTTCGCAAAGGGCCTGCTGCATCTGCAGTGCCTAAGCGACCAAAAGTACTGCCAACAATGGCGGTGTCACCAGCTTCATCGCCCACACGGAAACCGTCGATTCGTGCGGTGGCAAACAAATTCTTCTCGCCTCCCAATACGGTTACTAAGTCCTCTTTATTCAAGAGTCCTTCCACAGCAGCCACTGCATTCACCAAATCAGCAGCTGCGTTTTCGTTATGCCCCTTGGCCCATGCGCCACCGTAACTTGAGCGGAACCAAAGAAATTGGCTAAATCCACGACAGTAAGGGTTGTTACTGAGCAGGGCGGAGTTGTTATCCAATTTGCAAGTTCTTGGATCCAGAGGATGCGGCATATATTTATTGAAAATGTTTATGTAGAAAGCGTTGTCGTGACGTAAAAGATCCTTCAAGCCTTCTGGCGCGATAGCAACACGGGATGATATGTCGTAGAACTGAATTTGGTCGGTCTTTCCAAGAGTATCACCAGGAATGAGCGGTTTTGGATAGCGTGTGTTGATTTGATCGACAATATTGTTAAGAGCATCGCGATTGATGGACCAACCACGCCAACGGTATGTGAGCGAGAAAAAGCCTTCTTTAATGCTCGCTATGTCTGAATTGTTTGCTGCTGACTCAAGAACACCTTCGTAAATGAGTTCGCGCAAGAACGACGAACCACCGAGTGTGCCAGCAGGATCTGAGTCTGAGTTGTTTATGCTCAGATTTATTTTTGTTAAATTTGCTATGATTGCGTTAAAGCCGTCGATAGCAAAACTTTGGAAGTCGTTGCCTGTGCGTTCTGCCAAGCGGCGTTGGTAGAATGTTTTGTGTGCGCCTGACGCAACGTCTTCAACGTCAATGCTGGTAGCCCCTTCAAGATGCACGTAACGTTGGAACAGAAGGTTAACGCTTACAGAGTTGTCTCTAAATTTGTGATTCAATCGATATCCGGGCACAATTTGTTTTGCAGCAGCCGACGAACCATTTCCAATAACCGAGCGAAGCGCTGCGGCAACACGAAGGATATTTGGATTTTGTAGTTCATCAGCGATAAGAGTCAGAGGCACAACTTGGTTTGTTGCAGTGCCTTCAGTTTGGCTTGCTCTAATAGTGAGTATTGGAACTTGTGCTGCGCTAACGCCCGCAGCAACGCGAAATGTTGTTGTGTTTCCGTGTGCATCTGAAACAATTACGGTTTCTTTACTCAGACGCTGAACAAACGTGCGATTCAACATGAGCTGACCAGCTCCAACGCCAACTGTTGTGTCCAAGATTTCGTAGAAACTTTTGCCAACTTGCACATCGACGTCGCCACCAATGGAGTCTGTAATGATAATCGATTCACCAACTCCCAATTGATCATCGAGTGCAGACATAGTGTTGGAAATTTTCTTTTGCCTATCTGTTGCACTGAGTTTTGAAAGTGCATCTTCAGTGATTTCGCCAAGGAGCTGGGAAACATCGTGTCCGTACAAAGGAACAATTATGTTTTTGAAAGGAGATTTGAGTGCAGCTTTCACACTTCCCAAGGGCCTAATGTGTGTGTAAATGCGGCGAATGTATCCAACAGTTTGTGCAGACATCGTTGCAGGGAGCGGAATATTTTCGAATCCAACGTATCCACCAGCTTGAATGTTGACTCCAACGGAATCGGCAAGGCTGACCTTGTTTTCGAGACCCATGTATGTGCCAATCACAACGTCCCGACTGAGAATGAGGCTGCTACCAAACATCGGAATAACGAAGGCGCCCATTGGTTTTTCTGTGATCTGACCTGTGCTGTAGTATTCGGCAATGGCTTTGTTGATGAGGTCAACTTTGTGGTTGATAACTTGTGATTGAACGTCCGTCTTTGGAAGCAGGTCGTTTAACTTGCTGACGGCATTAAAAATTGCGGCAGAAATTCCGCGGGACTGCACAAAGGCCCAAATTTCTTGTGCGGAAAGAGGGGATTCTGGGTCTCCGTAGGAAAAACGTTCGGCGTATCCAGGGAAATTTTCACCAACAATTTCGCCATTCACAAGCCGACTGCCGGCGTTGATTTTTGAGTCAAAGGAAATATCGTCACCCGAAAGGGCAAGGAGTTTGCGCAGCGAATTTCGACGAGCAACAAGTTTTTCCGTTAAAAGGGTTTCCACTTCAGCGGGTAAGTTTGCTTCGTGTGCGATTTCCGCAAAGTCGTTGCGTGAAAGGCGTACAATGCGGCGAGCAGCCCAGATTGCATCTTCGCGTGAGCACGAAAAGCTATCTGCGTTGTCGTAGGGAAGAATTATGCTTTGATCGAAGGTTCGTCCTGCAATCCACGAAAACAAGTTGGCGTTTTCGCCCATGCTTACAAGAGAATAGGGAACCAAAAGACTCGAAAGAAGTCTGCGTCCTCCAACAATATTTGCAGGAACAATGCCCGAGGCAAGGTTATATGTGTCGAATTGTGCGTTCATAATAACAGCGTCTTGTAGCACCAGAGTGCGCTCGTCGGGCTGTTGCAAAATCCAGCGCGCTGGATCGGCCATGGCATCGGAAGCCAGGCGTTTTACAAAGATTTCGCGTTCGCGCGTGTTGCTGAATTTGAGTGTAAATTTGTTGAGAAACGACGTGCTCGGAATTTTATATCCAAGCTTTCTGAGCAACGCTTTTCGAAGCAAAAGATCGTGGGCGCGTCTTCCGAGTTGCACGGTAAAGTTGGAGACAGCGTTGCCAGAAACCTTCCGTGCGGTGAAGCGAGCGTTGCCTGAAACAGAAGGAATAGATGTTACAAATTCGATAGCATCGCCAGAAGAAACTCCTAAGGCATCGTTGGCTGCGTTGGGTTTTTCGCCAATATTGTCTGTCCAGAGGTCGGTTGTTGCAACTGGGTTAAGAGTTGAAATATCAACGCCACTCAGTGAAAGTTTTCGAGCCTCCTCAGATGTGAGTTTTTTTCCATCTTTCACAAGGTCGTTGGCCGGCACGCCTTTTCCGGCTGGCGGAATGAGTCCCGGATAGTCTGAGGCAATAGGCGCAGCGGGTTGGGGTTTTGAGCCGCCTGTAATGTCCTCGGTTTGCGATTTGTTTGCGAGGTTTGAGTCGCAACCCAAAAAAGCAAGAACGCAGACAAAGCCAGCAACAACTTTTATCGAAGAACTTGTGATAGCCATAGAATTCGACCTCCGTTTTGCGCGCATAACAATTCCTCCTTGTTTTCTGCAAAAGTGCTAACAGAAAGAGCAATGCTGACCAACTCCTTTTTTTGCTTTTGTGTTTTTTTTTTGCTGGGTATAGCACCGATTTCGTTACTTTTTTAAGTTGCTATAACTTTTTACTATAGATTGTCTTTTTTACGGAGTTTTCACTATAGGGTGCAGTCTGTTTGGGAATATCCCCTACCAAGGTAACTCGTTTCTCGCTAGCTGGCAGTTGCAATTTTTGCTCCAATGGCACAATATGCCTCCGACACCCAGTGCATCGCCTCTGTTGAGGCTGTATTTTCAGCCACTTACTGTGAAGGAAGAACACAGATATGAAGCTTTCCAGCAATCAGCTTGAACGCATTGCCGACCGTATTTTAAGAGTTTTGAAGTTGTCAGGCTACGTGGAACTTGATGCTTCTATTGACGAACGAGTTGATGAACGTGTTGTTGACGCCATATTAAACGTGCTTGAAGACGACTCTCGCACTGAAGATCGTTTGTCCCGTGAAGCTGAGCGTTTGGTGGATCAGCAAAAGGACGTGGTTAGCAAATCCGATCGTCCTCGCGAAGAGCTTGTCCAGGAAGTGAAAGCACGTTTGGCAAAATCCAAGCGAGTTATGTTGGATGAAGGTCCTGAGCGCGCCGACCTTATTGCTGAAAAAATGTTGAAGGCGTTGTGGCGAGTTGAGGCACTCGAATTTTTTGGTGAAGATCGTAAAATTCAAAATTGTCTTGCCCATGCCATTTACCGTTTTCGCATGGAAGACGATCGCATTGTTGATGCTATTGAACGTTTGGTATCGCGTAAGGTTCAGGAAGAAGCTTATTCTCCAAAATGGTGTCAGATGTACGATCGCTATTTTGCTGAGGCACGTTTGCGCATGGAACAGAAACGCGAAGATGTCGTTCCTGTCTCTGGTGTTCCTGTCGAAGCCTAATTGGAGATTCCTCGGGAGGGCGTTTTGCGCGCCGAAGATTTTGTTCATCTCCATGTTCATTCCGAATATTCGCTACTGGATGGTTCCATCAGGATCAAAAAACTCCTGAAGGAGCTTATTGCCCGTGGTGCTAGTGCTTGTGCACTTACCGATCATGACGGCATGCACGGCTTGTTAGAATTTTATCTTGATTCGCAAAAAAAGGATTTGTATCCGCCTGAACGCTCCGATCGTTTGAATCCTATTATGGGATACGAAGCGAATGTGGAATTTTTTACAAAAAGCGTAGGCAATAATGCGGCCCATCTCGTTTTATTGGCTGAAAACGATACTGGCTATCGAAATCTTATCAAGCTTTGCTCCATTGCGAATACAAGCGGAAAAAATGCTTTGGGTGCTGATGCCGTTGCTGTGACGTGGGAACAGGTGCAGTTGCATTCTGAAGGTGTGATTTGCTTAACTGCGAATTTAAAAGGCGAGCTTTCCACATTGGTTTGTGCGGGTGCGTTGAATGAGGCAAGGCTTTTTTTGCAGCACCTGGCTAAGGTTTTTGGCAAGAATAATGTTTTTGTAGAACTTTGCGACAACGGCTTGTTGGCTCAAAAAGGTTTGCCACCCAAACTGGTAGACATCGCTCGTAGCGTTGGGCTTGGATATGTAGCAACTGCGGATGTTCACTATCTTAAAAAGTCGGATAAAGAAACCCATCTGTCGCTTATGGCAATTAAACATAAATTGCGTCGTTCCGACTTGCGAGATGTTGACACCTCCTATGAGTTTCATTTGGCAACCTTCGTGGAAATGCAGCAGAAATTTGCAGAATTTCCTGAAGCATTGGAAATTACGAAGCAGATTGCCGATCGATGCAAGGTGAATATCGATACCAAAAGTATTTTTATGCCCGACTATCGTCAGCGACCCGATGAACCTTCTGATGATTGTTTGTCGCGTTTGTCGCGAGAGGGATTGTTGGTTCGTAAGGCCGATGTGCAGCATTGGATGGGTTCAAATTTTTCGGAAGAAAAATGGAAGTCGTTATATGAAGAACGACTTGAGTACGAACTCGGCGTTATTTTAAAAATGAAGTTTTCTGGCTACTTTTTAATTGTGCAAGACTTTATCAATTGGGCAAAAGATCACGGAATTCCTGTAGGTCCGGGGCGTGGTTCCGCTGCAGGAAGTCTTGTGACTTATGCTCTTCGCATTACGAATATTGATCCCATTCGCTTCGATTTGTTGTTCGAGCGGTTTTTGAATCCCGAACGTATTTCCATGCCTGATATTGATACGGACTTTTGCCAGGATCGGCGTTCCGAGGTTCTAAATTACGTTTATGGTAAATACGGAGAAAAAGCTGTCGCTCAAATTGTTACCTTTGGCAGAATGAAAGCCCGCAATGCAATTAAGAATCTTGCGCGCATTTCGGAGTGGTCGTTTAACGAATCGAATGAATTTGCGCAGCTGGTTCCCGAGTCGCCCGACATGACGTTGGAAAAAGCAATTAAGGAGGACGAGCGGCTGAAGGCTCGATTGGAAACAGATGAGCGCGCCAAAGCATTGTGGGATGATGCTATTCAAGTTGAGGGTGTTTTGGCTTCGCTGGGAATTCACGCTGCAGGTGTGATTATTTCAGATCAGGCGTTGGATGAACGTTGTCCTCTTATGGAATCAGAAGGCCAGTTGTTAACTCAATTTGAATACAAATTGGCCGAAAAAATTGGGCTTATTAAGTTCGACTTTTTGGGTTTGAAAACTTTAACGGTGATAGAAACCGCTCTGCAAATGATTCGCAAACGCCGTGATCCTCATTTTGATATTGAAAAGGTGGATGTTGAGGATCCTGCTGTTTATAAAATGCTTTCTACAGCACATGTGACGGGTATCTTTCAGCTTGAATCCAATGGTATGCGCAAGCTAATTGCCGATTTAAAGCCAACATGCTTTTCGGATATTGTTGCTGTACTTGCTCTTTTCCGACCGGGGCCGTTGGGCTCGGGAATGGTGGAAGATTTTGTAAAGCGGAAGCATGGTGAAGTTCCTGTTGAGTATCCCTTTAAAGAGCTTGAAGAAATTTTGCGTGATACTTATGGAGTTATTGTTTATCAAGAACAAGTGCAAAAGATTGCCGTGGTGCTTGCGAGTTATACTCTTGGCGAAGCCGATTTGTTGCGGCGTGCTATGGGTAAAAAAGATAAAGCCGAAATGGAAAAGCAAAAATCGCGCTTTGTTTCGGGTGCCGAACAAAATGGTCACGATCCTCAGCGAACGTCGGAGTTTTTCGATCTTATTGCTAAATTTGCGGAGTACGGTTTTAACAAAAGTCACTCTGCTGCGTATGGTTATGTAACCTTCCAAACAGCATACTTGAAAACATATTATTGCACTGAATATATGGCTGCAATTATGTCTTTAGATTTGGATAATACCGATAAAATAATTACATATGTTCGAGACTGCCGAAGACTGGGAATCACTATGCTTCCGCCAAGTGTGAATGGCTCAAATTTTGGTTTTTCAATTCCTTCTGAAAATACAATTCAATTTGGCCTTGGAGCAATTAAGGGGCTTGGAAAAGGCGTTGTGGATATGCTTGTAGAGGAGCGGCGAAAGAATGGAGCATTTGTTTCTGTTCCCGATTTTATTGCGCGCGTTGATGCTCGAAAATTAAATAAAAAAGTTATGGAAAGCTTGGTAATGGCGGGGGCTTTCGATTGTTTAGCTACAAACCGCGCTGAGATTTTGCAGAATGTTGACTCTTGGGTGCGTGCCATTGCTCGAGAAGCGGAATGCAGCGCTCAAGCTGGAGATGGAATATTTGGAATGTTCGGAATGGTTCCCGCTGGCTCAAAATCTCGTTCACGTGCCGGAGTAGCTTCTTTGTTGGATTCGAAATTGGAGTCTTCAGATTCCAGCTTTGCTGAGCTCAGTTCTTTTGCAGAAAAAAGAAGACGAAAATTTGGGAATTATTTTCCTTTGAGCAAATCTACCACTCTAAAAGCTTTGGATTCGGTTTCTAGACTTCTCATTGGCGTGCAGCTGAAAAAAAGCAAGCCATGGACCCTACGTGAGCAACTGGCAGGAGAGATGCAGACTTTGGGCTTTTGTATGACAGCGCATCCCGCAGACGTTATTCGTGAAGATGTCAAATCGTTGTCTCAGGTGAGTCTCGATAGTTTGTTATTGCATCTTGAAAAAGACGATGTGCCAAAGTTCAAGCGCAAAACAGTGAAAATTGTTGGCATAGCAATGGACGTTGTTGAAAAAAGAAACAAAGACGACGAGCGATTTGGAGTTGTTAAAATTGAGGATGGCACAGGTTCCGTGGAAATGATGATTTTTGCAAAGCAGTACGCTGCTCTTCAAAGAAAACCAGTGAAGGGAGATCGAATTTGGGCAGAGTGTCGTCTTTCTAAAGGAATTGAATCGGGTTCTGTGCGTGCTGAGTGCGTTGAACTTGCTTTGGTTGCAGATAAACGTGCCGAAAGTGTAAAGGGTTTGGTGCTGATATTTGATGAAGCGTTTGAGCCCAGTAACGATAATGTGGAGTTTTTAAAATCTACAGTGGAACGCTTTTCGGGAAATACGCCTCTTGCGCTGGATATTTTGCTGCTAGCTGACAAACGTCGCTTACGTCTCAAGATGTCGTCGGTGAAACCCTCAGACGAGTTCATCACAACCATTGAAGAGAAATGGCCCGGTTTGATTTTTGTTCACCGCTGCTATAGTGCAGCAGAGTTTGCGAATTGATATGCCAGAATTACCCGAAGTTCAGTGTTTTTGCGACGATCTCAATAAGAAATATTCCGGAAAAATAGTTGGTGTTCTCCGCTTTCGCCGAGCGGGAATTCGTGAACCTTTTCAAAAGAAAGAACTTCGAAGCGTGCTTGCTTCGGGCGTACGTTTGGTTCGATTTTTTAGAATAGGAAAGCGTTTAATTTTGGAAACTGAGCGTGGTCGCGTTGCTATTTCGCTTGGCATGACAGGCCATTTTGTGGATTCGATTTCTGGGAAACCAGCTTTGCATGAACATATTTCAATAGAGTTTTCCGACGATACCGGATTGGGTTTTGTGGACGCACGCCGTTTTGGTTCATGGCGTGTTATACCTTCCGATTTTGTTGATGCCGCGGTGGACGGTACCAATGAAGAAGGACTGTTGGCTTTATTATTGAAATTGCGCACAGGTCGAACAAAGCGCCCTATTAAGAGCTTCTTGATGGACCAAAGTCTTATTGGTGGCGTTGGGAATATTTATGCGGTTGAGGCACTTTTTAGAGCAGGAATTCGTCCCGACCGCTCTTGTGACAGTTTAAGGAAGCAGGATTGTCGCCTACTTGCCAAAGCTTTGCCGGAAATATTCTCAGAGGCCATTCGCTTGGGCGGATCGTCCATAGTTTCCTACAAACGTCTTTCGGGCGATTCCGGTGGATTTCAGAATTCTCATCAGGTTTACGGTCGCGATGGCCTTTCTTGTGTGCGTCCCCGTTGCTCCGGTATCATTTGTAAAATGACTCAGGCTGGACGATCCAGCTGGTATTGTCCCGTTTGTCAAAAGTAGTTTCCCTGTGTCTCTGTCACATCCTTATCGCGATGCAAATTTTGCACCGTAGGAATTTTTTTTCGAGTCAAAGTTTGGGCCATGTCGCCCTAATTGTTTCAGATTTGCAATATACTGAGAGAGAAGATGTCGCTCCTTTTTGAGAAGGAACCGAAGATGGCGCTTACCGTTGGGGATATTGTCTTTGCTCGCGCTGGGAAACCTGCGGTCGTTGTGAATTACGACGAAAAAACTGAGAAAGCAAATCTTGATGATAATATTCATCTTGTTCAGGATATGTGCGTAAATAGTGTTAAAAATGGCGTAGATCCTGATGCGAGAGAGGCTTTTAATTCGGTCATTGAAGGTGTGCGGAATCCCGACAAAAGAGCTGAAATTGATAGTTTGTATAAGAAAATTTCGGAAATGAGATCGCGCGGGGCAGATGCACGGACACTGCGTTATCTTGAGGGCGAGCTTCAGTATCGAATGTCTCGTGAAAGGTATCAGCCTGTGCAAGTGTGTGTGCCGCAAAGTTCAATTGGTCTTTAAACAAAAGGGGGTGCTCTATGGTTATGCTTCCACCGGTTCCTACAAATTTTAATAAGATGCAAATTGGCGATTATGTTGCTAAAGCGGGCATCTATACCAAGCCGGGAGTGGTGACTGAAAAAAATGAAGACGGTAGCGTGATTATTGATACTGATCCCGAATCTATTCGTCAGTATCATCGTCACACAAATACCACGGGCTTGAGTCCGGAGGAAAAGGATCAGTTTAACGCCATTATGGACGACATCATGACCAATCCTGAAAATGGAGAGCGCATCAATATGCTGCAGCAGCAAATTGATGGCTTGGCAAAGGAGCCAAGCAGCCGAAAAGTTGTTTCCACATTGCGTAACCAGCAAGCGGAACTGATTCGATTTGCCCGCGAATTGCCTCGTGTCTATTCGTTTGAGGGTGATAAAATCCGGATGTGATTTCTGCAAATTTCTAAATTCACGGGTTTCCAAACTCTACTTTCCGAACTCTACTTTCCAATACAGAAGTGTGAAAACAGAGTTTCGAGAACGTCGTTTGGAGCAATGACACCAACAATTTCTTCAATTCCGTTTTTTCCGCTCATGAGCAATGATGCAATGGATTCGGGAAAACTTCCGGCATTTGCTGCAGCAATAGCTTCGCGCAAATGATGCGCGGCCGTGCGTGCGCAATCGCGCTGACGAGCCGATATAAGCACCGTTGAATGCTCTAGCTCCGCCGTGTGAGAAAGTAAATCGTAGATGTTGCAGAATTCGTTCAAGACATTGTCTAGAGAAGCCTGAGATGCGGCAATAGCCTTCAGGGAGCCTTGTGTTTTTGCTTGCTCGCACATTGCCTCAACAATGTTGCCATCCGCAATGTCTGTCTTTGATGCAACAACCAAAATGTTGTGCTGCCCTCGTGTTGAATGAATTTCTTGGAGAGCTTCCCGCATGTTTTTTTTGGCTTCGTGACCGGATTTTGGGATAGAAGCATCCACTAACAAACAAACCAAATCGGCACCTTTTATTTGTTGGTTCGAACGTTCTACGCCAATTCGTTCAACGACGTCGTTTGATTCACGCAAACCAGCAGTATCTAAAAGAACGAAGTCTCGGTTACGAAACAAAAAGTGTTCTTCCAGAATGTCGCGAGTTGTTCCGGGAATATCGGTTACGATAGCTCTTTCTTTCTTCAAAATAGCGTTAAATAAACTCGATTTTCCGGCATTGGGTTTTCCGGCAAAACAAACCCGCAAGCCATCGCGAGCGCGGGTTGCTGCATCAAAAGTCTGAGCCAAAGACTCCAGTTGTAGCGCTATTTTTTGCAGTGCGGGAACAACATGATGTGAATCGAATGTTCCAACTTCGTCTTCGGCAAAATCAATGTGTGCTTCTAAATATGCGAGGCATTCAATGAGTTGTTTGCGGAGTGCACCTGCAGCATCAGCTATTTGTCCGGATGCAGCTTTGTGTGCCAACCGGATGGCGAGATCGCTACGAGCTGTAATAATTTCGTGCAAAGCTTCGGCCTGCGTGAGATCCATTTTTCCGTTTCGAAATGCTCGTTCGGTGAATTCTCCAGCAAGGGCGTCGCGAAATCCAAGACTTCGAAGGAGAGTTTGAATTTTTGCAAGAATGAGTGGATTTCCGTGGGACGCAATTTCGATGACGTCTTCGCCCGTAAAACTGTGGGGTCCGCAAAATCCGGAAATCATGACTTCGTCGATGATATCGTGATTCTTGTCACAAATGAGAGATCGCATAAGAACCGGTTGTGCGTTTGCGGGAGGCCAACGTTTTGTTGAAAGAGGTTCCTCAGTTTTTGGTTTTTTGAGGTGCGGTACAAGCGCGGAGAAAATGCCGTTGCCCGAAATTCTTTGAACATGAATTGCGGCGCGAGTGGTTGTGGTTGAAACTGCAAATATGGGGACGTGACTTATGTTTCTCATATTTTACTGAATCCGTACTCGGCGACTGATGTCTTCCAAATCTTCTTCGTGAATGGGATTTCCGCCAATGGTTAAAGTGGTAAGTCCCCACATGTCGCGAAGAGGTTTGAGATCGCGAATGCGATTGTCGCGCACGTTCAGATCGGATAAATCGCGGAGGTCCTTTATGGCGATGAGGTCGTCTATTTTATTGCGACTCACATCAAGGCAACGAAGTTTTTTTGTTTTGGAAAGTGGCGAAAGATCTTCCACCATGTTGTTGGAAACCATCAGTTTGCGTAGTTCGGAAAATGTTGCACAAACTGCGATGTCTGTGATGTTGTTGTCACTGGCAAAAATTTCTTCGAGTGCTGTGTGAGAATTTAAAGGAGCAAGGGAACGAATATTGTTTTTGCTGATGCTGATTGATTTCAATTGAGTGAGAGTTTCAAGTACAGCGAAATCGGTAAATCCGCAGTCGTCCAAATTGAGATGTGTGAGTTGCGGAAATTGGGAAAGAAATGCGAACGAATCAAGTTTGCATTGTTTTAACGAAAGATGTTCGAGCTTTTTCAGGCTTTCAATGAGACTAAAGTTTTCCATAGGCTGTGCGTCTAATTTGAGTCTTTTGAGTGATGTTAGCGAGGCTACCACGCCCATGTCCATGGAAGCTGAAGCAGACATCCAGAGGTCGGCACTTAAGTCGAGTTCTGGAATTTGCTCAAAGAAAGTTTGTGCGGCGAAAGCTTCTTTGGTTTTGGCTATGCGTAGCAAACGGTTCAAGGTTTTTTCTTGAGCGGGTGTTTTGCATGTGTTTAGAGCCCAATCCGAAAGCCTGATCATGACTGGATGCTCCCGTGAGTTTCTATGGATTTTTCTTCGGGTTTTTCTTCGGATTTTTCCAATGGTTTCTGAGCATATTTGTTAATCACAAGACCTTGTGCCATGGCAAAAACGAGTGTGATCCCCAAAAATCCAAAAAGCTTGAAATTAACCCATGCATCAAGCGAAAAATAGTGGGCAATAACAAGGTTGAGAACTCCGCAGACAACAAAAAAAGCAATCCATGCAATGTTCAGCAGAGTCCAAATTTTGCTAGGCAGTATGAGCTGATCTCCAAGGAGTTTTTGGATGAGCGGTTTTTTACCGGCAACAAAATGGCTTCCAGCAAAAACAATTGCAGTGAGTCCGTATGCTAGCGTTGGTTTTAGCTTAATAAAGCGTTCGTCGTGCAGGACCAATGTTGCTGTTCCTAGAACCAAAACAGCAACAAGTGTGAGCACGTGAGCTGTTTCAATACGGCGATGCTTCCACCAATTGATTGAAATTTGAAGAATTGATGCTGCCATCATAAACGCAGTTGCTACGTAAATGCCAAATATTTTGAAAGCTGCAAAAAAGAGTATCACAGGGAAAAAATCAAAGAGGAACTTCATGCACGTCTCCTGGCTAAGTGTTCGAGGGGCAGCATACGACAAAGGAGCGAAGAGGTCACATGGGGGGATTCGGTGACTGAGGCTAGGCTTCGAAGAAAATGGGAAGCAGAAACGACCTTGTCAAATGTACAATGGACAAATGGAGAAATTTTGTTCTGAATTTGTGCATACGCTAAATTACCAGTTTGATAACTGGCGTAATAACAGATAATTGAAGAAATTCGAGTAAAGTTGAGGGCATTGAAATGACAAAAAACTGGACGAGCATCCATTTCGATGCTTCTATCGGATCGTTCAACATTGTGTGCCCAGGTAATGCCTAGGGGGGGGGGAAACATGCGTTTCGCGAAGTTCGTGAGTGCGCTGCGCTACATTGTCCAGGTTCTGACAATGGCTGTTTCTTTTTGGGCGAACAGTTGCTCTGCAGGTGTTATCGTTCAAGAGCACAATATGCGATTTTCGGAAATTGAGAAGATTGTTCCCGATCTCGCTGCAGTTGGCGTGACTCATATCCAAATTTCCCCGCCGCAGAAAAGCAACCCCGCGCCTGATTGGTGGGCTCGCTATCAGCCCATCGATTTTTCGGTCATCGAAAGTCCGTTGGGTGATGCAACTGATCTCAAAAGCCTTACCACAACAGCACATCGATCAGGAATATCTGTTATTGTTGATGTGGTTTTCAACCATATGGCAAATGTGGGCGACATCCCTTGCACCCTTGCTTATCCACAATTTTCTCCACAAGATTTTCATGGCGATTGCAAATACCACCGGAATGCGGCCGAAGATATTCTTCGTGGTTGGCTTGGCAACGACTTGCCCGACTTGCGCACCGAATCACCTCGAGTGCGTAATGTTGCAAAGCAGTATCTTACATATCTCATTTCACTTGGCGCCGATGGTTTTCGTTTTGATGCCGCAGGGCATATTGAACCCGATTTCTTTCGTGAGATGGCTGATTTTGCTAAGGATCAAAAGAAATTTATCTATGGTGAGGTTCTGGTTCACTATAACAGAATCAACGAGGCTTGGGTTTATACTCCCTATATGAGTGTCACCGATTATCCGTTGCTTGCACGTATCTTGGATGCTTTTTCCTACGGCGGTGATTTGCGGATTTTGAAATGGCCAGCAGCTGAAAACAAGGCATTGCCCGGCCCTTCGTCGGTAACGTTTGTCAATAACCATGACATCCATGAGCATCCCTGGGATTTGGGTGGAATGGCCCTCGATTCTCGGTCGCGAGATGGTCGGTGGAGTGACATGACCCTGGCCCATGCTTATATTTTAGGCAGAGGCGAAGGCTTTCCCATTATTTTCAGAAACGATGTGTTTAATCCTCTGGTGAGTGCTGGTGTTCGTTTTCATGAAGCCATGGTGGGGCAATCGGAATTCATGCGTGCTGCTTCTGAATATGCTCCTAATCTCGAGAACCCCAACCTGTTGATGATTGAAAGAGGCTCCCATGGCATTGTCGTTATCAACAAGGGCGCTCAGTGGGTAGATGAACCCGAGGTTCGCATGCCGGGTCTGGATGTGGGCTGCTACCGAGAGAATCGCAATAACTTCCAAGTTGAAGTTGGAATGGAAGGCGGTGTGCGCAAGGTGACTGCTTGGGGCTCGCTCAGTCGGGCTGGATTGTCAATTGGACCTCGAGATGCTCTCTTTCTGACGAAATCTTCTTCGTCTCCTTGTTCTTTCTAAGTTGGTTCTAGGCGTAATTCACAAAAATGTGGATAGATTTGTTTTGCGAGTCAAAATAATGGCATGGATATTGAATTTCTCCGCTTTGCATCAGAAATAAACTTTGCCCTAGTGTGTAGCTGATGTTGTAGACACTAGTGGCTACGGATTCTAGGAAATGTTTCTAGAGTTTCTGAATTGAGAAATTCAACGAATGAGGGAACTGTAAAGATTTATTGTTTGGGCAGTGACTCTATTTTCGTGAAATCGCTGAACGTATTGAACGCCATCTGTGATCATGCGCTCGCGGAGTTGCGAGTCGTTTGTGACTCGCGAGAGTGCGTGAGCAACTTCTTCGATGTTGTCGGGATCGATAAGCAGTGACGATGGCCCTGCTGCTTCGGGCAAACAGGAACGATTGGACGTAACAACGGGGATGTGACTAAAGAGAGCTTCGATAATAGGGAGGCCAAAGCCCTCGGAAATGGACGGATACACCATTGCCAAAGCATTTTGGTAGACTGCAGGGAAGTCTGCAAAAGCTAAATGAGGAATGAAAATGACGTCGTTTTCTAAACCGTGCTGCTTGATAAATTCAAGAACGCAACGCTTGTATTCGCGCCCTTTTCCAATCACCACAAGAGGCGGACGATTTTCCTTGGAAAAACTAGCGAGGGCCTGAACAATTGACAGAAGGCGCTTTCGTTCGATAATACTACCTACATTAAGCAAATATTGTGAGGGAAGATTGTATTTGTCGCGGACAATATTTTTTTGTTTGCGCGAAACGAGTTGATAGAACGACCGATCGCAGGTTTGAGGAATCATAGCAATTTTCTGTTCGGAAATTTTGTAGAACTGAACAATATCTTTTTTTGTGTTTTCGCTAATGGCTATAATTTTGCTGCTGTTTTTGCAGGCATATTCGAACTTGAGATTATATATATTGCGATCTGTCCATGAATACTGTTGGGGAAAAACCTTGAAAATGAGATCGTGAATGGTTACAACAGACGGGATTTTCTTCTTTTGAAAGCGATAGGGAATTTCGTGACTGAGTCCGTGAAAAACATCCAGTTTTGCTTTTTCTGCATCATTTTTCATGGTCCACACACGCCAAAGTGGATTTGGCCTTTGGGGTGTAATAATTTGCATGCGTGGGTGAGACAAAAATTCGGCAGTTCGATGCGTGTTTCGTGTGGATGGAGTGAATAGCAAATATTCGTTATCTGGGTAAAGGCGCGCGAGGTTTGACACCAGTGTGCGGCTGTAGTTTCCGAGTCCGGTAAAGTTATGAAAAAGTCTCTTGGCATCAAATCCAATTCGCATGAGAAAAAACGTCCCCCAAATTCTTTGTTGCACAGGAACCGGGATACAGTAATGGAGCTGCCCACAGACCTCAAGTGTGGGAAAAAGTATTTACGGTGTTTTTATGAACCATGAATACGAGTTGTCGAAAAGCGCAGGAGTGGTGCCAGAGATGCTCACTCTGTAAGTGGTACCTGATTGAAATGTGCTGCTGCAGGTAAACGGAGCTGAATATTTGTTCATGGGATCCATGGATAGATTTGATGCAAGAGTGCAGGCACCGCAAGAAGGAGGCGCGGCCATATCGCAAATTTGGAAATTTGACAGCGAAGTGATTGGTTCTGAAAATCCAATATTTCCCGATATTGATGAGCTCGGTACCGAGGGCAGTGTGCTCCCCGGAAAGGGTGAAACATAGGCTACTGACGCAGGGAATTCTGTGGCCCAAGTTTGGAAGTCCCACGAGTAGGAAATGGGTTCGTTGAAGCCTCCATCTGATTGCGCCCCAGTAATTGTGACGTGATAATGTTTGCCATTTGTGAGGCCCCCATTCACGTTGCACTCAACGTAGGGATCGTTGGGGCTAATTTTGAGCATACAAGGAACTGGAATTGCTGTTCCGGTTGTAACATCCTGAACAGTGAATTTTGACGTGAGAATTGAAGGTGAGGCTGAGATGGGCTTATTAAAATATGATCTTATTGTGCTGGTGCGTGAAACGGATTCTCCTGCTACTGGGTAGGTTTTTCTCACGGCCAAAGGAGCGAGACTGGGAATGGCGAGTGTTGCGGATGCCGAGTTTGTTCCTAATACTGTTTGATCTTGTGCGCGTATGGACGAAGCAAGTATAATATTAATATTTGAATTCGGCGGCGGCACTGCTGGGAATGAGCGAACAATCATGTAACCATTGAGTTCGGGTTGTGACATGCATCCGCTGCAATTTTCATACGGGCTCCCAGCGCCAGTTATGAGAAGTGATGGAGTGCTGGAGGTTATGCTCGACCAATCAAGAGACTTATTGAAGAGCGCTGCATAGCGAATTCCAAAAAGTGTTGAAAGAGATCCCGTTCCGTAGCCGTCGAGATCTGGAATAATAAGTTGGGCTTTGAGTGGTATCGGTGTTGGGATGGCTGCGCTGCTCACGGTAAAGGTCCAATCCATTGGAGCCAGGATGTTGCCGTTGTTGTCGTGAATTTGTGCAAGGTGAGCTCTGTATGTTGCGCCGGGGACAAGGTTGTTGCTGGGTTTGCAGAAAACGCCTTGTGCCACGCTGCCGCATGTTGACATGGAAATAGAGCCGTTGGACGCATCGTAAAGTTCAACAACGTTCCACATTGAAGCGTCAATTTTTTTGTTAAAGAAAGCTGCAACCCACGTGTCGAAGTCCGCACTTGTTGCCCCTGCTGCAGGAAATTTTGAAACTACTATGGGCGCACTTGTGTCGCCTGGAGTGCCTTCGGTGGTGAATTCGAGGGTTTGGGACGACATTATGGGCACACCATATCGGTCTTTTTCGGCAAGGGCAGCTCCAGCTCTGAGTATGTAGCGAGTAAAAGGCGCAAGAAGAATGCTGTTTCCCGATGAATCCACTGAAAAACAGTGAAGGTTGTGATAGGTTTGTGCGCCAATTGAGTAGGGGTTGTAGTTGCATTGAAGTAATGTGTTCACACCTGTACTTGTATTTATAAGTGTTACCGAGTTGCTCAAACTGCCTTTGTCCATGGGTTTAGAAAATTGAACATCGAATTGTCCACCCACGGATGCTCGTGCTGAGTTATTGGGTTGTACCCAGAGATTGAGAATTGTGGGAGGATTTGTGTCTGTAGCTCCTGTCAGAAAATGGATCGATTGAGTGCTGAAGCCCGCAATCATACCGCTTGCACTCTTGAGTCCGGGATTGACTGTGACTGTGTATTCAGTGTTGGGTTGGAGTGCATTTAAGCATTCGAATTGAGAGCGTTGCTGAAGGGGAATTGATGCATCCACTGCGCATGCTAATGTTGTTGTCCCGTTGGAAATTATAACGTTTGCTGGAACTGTTGCGAAGTCGATGGGAAGTTCAAAGAAGAGTGAAATTTTGTTGGATGGCTCAAGATTAACAACGCCATCCTTTGGGAAAAAGTCTTTTAGTTTGAATGGTGGATTTGATGTGCTTCCCGTTCCCGTTCCCGTTCCGGTTCCGGAGCTCGTGCCACCACCAGTGGTGCTACCCGTTCCCGTTCCTGTTCCCGTTCCTGTTCCCGTTCCTGTTCCCGTTCCTGTGCAGGTTCCGCTACAACTGCTGTACGGTTGGTGGAAAGGATCTGTGTTTGCTGCAATTTCTGCGGAGTTGCTTATGCCGTCGCCGTCAAAGTCTGAGTTTGGCGAGTCTGCAACAAGTGTCTTGCTGCCAAGGTTAAATGTGAAGAAATTTTGAAGAATGTCGGTGGAAGAAACATTCAATTTAATGGGAACCGATGTTCCCTCCAAGGTAACGACTGCGGGAATTGTTCCGTTCCACATGTCGGGGAAGTCGCTTGCGACTCGTCCTTGAGAGTCTGCGATGTCGAATGGTCCTTTTGTGGCATCAGGCGGGCATGGACCCGTTATTGGCAGCCCTGCCAGAGCATCTGTGTACGAAAGCTTTGCTCCAGCGGCTGGTGTGCCGTCGGATTTTTTGATTGTCAGTCCGTACTTAATGAATTTCAGTAGGCGAAGATTGTTAAAAGAAACAGTGAACTGCTCTCCGCCTGTGGGTGTTACGGTTTGGTCGCTACTTGCGAAGTACATGACATCATTTTTATCGTTGCTGCTTCCGCTTGTGTTGCTGGTGCCCTGAGGTGTACTTCCGGCTGTGCCGCTACTTCCGCTGGTTCCACCGCTGCCCGAGCTTGAACTTTGGCCGTTGTCGCACATGTTTGCTGCGGTTTTGTCGAGCGGGAGTTCAACACCAAGGTACTCGGCTCGAATTCGAACGGCACCAGCCGGGACCACGAGGTCCAGAATAGCGTCTGCCGTTACCGCTTGTCTGTGGATATATCCGCCTGGCCCCTCCACCAGAATGTTAACCTGAAAGGGCGCAAGCCACGTGCCGGCGTAGAGTCGCATTGGCAGCTCGGGGAATTTGACAGCTAAGTTCAGGGGCGCTCCCGTGTTTGTGGCGTTTCGGGAGCAAGAGCCGAAGCCAACGCAGGTTAGCAAGGCATATGCGAGCAGAGGTACAAAACGACGTTTGGTGTTCATGACGCTTCTCCCGAATGGAATTCCTCTTCCAACAGAACTGTCGGTCTTTTTTTCCGAAAACTGAACCTCAGAAATTGTATATTAGCAAAAAAAAGTCTTTAAGTATTTGTAATAAAAGAGTTAAAAGAGAGGGGTGGAGCCAAAGGGGGCCCTTCATTTGTGGGGTTAACACGGGCATCGGTGGAGCCCTTGAACGGTTGCTAAGTCATAGGCGTACGGCTAGAGTTATGGCTACGTTACACTTACAAAGTTGAGTTCATGGTTCTTGCGGGAGGTTTTATGCATATGATTTCTGAAGCTCGCACCAGTTTTCTTGGTGCGTTTGATTCGCTGCCGGCACAATTCGAGATTTTTGCTCCAGGTCGGGTGAATCTTATTGGCGAGCATACCGACTACAACGGAGGCAAGGTTCTTCCTTTTGCAATTGGAATGGGTGTTAGCATCCGGGTACGCATAGCGCCTAGGGCGGGGTTCTTAGATTTTTCAAAGGAGCAATCTGGGGCATTTTTTGTTATTGGCTCTGATGCGTTTTCCGATGTTTTTGTGGTTGGCGAAAATGAGATTCGTGATCATTTGTTGCGCCGTGGAATGCTTGCATCGAATGCTGACGACAGTGAGTTAATGACGTCTGAAATAAGAACTTCGTGGGCTAGGTACGTGTTGGGTTCTCTCGTTGTTTTTTGGGACGGCACCAAAGGCAAAATTCAACTGCCCGAAGATTCTGTGGTGGCGATATCAATCAATTCTAAGTTGCCTGTTGGCTCGGGCTTGAGTTCGTCTGCTGCTTTGTGTACCGGCCTTATTTCTTCTTTTTGTTTTGCTTTTGGTAAGCATATTTCTGCGTACGAAATTTCGAAAATGGCCATGAGCGTTGAGCATGGTTTTTCGGGAACAAAGTGTGGGTTGATGGATCAGCTTGCCGTTATGTGTTCCAAGGGAGGGCACTTTACAAGTATCGATTTTGTTGAATTTCCTTCTTTTCAAAAAGCAAATGTGAAACAGATTCAGGCGCATCATAAATTTGAACAATATAGTGCAGTCGCATTTCACACGGGAGTCAGTCATTCTCTTGCAAATTCCGAATACAATCAACGCAGAAGGGCATGTGAAAAAGCTTTGGATTTATTGAACGCACATAGGAACGGATCGTGTTTGTCGTTGGGTGAGTACAGTGAACGTTGTTTGTTTAAAGCCACGTTTTGCATAGCGCGAGACAACGCTCATCAATCCGATGTTGCAAAAGTGTTGAACGATATTTTTGTGGATCGTGGAGTAACAACTTCGGAATCAGCCATTTTGGTGCGTCGGGCTGCTCATGCGATTTTCGAGAACGTGCGTGTGGAACAAGCGATGGCGGCATTGGCTCAAGGAGAGTTGGAAATGCTTGATGCGGCGTTGCAAGAAAGTCATCGGAGTCTGTCTTTTGATTATGAGGTTTCGTGTTCTGAACTCGATGCGGCCTGTGAAATTGCTCGAACAACGGCGCAAAATTTGGCTCGTGCAATTTCGTTGCGTGTTCCCTCTATTTTAGGCCCTCGTATGACCGGAGGGGGCTTTGGTGGAAGCACGGTTCAGCTTGTTCATAATTCTATTCTGGACAGGTTTGTTGAAACCTTTAAAGATGGTATGAACCCATATTCGCGCAAGACGGGTTGTCATCCCAATCTTATTGTGTCGCAACCTCAAGACGGACTTCGCATTTCGATTCTCTAGTTTTTGTTTTGAATAGGAGCAGAAAGACCATGACCAAGAAAATTGTTCACAAAGTTGTTCACAAGGAATCGCCGGAAACCCACATGATGGGCCTAGGTTATAACCCTTGGTGGTCGGAGGGGGCGGTTAAGCCGCCATTGTTTTTAACAAGTACTTTTATGTTTAAAACTGCCGAGGACGGCGAAGAATTTTTTGCTATTGCACTCGGAAAAAAGAAGGCAAAAAAAGTTCCTGGTCTTATTTACAGCCGTTTGAATAACCCTGAGCTTGAAATATTGGAAACTCGTTTGGCTGTTTGGGAGGAAGCTGGTGATGCGGCTGTTTTTGCATCGGGAATGGCAGCTATCAGTACTGTGGTTCTTGCTCATTGTAAACCCGGCGATTCTATTGCATATACCATTCCTATTTATGGTGGAACAAGTCACTTTTTTACAGAAATTTTGAAAGAGTTTGGAATTCGCGTCATCCCCATAGACGCAACCGCGCCTGTAACCGCGCTGCGTGCTGTTCGTGATCCTAAGCTCAAAATGATTTTTGTTGAAACCCCTTCAAATCCCACTCTTACAATGACAGATATTGAAGCTGTAAACAAAGAACGTCGGGCTTTGGAAAAGAAGTTTAAGCGCAATATTGTTTTCTGTGTCGACAATACTTTGTTGGGGCCGGTTTTTCAGAAACCAGTTCAACTGGGGGCTGATCTTTCTATTTATTCTGCCACAAAATTCATTGGTGGGCACAGCGATCTCATTGCTGGCGCTGTGGTTGGCGACAAAGAACTTATGGCTCCTGTGAAAGGCTATCGTAGTTTTTTGGGCACCATGAGCGCACCGTTTACAAGTTGGCTTATGCTGCGCAGTTTGGAAACGCTTAAAGTACGCATGACAACGCAAGCTCAAAATGCTGCAATTGTAGCTGCATATTTGGCGAAAAATAAAGAAATCGAAAAAATTTATTATCCGGGATTTTTCGCAAAAGGATCGGAACAAGCTAAAATTCTTCAGAAGCAGTGCACGGGCGATGGCTCTTTGATTTCGTTTGAAGTGAAGGGCGGAAAGGCCCGGGCATTTAAACTTTTGAATGCCGTAAAGCTTTGTCGCTTGGCAGTAAGCTTAGGTGGCACCGAAACTTTGATTGAACATCCCAAAACCATGACACACTCGGAAATTGAACCAGAACAGCAAGAACATTCAGGAATTACCGATGGTCTTATTCGTTTGTCTGTTGGGTTAGAAGATCCTCAGGATGTTATTGCCGATTTGGAAAGAGCCATTCGGGCATCCACAAAGAAACGCTAAGAATTTGATTTTTGAGTGCGTCTGTCGCCAATCATTTTCGCTGGGACACCGGCTACAATGGCCCACTCTGGTACATCTTTTGTAACAACAGCGCCCATGGCAATGACCGCGTGATCTCCTATGGTAACGCCGTCAGTGATGTTGACATTTGCGCCAATCCAAACGTCGCAACCAATACGGATTCCCTGTGAACGAACAGGCTGGTCTCGTACGAGTCGGTCAGGTTCGGTAAGGTGATTGAATGCATAAATAGCTGTTCCAGTTGCAATGCGTGTGTCATTTCCAATAACAACTCCGTTTGCTCCGCCATCTATAGAAACGCGCGCATTAATTCCAACATTTTTGCCTATGGTAACAGGGCCGTGAATAAACACATCAGCGGCAACATTGGTTCCGCTTTGTATTTCAACAGTGCGCCCGGGCTCACCAAAAATATGAGCAGTAGGCGCCACAAAACACGCACTCTCAATTGTCACCGTTTCTAGCGCAACAAGTTTCTGTTGAATTTGTTCCTGCCAAGGAATAGCCCATTCGAGATGTTTGGGTTTGAGGGAACTGAAGAGCCAAGGCATCCACGAGAGGCGTTGTTTGTGCTGGATTTGGTAGTCGAGTGCTGTGGGGCGGAATTTTGTAGGGGCTGGATCAGGATTTCTGCTCATTTCGAGTTCCTCAGGCTGATGTGAGGATCGCTGGTTCAGGGTTCTTCTACGGAAGGGTTACCTTCATTTATGGCGACATATTGAACAAGTGCGAAACCATACCTACCATCGCGCCACGCCTTGACGCTTTTGTCTTTGCCGGCGATACCCTTGATTTTTTTTGTTGTTTTTTCAAGTGGGAACTGTTTAACGGCGTGTTTAGGAAGTCTTACAATATAAAGAGCTGCGCCGTTTTGGAGTCCTGTGCCTGAATTGTTGCTCACCAGATTGATGCGTACGCCCGATTCGCCGCCCCATGTGAAGAAGCGTCCAGCTGCGGGAGCAAACTTAGCCTGGATTTGTTTGGGAATTTCTGCAGTAAAGGTTTCGTTGGGCATGAGTTCTTGCATAATGGCTTGAAACGCAGTGGCGTCGCCTTCCAAGTCGAAATCTGGTGGATAGGGTTTGGTAGCCACGCTTGCGAGTTCTTCGATAGAGTCTTTCCCTTGAGTAGATGTGTCAACTATTGCAAATGTGAGAGCAGCTGCAGCAAGCGCCGCGGCAGCGTATCCTATTCCCGATTGGTGCAGGCGCTGTAAAGCTAAAGTAAACAGCGAAGCCTTTGTGGGGCCCTCTGTGATGTGAAGGTCGGTGTTTCGAAGGAGTGTTTCGAGTTCGAGGGATCTTTCTGGTGAAAGATGGAAGTTACCGAAATGGTGTGCAATTTGTGATTTCCAGTTGTTCTTGTTGTTCAAAGAATAATTCATACAAATTTCACTCCCGTCCACAATACGGAGAGGAGGGGCTCTTTATTCCATGGAAGCACTTAATTTGACGTTTTCTTGAGCTTCTGAATTGTACGAGAAAGTGTGCTCATAACAGTTCCGGTCGGAATATCCAGAATTTCAGAGATTTCTTTGTAACTGTAATCGTGAGCTGCCAAAAAGAGAGCACTTTTTTGCCGACTGTTGAGTGTGTTGATTTTTGTCAACCATTCATCATCTAGGGCGGACTCCCAGAATTGGCGTTCTTCCTCAGAAAGCAGTTGCTTTTTTCCACTTTCGAGTTCGCCAAACTCAATGGGGTCAACCGACACATTGCCAAGAATGTTGCCATCGTTGTCGAGAACCAGGCGGCGATACATGGGCATGGAATCGAGCCAAGTGTTTTTTACAATTTTCATGAGCCAGTTGCGCAGATGTGCATTTTGGGACAAAGCCACACCCGAGAGTTCGGGTGGAGGTTCGTGAGACGATTGATTGGGCAGAGCCAGCTTGGATTTTTCTTGAACAAAGTTGGGAAATGCCTTGAGTGCCTTTAGGAGAGCGCTTTGATGAATATCTTCGGCTTCCATATGGGATGGTGCCAGTGAGTGCGCAAAGCGCAGCATTGCATCCCAGTGTGGTTTTGTGGCCTCAATAAAGAGGTCATTCCATTGTTTTGACATGCTTTCCGTTTCTGAAAAAATCAGACTGCTGATATTCGTTCAGCAGAGAAGTTATTGCCACGCGAGCTATTGCTGCCAGGGGAATTGCGAGTAGAACTCCCAAGAATCCAAGCCAGTCGCCAAAACAAAGAACAGCTAGTACGATAAGGAGTGGATGAATTCCCGAAAACTTTCCCAAAATTCGGGGAGTGAGCAGAAACATGTCGAGAATTTGGATGGCGGCAAAGCTAGCGCCCGAGGCAACAATGACGGATGTTGCAATTGGAGTGTGAGTGATGAGAACAAATATCGCAAGGGAACCGCCAATAACGATGTCCATATAAGGAATGAGACGGACGATTCCTGTGATAAATCCTACAGCAAACCCGAGCGGCATACCGGCGAATGTGAAGGCAGTTGAGTATAATATGCTGAGCAATGTGACCGTAAGAACCTGCCCAAGTAAAACGTTGTGGAGTGTGTTATTGAATTCGCGCACGACAGGTGAGTATTTTTCGCGCACGTCTAAGGGAATTGCGCTGCGTACTTTTTGCATCATCTCTGGAACGTTCTTGAGAACAAAGAACGTAATAATTGGGGTGATCACCACTTCAAGAACCCAGAAAGCAACTTTTTGGGTTCCTTTGGAAATTCCCGAGAGAAGTGCTTCGGGTTGTGGAAAAAAAGACGACGAAAGAATTTCACGGAGTTTTGACTCAGTGTCTTCTCGCGTATGGGTGCCGAAAAACTGTTTACTCGTTTCCAAGATGATGGGTAGCCATCGTTCCTCGGCGTGTTTTTTGAAAGCAGGGAATTGTGAAAACAGAGTTTGAAGCTGATCAAACAAAATGGGCAGAAGAATCCAGGCTGCAAGTATGACTAGAAAACAACCCAAAATAACAACGGCGAACGATGTGGCCCAACGTTTCACTCCGTGCTTTTCCACTTTAGAAATGAGTGGATCTAGAACGAATGCAATAAGGAATGCAATAAGAATTGGAATGAGTATGATGCGCAAAAGCAGCAAAATAATAATAAAAAATGAAATGAATCCGATTACGAAAACTTGAGATCTTCCTAGCCGGATGCCTGTGTTATTCATGAGTTTCTCTTTTCCTCAGTCTTCAGGCTAGAGGTTAGCACTGACACCATGGTGGTGGCAAATAACCAGAAGGGAATCCAAGAAATGCCTGAAATACCCCAAAGACGGGTGATGAGTTCAGAAAGCCAGGCTGCGATTGCTGATATCAGCGCCCAGGTTGGGGGCGTTGGATTCATTGCCTGGAGGCGAAAGCCTAAATCCGTTAGAATTCCTGTTCGACTTCGCTCGTCTGAGCCTCTTTGGAGTTTGGCTTCTTTCCAAAGACGCAAAAAGAAGAAGCATGTTGCCAAGAGTATGGTGGATGAAGCAGGATAGAAAAGGATTACGACCATTTCGCACCATAGGTAACGGCGTAGGGGCGTGGAGAGTGTTGCGAGAAGGTAACACGTTCCAGCGGTCATTCCTACGCGGTTGACCGACTGCAAAATGTTGGTGTCCAAAGCGATTGCAAGAATTGGAATTGCAAGAAACATGTCGGAAGCTATATTTCGCACAGAGATTTTTGTGCGCGGAATGCGAGGGTTGATGCGTAAAGAAATTTGGATAGCCATTTTGTCGTCCCTCATGTGCGTTCCATGTGCGTTTGCCTTTGGGCCTTCTGAATCCATTACTTTCCGGCCCGGGGGTAATGTTAGCCTTCTCTCGTCTGTTCAGCAAATAGAGTGGGATATCCATGAGGCCGGTGGAGTGAAGAATGCTGCAAAGTGGAGTTTTTCTCCGGGGCTGGTGTTGCGCTATGCATTTCATTTTCAGTTTATTCGTGGAATTGGCGGCGTAGTTGGTACTGATGTTGCTTTTTATCACGACTGGTCGGATGTTGGGGGAAATGATGCTATGGGTTGTGGGGGGCGTGGGTTTCGGGCAGGTCCTAGTTTTTCCTTTCCCTCAATGACGTTTGGCGTAGTGAAGAGTTTTTCCGAAGCACAGCGTTTTGTATTAATGGGGCAGTATACAGGAACAACTTTTCCGTGGATGAAAACTTGTTTGAACGATGGAAGTGAGCAGTTGCTTGCTGCAATTCCGCATTCCGCAGCAATACTTGGTCAACTCGATTTATTCTCGGAAGGCAATACGGCTTTTTCGGTTGCATTGGGTTATCGATTTCTGAGTATTCAGTGCGTTGGTATTCGCAGTGTCTGCACTTTTGGGTCTCAAAAAACAAGTGCACTTGAGAAGCTTGATATTGCTGCAAAGGGGGCTCTACTTCAGCTTGGGATGACGTGGCAAACAAGTACAGAGGGAGATCGCTAGGATGGTTCAGTTGTCCCTAACCCTGCTCGCAAATTCGGGCCATTTCCATTCTGAAAATGACGATGAGTTGAGAAACTTTAAATTCTCTCGACACCAATTGTGAATCATTGTGGAATTGAGAAATTATTCGTACGAAATTGCTATGATTTCGTATTCCTTTTCGCCGCGAGGAAGAATAACGGAAACAACGTCGCCGACGTGTTTGTTGATAAGTGAGCGTGCTATAGGGCTTGAAAGCGAAATAGAATTGTTTTTGACATCTGCCTCGAGGTCGCCAACAATGCGATATCGTTGATCTGCGGCATGCTGACCGTCGGTGACATCGCGCAGGCGGACGTAAGAACCGAAAACGACCGCTTCAGGTATACCTTTTTGAGGTGGCACAATAACGTTGAGTCTTGCAAGCTTGGAGTCGAGATCGGAAATGCGAGATTCAATGAATCCCTGTTTTTCGCGAGCAGAATGGTACTCAGCATTCTCAGAAAGATCGCCTAGTGCGCGGGCTTCTGCAATTTCTTGGATGACGCTCGGGCGCTCAATTGTTTTCAAACGTTTGAGTTCTTCGCGGATGCGTTCGTAGCCTTCGGGCGTTATCGGAATCGTGTCACTCATGAAACCTCCAAACAAGACTGGCCACCCTAGCACACACCACGACGAGCTTCAACATACTTGAGACGAAGATCATAAAGGATGTCTTCTAGCAGGCGTTGTTCCTCGGCAGTCAGGTTTCCTTTTGTTTTTTCTTGAAGCATTGTTAAAAACTCAATGTTGTGTCGCGCAAGTTCTAAGTTCACGGTCGTTTTGTTGGTTGCTGGATCGGGAACAAGTCCAATTCCTAATAGTGCCGCGTTTCCGAGGCTTAAAACGAGAAGTCCAAAGAGTGACATGGTTTCGGAATTTGTTTCGGTCATGAGGCCTCCAATAGTTTGTGCCTATTATACTTTACGTCGGAAAGTTTTGTTGGCAAGGGTTTGGCGTTTCGTTCTCGTCGAGAGGGGTCCAGGGATGCTAACATAGAAAGATAAGAGTTGTTGAATTGTTTTTGTTGAGAGTGTTTGGGCGGTACGGTGATGATGCAAGAGAAGCGTGGAATTCTCAAGGTGATGCAAGGTGAAATGCAATTGGAGACTATTCCGTTGCAGGCGGCACTAACTGTTATTGGGCGTGAGCGCACTGATGTTGTGCTTGATGACGGCGAAGTTTCATCGTCGCATTGTCAGATTCAAATTTTGAACGGTGATTTTCATTTGTTTGATTTGCACAGTACAAACGGAACATTTGTGAATGGGCAGCGTATTGTAAAAAGTCGTCTACAGCCCGGAGATCGTATCCGTGTTGGGAAGACGGATTTTGTGTTTGATTTTGCGTCGGATGAAGTTGGAAAAACGGATTCGAATGGGCAGGCGCTGGACCCTGCAAACTATTTGCCGCCGGAGGCTTCTGGTGCGAAAGAAATTGATGATATTTTTATGCGGGAACGCAGTCTTTTTTTGAAAGAATTATGCATTGTTGCTGATGTGACATATGGGGACGGCACTTTCGAAACGCTAAAGGTAAAGGGTGAAATTGTTTTGGGAAGGTTGGTTGATTTGGGGGCGTTTTCCAGGGACGATGAACTTTCTCGAAAGCATGCACGTTTTTTTATTGATGACGATGCTAACGCTTGGGTTGAGGATCTTGGTAGTACGAACGGAGTTGTTGTTAACGGAATTAAGATTTCGAGAGCGGTTAAAATAAGTGAACAAGATGTGGTTAAGGCAGGAAGGTGCAAGTTCAAGATTAAAGTGCAGCCTGCGAATTGAGAGGAAATGGTTTTGAGAGGCCGTAATTATTGATATGTAACGATAATTAATGATATTCGAGTAAGAAATTTTGTAAAAGTTCTTGAGGGGGTTGTGTTTGGTTTTCCATGCGTCTTAGTGCCAGAATTTCGAATTCGAGCATTGAATTTACGAAATAGAAATTCATATTTTTTAGATTTAAATTTTTGTTATTGGTGTCTGAATCATTTTGACTTTCGCTTTTTTGTGTAACGACGCAGCACAGGGATGTGGTTGAAATTGTGCTGCTGATTTCCTGCAAGACCTGCGCATCGTTGCTGGCATTTGATGTAGAAATGTATACTAGAAGCGGTTTTGTTCCTCTAACAAGATTTGGGATGTCGGGCGTAGCGATAGATTCATCTACTAGGACAACAGCATATCCCCATTGACGCAAATAGAGCGCGGCCTGGAGAAAACGGAGGTTTTCTGTAAGAGATGTGACTGATTCGTTGTTAGAAAGATTTAGGCACAGGGCTATTCCCTTAGCAGGGACTTTGGAGTGAAGTATGAAATCTTGGCAGAGGTGTTTTACTATATTGTGAAAAAACGCAACGCAGCAGTTGCAAATGCTGAGCGAGGGATTGCAGATGTGTGACATGATACAAAGCGCGCAGCTTACGAAGTCGATGCCTGATGTGGAAACCGAGTACAAGTTCTCGACCATGCGTTGAGCGACTTCAAGTTGACATGCTTTTAGTGCGCAAATGATGTCTTGTTCGCTTGTCTCCGCTGGTTTGGAATTGGGGTAGGCGGAAATGGTGTTGTGTGAATTGCTTGAAGGGATGGAATTGTCGAGAGCGGTGTGTGACTCTGTGCCAAAAAAACTTCGAGCAGACTTTAAGAGTGCCTCATGTCCGCAACTCGAAATTTCTTTGAGGTCGCGCCCACTTGCTTGTTGTTTTTTTACGTACCAGAGAATTTTGAGATCGTCCCGAGTGTAAAGTCTGTGGCCACCTGGGGTTCGATTGGGCGAAAAAATGGCAAAACGTCTTTCCCAGGCTCTCAAGGCTGATGTTGAAATTCCAGCTTCGTCTGCGAGTTCTTTTACCGTGTAAAGTCGCTTCATCATGGTGTCCAATGTTTATACAGTTTGTCTAATAAGTAGACAATTTTTTCAAATTTTATGTTTTTGCTTTTGAGTCGAACTCTGCATGTATCTGATTTCATGGGGAACGTCAATTCAATTTTGGGTAGGGGGCTTGGCATGCAACTTGCATCGAGAAGCCTGAATATCGAATCTTTTTTGAAAAGGGAGAGAGGTATGAAAAACATTTCATTGCGTATGCTGTTTTGTGTTTGGGGATTTCTGGGTGCTGCAACGGGATGTATGACGACGTCTGCGAACTTGACTCCCGAACCTGAAAATGAAATTCCCATTATCGATGAAGTGGGTCTTGAGGATGGCCGTACAAATTATTCGTGGATAACGTATAAAGGAACGATTCCTTTTTCGTACGAAGCCTCGGAGTCTAGTGCTGTAACAGTGGGACAAGGGGGAGTTGCCTTGTTTGATAGGCCTCGAGCAAAGGCTGGAACTCGCTCTAAGTTGAAGGCGAAGTCGAGAAAAGTTGCGAAGAATCCGTAACTCTTGAATGCACGAAAAATGCTTTCGCAACGGTTGATTTGTGTTCAAAGATATTAGGCAGTTTGTTTTTCCGCTGTTCGTTTTTGTGCAGCCAAAGCAGCTTGTGGAACTAGAGACTGCGGGAAAGAAATATGCAAACGGAGTCCCACGTTGCCGTCTTCGCTTGTGAATTCCAGTTCTGGGGTTTCTGAGCCGATTTTTTGAATCCATTCTGTGTACAGGTCTGCGGGCCATTCGATTTCAATCCAAAAGCAGAGTCCGCGACATATGCTGAGCGAAGGTTCGCAGTCTAACAATTCGGAAATTGCTAGGCATTCGTCTACGAATCCAATAATTGCATTCCATATTGCGAGATCGTTGGGAAGCCAGGTGAATGAGGATATTTCGGATGTTGGAGGAGTGAGATGCATGACTGAAATATTGGAAAATTGCGCACGATAACGGCTTACAATCTTTCTTTGCAATGGCGAAATAAATCTTTCTGCATCGTCCTTGTTGTTTGCGAACACAAAAAGACCGCTGTTTGTTGCTCCAAATCGCTCTAGCGATGTTGTGATAGGTGTCACTGAGAATAAAGAAATTTGCCAGTGCGCAAGGCGTTCTGTGGGAAAAGTTGAGTAGACTTCTTGTTGTGAAGGCTCCCAGTTGGTGTTTGTAAATGGAATAATTTCATTGTTGGGTGGTTCTTCTATATTCATGCGCCCACCGAATTTTGTGAGATCTGTAATGCGTCGTCCAATAGGCCGTGTGCGAACTCGTTCGGTTTTGGTTTTCAAGAAATGAAAAAGAATCAGTGAAACAATTGCGATGCTTAGAAGCATGAGATCGCGTTCAAAATAGGCAGGACCGGTTCGAATTGATGAATCAGCATATACCAGGGGTGTGAAAAAGATGTTGAAAATGAGAGTTAGCAATAAGCACGACAGCGCCCCCTGTCTTTCGAACGGTCGCCATATGAAGCGGAAAGTGCAATTTGTGACGTTTCCGGGATTCATGTCGCCTTGCTCCTTGTTGTCCTTTAAGCATGAGCCCTGGATTGAACTTTGAGGCATGCAAGAAAAGCAAAAGGTGATAGAATTTTGGCGATATTGCGCGATCGGGTTAAGTGAGGAAAAGGTTGGGCAGGGTAGAATGGAGACGTGCCGACTGACTGGAGGATTTTTGCAATGTTGCTGCTGTTGTCCCAGATTGTGCCAGTTTTCGTTGCGCAGAATCAGATTGAACCTGCTGGGAAAAGTTTTCCTAAACCTGGGGATGTGTACATTGTCCTTCCCTCAAAAAAACAGGGTCCTTCGGAAGGTGATGGTCGTGAAAATACGCAGGAGCGGACTGAGCGTTTGATTGACAAGGGGATCTTGCCTCCTCTCCCACCTCCGCCTGCGCCTGTTCCTTCGCCCAAGCCCACGCCCTCAGCCCTGGCGCGTGATATTGAAAAAATGAAGGAGGAAAGCTTTGGTAAAGAAGGTGAAAAGAAAAATGAACTCTTTCGAGCTGACATTGATTTTGGTTCGTGGTGGAGTGTTTATAGGCCAAAGGGCACAAAATTTATGTACGATTTTTCGTATGGAGCAAATTTCTTGGTCTCTATTGATGCGATATTGATGGGGGTGGCAAGGGGAATTGCTTCAGCAAATGCTGCAACAAATGCTGCAACAAATGCTGCAACAAATGCTGCAACAAACGCTGCAACAAACGCGGCAACAAACGCGGCAACAAACGCTGCAATACCAGTTCAGGCAAATCCTCCTGAAAGTTCGCCTTCGGATTCTGCGCCGAAAGATTCAACAACCTTCCTTGGTTTGGGAATTGTAACCTATAACGGCGGGACGTATCTGAATGCCTCCGATCCGTGGGGTGGGAACTCAAATTTTTATGCTGAGACGAATTCTATGGAGTTGGGTCTTATAGCTGCAACTCGTTCCGAAAAAACGATAGAAGCGTCATTACAATCCTTTTCTTGGGATGCACGAATCGGATGTTTTCCTCTAAAATGGGTCAAAGCCGTTCGATATTCTGATGATCCTTTACCTGCAAACAGCGAGGTTGTGCCCCATTGGTCTTTTGCACTTACGAGTTTGTCTTTGTCTGCTGGTGCTTATTGGGGGTGGGGCGGTATATTTGATGTTGGTCCGTTTGTGAGTCTTCAGGCTTCGTCGCCATTTCAAATTCGTTCGCGAGCCGGCCTGCGTATTTCTTTGATTGGGAGATAGCGTTGTGGGAAAAAGAACACTGCGAAAGTGTTTGGCGATTGTTGCTTTTGTTGCAGGTATTGTAGGTACTTCGGCTTGTGTGACTAGTAATGATTCAGAGCTTCTTTTGGATGGCAAGCCCGATGCTGGTGCGCAAGAAAATGCTTCTACAAAAGCAGAACAAAAAAGTAACGAAGAAAAGGTTCCTGAAACAGAATCTTCTCCTCGTCCGTTAAGTGCGCCGCAAGTGTATGAGCCGCAAATTCATTCCCAAAAAGATCGAGATTCTATCTCGCCGCCAGTTGATCATCAAACACAGGGTATGGTTTTTTCTTTGCCAAAAAACACAACACAAATTGCCGTGAGTGTCTTTTTGAATGACTATAGGCCTTCATTTCAAAAATATTCAGATCTTCTTAATGAATATCGAGCTTATTTCTTGGGAGTAAATGCTAAATCGGAAGCTGATGCTGTTGCGAAAGAAGCGCTTCGAGCGCGTGTGCGAGAAAACTTTGAGCGCTCACACTGGGTCTTTGTTCATGGTGTTGGTGAGTTGAACGATTACATGGCGAGTACGGTTAAAGGTGTTGTTGTGGGCGATCGTGAAGAAAATTTTGTCGCCCGCATGAAAACGCTCTCATTTTTGGCAAAAGAGCTTTCAGAAATTTCAAATGACAAAAAATACAGTCGTTTTGCCCGTGAAATATACATAAGGCAAAGCGAAATTTCATTTGGTAGGAAACTTGTTCCTGTTGATGATTTGATGTAGATTAGTGCCTCTCTCTTGCAAAACAAGGAGGACGCTTATGTTTAGCAATCATTTTGTAGCAGCAATGAGTCCAGGTGGTTATCTGGGTTTGCATTCTCGATATCGGGTCGCGTTGGTGTTGGCTGGTTGTGGTGCTCGCGATGGAAGCGAAATTACCGAAGCTGTGAGTGCCATGATTGCTCTGTCGCAGGCAGGGTTTTCGGTTTCGTTTTTTGCTCCCGAACGGGACACTTTTCATGTGATAAATCATAACACCGGTATGGAAGTGTTGGGAACTTGCCGTTCAATGTTGGATGAAGCCGCTCGTATTGCGAGGGGGCAAGTTCAAGCCCTTTCGGCGTTGAATGTTTCTGATTTTGATGTGCTTGCCTTTAGTGGCGGATTTGGTGTGGCAAAAAATTTGTGTGATTTTGCCTTTCGGGGCGTTGATGCAACACTTGCTTTGGATGTTCGTAAAGTGCTGTTTGCATTCCTGGAAGCGCGCAAGGTTATTTGTGCAATGTGTATTGCCCCGGTGTTGTTGGGGTTAGCTACTCGTGAGAAGTCTCTGAAAAACGTGCAAATTACGCTTGGAAATGGTTCGGCAAAAGAAACCATTGATGCGGCAAAAAACTGGGGCTGCGATGTTGTTTTGTGTGGTTCGGGTGAAGCTTGTGTCGATCATTTGAATAAATTGGTTTCGGTTCCTGCATACATGATTGACGATGCCTCTCCTGCCGATATCTACGCTTGTGCACGCGCCATGGTTGACGGTGTTCTTTCTATTTTGGGTGCGCGGTGAAAATAAATTCGTCGGCTCGGGCAGTTCGTCTGATTATTTTGCGATATTTGGTTTCATCATGGATGACCCGTAGAACGCGAACACGCGGAGCAATTGGTGTGTTTCTTCCCATGCTGGGTGTGGCTGTTGGCGTGGCTGCATTTGTTGTTGTGCTTAGTATTATGGCCGGATTTGTTCGCAATTTGGAAGATCGTTTGTTGGCAGTGGACAGTCACGTTGAAGTTGTTGTGAAGGATTCTTTCGGCTTTATTCCTGAAGAGGCCTCTTTGCTAAAAGAAATTCGTGAGGCACACGCTGGAATTGTAGCTGTATCGCCGTTCCAGCGCGGCGATGCTATTTTGCAGTCGAGCGCTCGTCCAAGCACGGTTGTTTTGTGGGGAATTGACCCGGTGTCGGCACGGCTGAGTTCGCAGTTGGAGTCCAAAACTCGGAATAAAAATTTGCAAATACTAACTCGCGAAATCAGCCCTGAAAATGTTCAGCCATCGGAAAAATTTCCTGCCGTATTTGTTGGGAATCAAATTCTGTTTCACGTGAACGCTGAGCTCGGCGACCGTCTGACATTGGTTTCGGTAACATCGGAAGAAGGGCCTGCTGGTTTGGCGCCTCGACAATTTCCGGTTGTCGCAGCCGATGAGCTGCGTACTGGAAATCCGGCATTTGATAGCAAATTAGTTGTTGCTTCCCTGGATTTTGTTAATCATTTTTTTGGAACGGAAGGGTTTTGGGCAGGGGTTCAGGTGCGAGTCCGCGATCCCTTGGATTTGGACAACGTTGTTAAGGCGCTTAACAAAAAACTGGAACCGCGCAAGTTGCGCGCTAAACCTTGGACCGAAGCGAATCAGGCCTTTGTGCGTGCGCTTAGGTTAGAGCGTTGGGCTATGAAATTTGTGATGTTTGTTGTTATTTTGGTGGCTTGTTTTAGCATCACTATAACGCTTGTTTTGGCTGTACGCCGCAAAGCTCGCGAAATGGCAATATTAAGGGCTTTGGGTTTGCGTCGAAAAGACCTTGGACTCATATTTTTGTTGCATGGAATTGGAATTGGTTTGGTTGGAGTTTTGGTTGGACTTGCGCTTTCCTTCGGGATTCTTGAGTTGGTGAAGGGAAATTTTTTAGCTTTTCTGACTGGAGCATACAGCGACAAGCCTTTGCCTGTTTTGGTGAATTGGTTTGATGTTGGTTTTGTTTCTATTGGAAGTGTTGTGCTTGCAGCTGTGGCCTCGGTGTGGCCCGCATTTGAAGTGATGCGGATTGATGTTGTTGAAACCATTTCAGATCGCGGAGGATTTGCGTGAGCAGCGCTATCGACGTCTCTACTCTTTGGAAAACATTTTTGGTTGGCGATGGCAGGGTGGATGCCTTGCGTGGCGTTTCTTTTCGTTTACAAAAAGGCGAGGCTGCTGCCATTGTTGGCGAAAGTGGCTCTGGAAAAAGCACTCTCTTGCATATTCTTGGTGCTTTGGATTCGCCGTCATCGGGATCGGTTCACATTGGTGGCTTCGATCCTTTTTCCGGTACCGATCGGGAAGTGAGTTGTTTCCGGAATTCTCATGTGGGATTTGTTTTTCAGCATAACAACTTGCTGCAAGAGTTTACTGCTCTCGAAAATGTTATGATGCCTGCCTTAATTTTAGGCAAAAAAGATTTTGATGTGAGGACTCGTGCTCAAAAACTCATAGACCGAGTTTCTATGTCGCATAGAGCGCATCATTTTCCGGGTCAGTTGAGTGGTGGCGAACAGCAACGTATCGCCATTGCGCGTGCACTTATCAATGATCCGTTGCTTCTGTTGGCCGACGAGCCCTCTGGAAATCTGGATTCCGTTAACGCGGCAAAAATTCATGCACTTCTATTGGAAATGAATAAAGACTTTGGAACCACCTTGGTGGTGGTTACGCACAATCTTTCTTTTGCCTCTACCCTTCCGCGCGTCATTGAGTTCCGCGATGGAATCATTGTCCGTGATAGCCGATCGAGCATGAACGAAGCGGAGTGGAGTGTTTGAGAACTCCCTGGATGCGATTCTCCAAAGGCCAAATCCTAGGCCGCTGTTTGCAAAATTTTGCGGATTGGGGAATAGTGCACGCTGAAAAGTAGCCCATTCATGTCACAGAGGGTATATTCCTTGGCACATTGTCTTCGTTCTTTGCGTCTTTTGCGTTGGTTTGTTGCAGCCGTGTTTTTTGGGGCATTGGCTTTCGCATCGTCTCAAAAAATTGTTGAGATTCGGGTGGTAGGCAATCACGCCGTCCAGGCCGAGGCCATAATGGGCCTTTTGAGTTCGCGAGTGGGGTCTATTGTTGCCGCCTCAGAAATTCGCTCCGATATTCGTGCGATTTATCGTAGTGGATTTTTTCAGGACGTGCGCATGGATGAAACCGACGGAAAAGATGGCGTTGTGCTGGTTGTTTCTGTTGTGGAAAAGCCAATCATTAGTGATATTCAGTATGAGGGCTTTCGTGAAGTTACAACCTCTTCAATTGGGGAAAAGTTACTCACAAAACGCTATACAATTGTGGATGAAAAAAAACTCGGTGGCGATGTTCGTACCATAGAACAAATGTACGTCGAAAAAGGTTTCTATTTGGCACGAGTTTCGTACGAAACTCGTTCGAATGCCGCTGGCGAAGTTGTTCTGGTTTTTAGTGTTATCGAGAACAATCCTGTTGTGGTTGGACGCATTAGTATTATGGGGAATAGCTATTTTAGTGATTCCGAGTTAAAAAATGGCATGATGTTGGGCGAAAAGCGTTGGGGCTCTTTTTTAAATAGCACCGGAATGTTTCGGGATGAATTTGTGGCGCGCGACCGTGAATTTTTGTCGTATTTGTACAAAGATAACGGGTATATTGAAGCGGATGTATCGTCTCCGCTTGCTCGGCTTTCTCCGGCTCGCCAGCGTGTTGATATTTCCTTTAATCTGGAAGAAGGGGAACAGTTTAACGTTGGAAAAATTGCGTTTGCAGGAGACTTGGCTATTCCCGTGGAAACACTTCATAGCAAAATGGCTCTTAAAGAAAAGAACTTATTTCGAATCTCGCAGTTTCAGAATGACGTAAAAACTCTTACTGATATGTATGGCGACGAGGGTTACGCATTTGTGGACATTGTGCCAGAAACCACCACCAATCGCTCTGCCAGAACTGTGGATATCGTGTGGAAAATTACAAAAGGCGAAAAAGCGTACTTTCGTAGCATCACCATTGAAGGAAACACAAAAACTCGTGATAACGTGATTCGTCGTAATATCCGAGTTGCCGAAGGTGAGCGCTTCCATGCCACGCGTATTGAGAAGAGTCGGGAAGCTATCGATCGCCTGGGGTATTTTCAAGAAGTTCAGGTTCAACGCGTTCCTGATGCCAAAAATAGAGCTGTAGATTTGCGCGTAAAGGTAAAAGAAAAGTCGACGGGAAGTTTGAATGCGTCCATTGGCGCATCGCCTGCCGCGAATGGTGTTGTTAATTTTGTTCTTCAGGGAGCTTACAACGAAGCTAACTTCTTAGGTAAAGGTTGGGACTCTAGCCTCACTGGAAATCTTACCAAGAACGACACCTCAACAAATCCAAACTGGGGTTTGGATATTCGTTTCACAGAACCGGCCATTAACGACAGTTTGTGGAGCTTAACCACGTACGGAAAGTTCGATTTTGAATATACGCGACCCATTAAGTCTGAACCCGAGCGCGTTTCGCGACGTACCCGTGGCGGTGTCAGTATAGGTCGGGAAATTTTTGAGGATCTTCGTCTCAATTTGGGATATTCTTATGAGCGTGTGAAAACTGATAATATTAATCCCGTGTTTCGATTCATGACTGAGGAGGGCGATACCGAGCGCCTATCGCAATCGTTAACCTACGATCGCACCAATAATTTTCGTTTGCCCACGTCTGGGTACTATGGTTCTGTTTCCAACACATTGGCGGTGCATTTGTTGGGCGGCGATTACAAATTTGGAAAAACCGATTTTTCAGCTGTTTATTATGTTCCAATTAATTTTTCCGACGATTTTCAGTCCAATTTTAGATTCGCTTTTGAGCCTGGCTTTGTTTATCCTATTGCTGATGAACGTGTGCCTGTTTGGGAGCGTCTCAAGTTGGGTGGACAATATAACATGCGCGCTTTTCAACGAGATCCCATTTCACCGCGGCGTGCCATGATTGATTCTCCTCGCGCATTGGCTCCCGTGGATGTCGCATTGGGGGGTATGACGCGTATTTATGGTGCTGCAGAGTATTTTGTGCCTCTTATTCAGGAAGCAAATTTGCGTTTGGTGACGTTTGTTGAGTCTGGAACAATTCTTGCCGACAACGAGCAATTTACATTTAACAAATTGCGTCACGATGTTGGCATGGGTATCCGTTGGATGACCCCTATCGCGCCGTTCCGATTTGAGTGGGCGTGGCGCCTTGAAAAGGGTCGATTGGGTCAGGGTGATTTTGTGTTCACAATTGGGTTTGATAACGCTGCCGCATTTTGAACGCGGTTTTTTTGAGGAGAAGGCATCATGAAGAAGGTGATTCGGACTGTTCTTATTCCATCGGTGTTGGCGCTTGCGGTTCCGGCGTTTGGTCAAACTAAGGGTGGCAAAACGGCTGGTTTGCGTGAAACGGCCAAAGCTGGCGAAACAATGAAGGGCTTGCGTGTTGGGTTCATTAATGTGCAACAAGCTATTCTTCAAACAAATGAAGGAAAAACTGCGCGCGATGTTATTGATAAGGATGCTAAAAAGAAGCACGAAGATCTCGCCGCATCCGAGCAGGAACTCAAGCGTATGTCCGACGACTTTCAGTCGCAGTTTGCTGTGATGCCCGATTCTGCAAAGGCCGAAAAACAAAAAGAGCTTCAAAAGAAGTATGAAGCATTTCAGCGTTCCAGAATGGATTTTGAACAAGAATTTCGGGAACGTGAACAAAAGGAAACTGGAAAAATACTGAACAAAATGCTTCTTATTTTGGACGAGTATTCGAAAAAGAATGGTTTCGATTTTGTATTTGAGCAGGGTACGGGCGCATTGCTTTATGCTTCAAAAATTGAAGATATTACAAACGAAATTGTTGCAGAATATAATAAGAAACACAAGAAATGAAAACACTGAGTTCGCGCAAACTAGTTGAACAATTTGGATGTCTCGAGTTTGGTGATACAAAGCCTGAGATAGAATTTTTGGGTATTGGAACGCTGGAAAAAGCAGAACTATCGCTGCTATCTTTTTTGGCGAATCCCAAATATCTGAAAAGCGCTCTTGTGAGCAAGGCTGGTGCAATTGTTTGTTCTGCTGCGGCGGCAGAAGAGCTTTCTGCGTCGTTTGCTGGAAGAGTTTTTACAGCAAAAGATCCCTATGCAGTATTTGCGCGAATTTCTCAGTATTTTTTTGAGCCGAAGATTGGTTTTTCGGGGCATTCGCCTCAGGCTTATGTAGACGGTTCGGCACAGGTTCATGCGTCGGCAACTGTTTTTCCGTTTGTATTTGTGGGGCCCGGCGCTGTGATTGGTGCCAACACTCTTTTGTACTCCGGAGCTTTTGTGGGCGCAGGTTCTACAATTGGTGCCGACTGTGTTTTGTATCCAAATTCTGTTGTGCGCGAAGGATGTCACCTTGGCGACCGGTGTATTTTGAATCCGGGAGCCGTAATTGGTGGCGACGGTTTTGGGTTTGCGCCTAGCGGGCACGAGAATATTAAAATTCCCCAGGTTGGTGGCGTGCGTTTGGCGAGTGATGTGGAAGTGGGCTCAAATTCTTCTGTTGATCGTGGAGCAATGGACGACACAACTGTTGGTGAGTATACTAAAATTGATAGTATTGTTCAGGTAGGACATAATGTTTCTATCGGAAATTCTTGTTTCCTTTGCGGGCTTGTTGGAGTTGCTGGTTCGGCCACTCTTGGCAACCGTGTGACGCTGGCGGGGCAAGTTGGTGTGGCTGGGCATCTTTCCATTGCCGACAACACTATGATTATGGCTCAGTCGGGAGTTTCATCTTCAATGGAGAAGTCGGGTATTTATTCCGGATCGCCTGTGATGCCTCACAAAGATTGGCTTAAGCTGCAAGCACTGTTTCGCCGCATTTTGAAGGGGGGCAACCCAAGTTAGAACAATTGATTTTGTTTTTTTTCATCAAGGCAATAAACTAGAGGAGGATTTGTCGTGACCGAAAAAATTGAAGAAAAAATGGGTTATTCGGATATTATCGCACTTTTGCCCCATCGACCGCCATTCTTGATGCTTGATAGAGTGATTTCGATGGAGCTAGGGAAAAGTATTCATGCGCAAAAATGCATGAGTGCAAATGAACCTTATTTTGCGGGACATTTTCCAGGCATGCCCATAATGCCTGGTGTTCTTATTGTTGAAGCCATGGCACAAGCCGCCGCAGTGCTGTTTTTTAAAACCTTTCAAATGGACGGCACCGATTGCGATTCCCGTTGCAATCTTGCGAGCATTGAAAGTGCAAAGTTTAGAAGACCAATTGTCCCTGGAGATTTGGTTGAAATTCGCGTGCGTCACAAGCGCTCTCGTGGAATGTTTATTTTCTTTGAAGGCGAAGCCGTAGTTGACGGCGAGGTTGTGACAGAAGCGGAGTTTGGCGCGCGCTTCTTTAGAAAGGGAACACAATGACCGAAATATTCGTTCATCCAACGTCCATAATTGAAAAGGGAGCCGAAATTGGGGGGGGGGTTTATGTTGGCCCTTACTGCGTGATTGGTTCAAATGTGAAGTTGGGAGCAGGAACTCGTTTGCATTCGCATGCAGTGATTACTGGATATACAACTTTGGGCGAAGAGAACGAAATTTATCCGTTTGCAAGTATTGGCCACGCACCTCAGGATCTTAAGTACAAAGGTGAGCCGACACTTCTCAAAATTGGCCGTAAGAATATCATTCGAGAGTATGCAACACTTCAGCCAGGAACCGTGACAGGTTGCGGCGAAACCGTTGTTGGCGATGAAAATCTTTTTATGGCCCATACTCATGTGGCGCACGATTGCATCGTTGGCAATCAAAATGTTTTTGCCAATTGTGCGAGTTTGGCTGGGCACGTTACGGTGCAAAATCAGGTTGTGCTAGGTGGATTTGCTGCTATTCATCAATTTTGTGTTCTTGGTGACATGGCAATGATTGCTTTGTCATCGGTTGTTGTTCACGATGTGCCTCCATTTTCAATTGTGGAAGGCAATCGCGCAAACATTCGAGGTTTGAATGTTGTTGCTATGCGGCGCCGTGGTTTGTCGGCATCAAATCTTTCCAATGTGCGTAAGGTGTACAAAACCATGTTTTTAAGCGCTTTTCCCACAGTGGATGACGCTGCTGCGCAAGTTGAGCGCGATGGTTTGCTGGAAGATGTTGCCGCGAAAAAATTTGTAGAGTTTATTCGCAGCAGCAAACGTGGTGTTGTTCGTCCAACAGCCGAGGCTCTTGCGGGCGGTAGCGAGGACACTTCGGTATGACAATTTCGGGCGGAATCTGCGTTGTTGCTGGCGAAGCCAGCGGTGATGTTCAAGTTGCGCCTGTGTTAAAGGCGTTAAAGGCCGAATTGGCAGCGGTAGGCGCTCACGACATTCCCATTTGGGGGGCCGCTGGGCCTCACATGCGCGCAATGGGTGTTGAAGCTCTCGTTCGTACCGAAGACTTGGCGGTAATGGCTTTTTCTGAAGTGGTTCCTGCGTATTTTCGAGTGCGCGAAGCGTATGAAGTGTTGCTTGCGGAAATTGAAAAAAGGCGTCCATTAGTTGTTGTATTAGTTGATTATCCAGGATTTAATTTGAAGTTTGCTCGTGACGCTTATCAGCGCGGCAATACGGTTCTTTATCATATTGCACCCAAGGTGTGGGCGCATGGTTGGAACAGAGTTCAGGCATTGAGCTCGTTTACTCACTTGGTGACATGCATTTTGCCCTTTGAAGAAAAAATATTTAGGGACGTTGGAATTAACGCTTTTTTTGTTGGCAATCCACTGTGTGATGCCGTGCGCGATTTTCGTCTTGGAAATGGCACGAGCACGCAGGACCGGGGTGTTGAAGAAGTTGAGAGTTCTGAGTTGCCTAGGCCTGTGGACAATGTCAAAAAAATTCAAATTGCGGTGCTTCCAGGAAGTCGGAAATCGGAACTTATTCGCCTTGTACCCCTTTATTTGAAATCTCTTTATGAGTTGGAAAAACGCTTCAGTTCGAAGTTGCAAACATTTGTTTTGGGTAGAGTGCCCGTTGCACCAACTCTTTCTGCAGCGTACGTAACAGAATTGTTTGACAGAGCGGCTGAACAAGCGGGAATTTCGCAAGAGTGGCTCAAGACACACGTGACTTTTGAAAAAGAAGCAACCTACAAAATTCTAAGTGAGAGTGATTATTGTTGGGTTTGTTCGGGCACTGCTGCCCTTGAGGTTGGTTTTTTTGCGGTGCCAAATTCGGTAGCCTACCGAATCTCTCTCGCGTCGGCTCTCATTATTAAGGCAACCATGTGTGTCCCTTATGTGAGCTTGAGTAATTTGTGCGCTCGACGTGAAATTGTTCCCGAGTATTTGCAATTTGAAGCTACGGTTGAAAATTTGGTGAATCATGCAATGAGCATGCTTTCTGATAAAATAGCTCGTAGAGATATGGTTATGAGTCTTGAAGGTTTAGAGCGTCTTTTTCCGCCGCATGCAGCCCTGCGAACGGCACAAAAAATGTCAGAGACCATACTTGCTAACCTTATTCCCGAGGCTGAGAAATATCGCAAGCACGAACAAGTTCGCGTTCGTTTATTGTCAGAGGCTAAGGAATGACTCAAAAAATGCCCGAGGGTTTGCCTGAACTTGCTGGGAAAGGCTCGTTGCTGCGTACCATTTGGCGTGCCGGGCGACGCGATGTTATGCTTGGGATACCTTGGATTCCGTTGTACGCGGGATCAGAACTTGGTATTGCCTTTGTAGAAACGCTATTGCTCCAACTCATATTTATTGAAACTCCGCGAGTTGTTTTGTCGTCACTTGTGCCCGAACACATTCGTGGCTGGCTTGATATGGGCCAAACTGTAGATCGGAAAGAGCTCATTTTTGTTTTGCCTGGCTTAATCATTCTTTTCGGTTTTGTGAAGATGATAGCCAACTTCTCGAGCACGTATTTAGTAGAGCGTGCAGGACACAAAATTGCACATGCGTTGCGTCATAGCTTGTTGGCCGGATTTTTGGGCAGCACAGGCCATGAATTGGATAAGCGCAATCCCGACGAAACTGCCAATCAAATGTTGTATGATACAACGGTATTGCAAGGAACCATCAGCAAGGGATTGTTGAGTTCTTTACGTGATGTTTTGGTTCTTGTTGGAGGTCTTGTTTCGGTTATCCTCTATGCGTATAAGGTTATTTTTGTTGTTGTTTTGCTAATGATTCCAGTGGTTCTTTTTTTGCTTTTTCTAACAAAGAGGATCACTATTTTTGCGCGAGAGTCGGCGCAACGGCAAGTTGATTTGTCTACGCGAGTGCTGCAAACGCGTAATGGAATTCTTCCCATTCTTGGAATGCGTACTCAAGAGCGAGAAAAAAACGATATCAGCGCTATGTCCGAGTCCTATTTTCAGTTTGTGGCTCGATTCTTTACTGTTCGCACAATTTCGCGACCTGGAATGGAATTTTTGGCCATTGCTATGGTTTCTCTGGTTGTATTTTGGCGATTTCGATTAGGTGATGGCTATGAGGCTTCGGCGTGGTCGGGATTATTTGTGTTTGCGGCGGTTTTGTTTCGCCCTCTCAAAAATGTTGCAGGATTTGCGACGCAGTGGAACGAAATTCGAGTGGTGGTGGATCGCCTAGCGAAACAGTGGAATTCCTACGCCGTTGCGTGTCATTGTTCCATACAGTCGCAAACGGCAACAGTTCGTTCTGGTGTTGCATTAGATGCAAAGAATGTGTGCTATCTTGCGCCTTCTGGTAGGTCTATATTGGAAGATTGTAGTCTGGAAATAACTCTAGGTCAGCGCGTGGCTCTTGTTGGTCCAAGCGGTTCTGGTAAAACAACTTTTCTTCGACTGTGTGCTGGGCTGTTGTCTGGGTCCAAAGGAAACGTTGCTATCGACTCAAATTTCTTAATGGCCACACAATCTCCTTATGTGTTCCGCGGAAGTGTGAAGGAAAATATTCTCTATAATGCCAGTTATGCGGTTCCTGATGTGGCAGAAACCCGTGTTCATGAGTTGTTGCAGGCGTTGTCGCTTGCGTACTCCGACGTTGGTGCCGGCGTGTTGGCAAGAAAGAATTTGGGTTTTTTGGGCGAAGGATTGTCGGGAGGAGAGCGTGCGCGGGTTGCTCTCGCCCGTGCTTTTGTACGGGATCCTCGATTATTGTTGTTGGACGAGCCCACAGCCAATCTTGATGTTGAATCCGCGCAACAGTTTTGGAATTCTGTAAACAAATGGAAAGCGAAAAATAAACACAACACTGTTGTTTCTGTTTTGCATGTTATGTCTCGCCCCGAGGACTGGGATGTTTGCTATGTTTTTCGTGAGGGGCGAATCGTTGAGAAAATTGATCCCAAAGACGCACGTAGCGTTTGGGAGTTGTAAGGTGGGGCACGTTCGAAAAACATTGGATGCTGGTTTTGCTCAAAAAGGAATTGGTTTTTGGGTTTTGAGTCCCATTTTGTTTGTTGTCTCTTTACTGTGGGCTTGGGTTGCTTCAATTCGAAGGCGCCGTGGATACGCGCGTTTTCGGGATTTGCATAAATCACCTAGGGTGATTTGTTGTGGGAATATTCTGGTGGGTGGAACAGGAAAGTCACCTATTGTTCGGCATATTGCTCAAGACTTTTTAAGTCGCAACAACATGGTTGCCATAGTTGCCCGTGGAATTGGCAAGGGGATAAAAACGGGAGTTGCATGTTCTGCCAGCCTTCAAAGCAATGCAGAAAAGTGTTTGTTGAATGTTTTGAGCACATGCGATTTGTCCGACGAAAATAAGGAACATTTTGAATTTTTAACGATGCGTTTCCCGGAAGCTCGCTTCGCTGTATTTCAGGGTTCCAATCGGCTTGCTGCTGTAAATGCCTTTTCAGCGCTGACTGCGTCTTGCGAACTTCCTTTTGATCGGAGTTTGGTAATTCTTGACGATGGTCTCCAGCATTTTGCGGCTCCTCGACATTTGAACCTGTGTGTTTGGGATCCTGCAGTGGTGCAAACCGCACCTTCGATGTGTTTGCCGGTGGGCCCCTATCGTGAGGGTTTTTTCTGGAG
>CAIZES010000215.1 GCA_903932045.1 uncultured Silvanigrella sp. | reverse complement strand
TCGTTATGCTCAATCTGTTTTTTTTACACATTTTTCCCAACATGTTGTAAGAAACTCATTAGCTGAACTCCAAAAAAATGGAAAAGACAAGATTGAAAATAACATAGAAAAAATACTTGACGCTATTGCTCATTGTTTTACTATCACATCAGGAAAGTGGTGTAGAGCGACATTGATTGAAATGGATAGTCATTTTGAATTGAAAGTTGCGGCCAGAGACGCAATGTCGGCAACCAAGGCGAAGAAGCGGCACAAGCAACACACCCTTGATGCCAATACAGATTTTGCTAATCTTTGGTATTCAAAAAACGGATGTTCCCGATACTACTTGAACAATAATATACCAGATTCATGGCTAGCTCATGAATATCAAAACTCATCCTTTCTGGAGGACGGAGAATGCAAAGTGAAAAATTTATTTGGGATAAAAATCGTCAAGAAATGGCCCCTTGCGTATCGATCAGCTCTTATTCTCCCAGTGAGGTACGTTTCGGAATTCTCGCCACCAACGGAATCTTGTACTTTAGTGCCTCACTGGGATTATTGGGGGTTTCTTTGTGTTGACAGCATCTCGACTGGTGCTTTCGATGAGCGCTATTCCCCTGAACTAGGCGCTGTATTTGCAGATATGCTGTACACATACCTAAACCAGAGTAAATATATTTTGGATAATTTTAAGAATGACAATAATCAAAATTAAAGAACAAACCATGCGGGATAATCAGTCTGAAGATTCTTTTGAAAAAAAACGCCAAAGCAACTCTACTAATGTTGATAAAGTAGCCATTGATAATGCTAAATGGGACGGCGTAATTACAAGTGATTTAGGAGACTCTGTGATTAAGATACGCGTTACTATGAATAGTATCACAAGTTTATTCCGTCGCGGCAATGGCTTACTGGTTAACTAACAAGCCAGGGTTACTAATGTCATTGATAAGTTGAAATTGCGAGTGCTTGTTGTGTATTCTCCTTACAGCAAGCATAATCATATATTTTGCGCGTTTCCGGCCGAGGGTATTGTATTTATGGAAGCTTGATGAACTTCTCAATATCTGCGTATAGCCTTGAAGTGCGGGGTTCTTGGTAAAATTTAATGGGTTGAAGTGAAACCCGAATACTTCACCATACAGCAGGACGATTAGTTTGTTGACGGTTGGCGTAACCTGATATCCACCCACTCTTCATCCCATAACAAGCTCACCCATACCCACAAACTTCCCCCCGTACCTGTACTCATAGCTCCCATCAATCGCAACCAGCCCGCTTTTGATCAGATGCGCATTGACAAAGGTCTTGTTCTCCAGATAGAGGTAGCAGAGCAGGACGTTTTCTTCGTCATGTTTCAGCTTGTCCTGACTTCTGCCAACTTTGCAAAATTTCTTGAGCCAGAAAAATAAGTCATTGTTTTTCTGTTAGTTAGTATTTTATGATTCGTCAGTTTCCGCACTAAATGGTATCTTTGCTCCATGCGTGGAGACTTGACAATCCGGAAGGTTAAGACTGCCTCGGGGGCAACCGCCGTTCAGGTGGTACGCAATGAGGGAAAGAAGCGTGCCATCATCAAGCACGTAGGTAGTGCTCATAGCGAGAGCGAGTGCGATCTGTTGATGGCAGAGGCAGTGAAGTATGCCGAAGCCCATCGCAGACAGCCGTATTTGTTTCCCGAGACACCCGCCAGACAAACTCTCCACAGCATCTGGATCTCTCTCATGCCGAACTTGTCGATGTAACGCATCAGTTTGCCCGCACTGCGCTGTTTGCTTGCGCCCGGATGTGTGGCTTGGG
>CAIZES010000214.1 GCA_903932045.1 uncultured Silvanigrella sp. | reverse complement strand
GTGTCCGCAAGCACCCTGTCCTATTACGCCAAGATTGGGGTCATTGTGAGACTGGGCCATGGAGTCTACTCAAATCCAGACTTTGCAATCAAAACGGATTGGCAGTGGGAAGATCTCGTGCAGGTTGTTTCGGCGGTTCCTGATGGCGTGGTGTGTCTTATTACCGCGCTTCTGCTTTGGGAGTTGACAGACGAACATTCGCGAGAATTTTGGATAGCGATTCCCCACAGCACAAAAGCACAAAAGATCGGTCCTCATTCACGCATTGTCCGTTATCGCAATATGGAATTGGGTCGCACCACAATCAAGATTGGTGGTGTTGATATCCCAATTTTTGATGAGACCCGCACAGTCCTGGACGCTTTTAGGCTTCTGAGTATCGAAATTGCCATCAAGTCTCTCAAGCGCCTGGCGAGCCAAGGTAAACTCGACTTTCGAAAAATGTCCCATTATTCGAAGGCCCTTCGCGTTGATATTACCCCCTACATTTTAACGGTGAGCACATGAATCCAGACGCCCTGAAAGTCAAAGTCACAGACGCAGCCAAATCGCTTGGCATCTCTTTTAACGAGGCATTTCATAGGCTGGTCATGGAGCGATTTTTGGCGCGACTAGCGCTTTCCTCTCACCAACAGCGTTTCATCTTCAAAGGTGGATTCTTACTTTCTCATTATGTCGATCTCGGACGTGAAACACGAGACCTTGATTTTCTACTCAAAAATTTGCACGCAGAAAAGAGCAGTATCCAAAGAACCCTTAACGAGATCTCAGCCATAAACGCTGGCGATGGTTTTATCTTCACGCTCATCGACATAACCGATCTTCCCCATGAACATATGAAATATGGGGGATTTCGTGCCAAATTTAAGGTTTTCTTTGGAACCATTCGTGAGGCACTCGAAATTGATATTGGCATTGGCGATGTGGTTGATGCCCAGTCCGAAGCTCTCAAACTCATGACAGGCAAGGGAAAACCAATCTTTGAAGACGAGGTTTCGCTGCTTGTCTATCCGCCAGAAACCATCCTGGCCGAGAAGCTGCAAACCCTGGTTTCACGCGCCGAACAGAACAGCCGCATGAAAGACTACTACGATATTCTCACCATTCTGCGCACCGGAAAATGCGAGGGGGACAAAGCGAAGAAAGCTATCCTCGCGACGTTTGAACATCGTAATACCGACCTGAGTCTCCTTCCTATCCGCTTCTCCGATGACGATCTCACTCTCCTCCAAAAGCATTGGACTGCCTTTTTTCGGTCGCTGCGCAAAAAGGATGGGGTGACAGCGAGCATCAAAGATGTCGTAGAAGCCATCAATACTGAGCTTCAAAAAATCGGAGTGGGAGGGAGTCCATGACCTCTCCCAAAAATCCCATGGTGTTTGCACGCTGGATTGGCGAACAAATCAAGCTAAAATCGTCCATCCCCGTTCTCGCACACGAGACGGGTTTGGCTCCTGAAACACTCAAAAAGTACGCATGGATTGCCACATGGCCACCTGAACTCCAAAAGGTTGCGACGCAGTTTTCAGACGTCTTCACCTCTCGCGTGATGATCGGCGGGTTCGCGGCACGACAGCGCTTCTATTCCTCCAACAACTGGGAAAAGCTGCGCCAAGAAATGAAGCGTCTCATTCAGAAGGGGGCAGGGCACCGGCCGCGAAAAGCCACCAATTATCCCAAAAACCGCGCGGGTGGCTCACTTGAACAACAACGCAAGCGGCAAATCGAGCAGAAAGAGGCTCTTGCCCATCCTCCTGAAAAGAAGGTGGAACCCGTTGGCTTTATGAAGGAGTTATCCGCACAGGAGAGTCTTCGCGAACGGTTTGCCACCTGGGTGGAAGTGAGCAACGGGGAAATTCGAATTAAGTATTTTAATGCGGACGACCTCGACCGTTTGCTCGAAATCATGGATGGGCCACGAGAAGATCTCGATAGCCTGCTCTTTGGACGCAGAGCCCCAGAGCAGGATGCGCAGTTGTAAATGGGAGGAGTGATGGCGCGAGAAACCAAGAACAGAGCAGAAATCGCCCAGCAGTGCCGAGCTTTGCGCAGGCCCATCACGTCCATCTATGTCTCAATCTACCTTGTGGTCGGGCACGACACGTTTCTCAAATGGATCGAGAGAAGCAAGAGTTTTCCAGAACTGTTGCGGATTATGGCACAGGAACACTTTGGCGAGGTCGAGGACGTTTCCGAGGAGTGGGAACGAGGCATCTGCCAGGTGATCACCGATATTTCTGACAAAGCGATGTCGAAAAACGAAGCCAAATACCGTGATATTTCGCGGCCAGCTCTCATCGTCGAGTGGTTTGCAGACTATTTGGAGAGAATTTTTCCCAAGAAGGACATTTCATGGGAATCGAAGTTGTTCGCAAAAGAAGCCATCAATCCAGTGCTCGATGAGATCGACAGACTCAAAAAGGCGCACCTGGGATCAAGACGAGAGCCGGAAGGGAGTGCATATGCACCAATATGATTATGACTACGAAGACCGTCGAACTGGCTACGGAGGAGCAATTGTACTCGGGATATGTTTGTTTCTTATTCTATGGGAGACCTGGGTCGTCTTGCGCTTTGGCTTCCGCATAGGGCGTGCCGCTTTGAGGATTACCCCATGGCCGAACCTCAACGGTTGTATTGCGTCTTGTCTAGCTATCACAATGGCATGTTCCACCTGTATTACGGCATCGTTGGTTTGGATCATGCTTCCATCACTCAACATTTTTCACTGGCTAGATCGCACGGCAACAACCCTATTTGCTGGTTGGGTGCTTGTGAACGCTTTTGTCATAGCTCCATTGCTACTGATGCGTCTGCTTTTTCGCATAGGAATTTGGCTTTTTCAGAGAGATTATTCACATCATCTTGTTTCGTACACTGAAAGATTTCGTCAAATTTTCTACACAATGAACAACCAAATGGAGGCTACGAGTAATGGCAGATCTTATTGAATCCTTAAAGAATGTACAGTATTTCCTAATCCACATCGGATCAATAGCCGGACTTATCCTTGCCTTCAAAGCATTGCACGAATATCAAAGGAATAACAAATATAAACGAGTGGAATACTATCTCAAACTAAGAGAACGGTTTGAAAACGTATTCTTTCGACACATAGAATCGATAGAATCAAATGACACGAATGCGATAAATAGCCTTTCCAATGACGATAAACTAAAAATAATTGGCTTCTGTGAAGATCTAGCTCTTGCTGTCAATACTGGATTGATGAGTCTCGAAATTGCATCATACATGTTTGGCTTCTATGTTCTGAAATGCTGGAAATGTGACGCTTTCTGGGTGCACAGCAACGTAGAAACTTTTGCTTCCATCTAGAACAATTCAGATCAAAATCGAACTATTGTAAGAGAATTTGTATTTAATCCCTACTTATTTCATAGTCGCTCGCCGTTCCTCGCATGTCGTAGTTGTTTGTTTCCCGTAGGTCGATCATGACATTGGCGTCCATAAGGAGTGTCGCGATGTCCCATGATTCGACAGTCATAGGGAAACCTGTTCTAGTGAGGAGTTCTTCACGTTTTTGAAGTGTTCTCGGAATTCCAAGAGATCCATTTCAAGAATTTCCGCCGCACGAGATACTGAGATTTTGTCCTCTTCCAGTGCTTTCATGACAAGGCGATTCATCCGATCTGGAATGAAATCATGGCCACCAAGCTCCTCGCATTCTTCAGCGCGAAGCCTAGTACACGCAAAAGGTTCCTCGACTTTAGAGAGGGTTTTTCCAATATTTTTCTTGCATTCCACTTGGAAATATTTCCAAATGTTCGCTTTGTGATAGTGATCAGAAAGTCGGTAAAGGATAGTTTTGTAGCTCACCCGAAAAATCTTTTTGATCTTGAGAACTCGGTTAAATAAAGATAATCCAGAGGCTTCGCGGTATTCCTTCTCGAAAAGGCCAGTAGGCATTTGAAAGTAACCCGCGAATCGATTTGCCTGATCTTCGATTGCGCTTTCTTCTTCCTTGGCACCTGGGTCATAGTCAGATTTATGAAGGAGAAGATGGCCAAATTCGTGCGCAAGAGTGAATAATTGTCGCTCGATGCTAATGCGATCCCAGGTATTCACGACAATCGCTGCGCCAATTTTGGGATCTCGCACCGAGAGCCCAAAAAAGTCAGGGTTTCTGAGGTCAATTCTGAGGATTTTTACTTTGGCGCGTTCTTCTAGGAGGCCGCAAAGATCGCGGATCATGCCTTGTGATCCATCGCCGTCGAGTTTCAGTTCCTTCCTGGCAGCGATTGCGGCTTGTTCAGGATTCTCTTGCCACTCCTGCAAGATTATCTTCGACATTGCCTCGATAGTGCAGAGATCTTGATGCTCGCCAACCAGGTCTTCGAGTTCCGCGTAGGTTGCAAGCTTTCGGGTGACAAAGGCGAGAATTTCGGTACGGCTTTTCAGCGGCTTTGCCGAGCGAAATCGGATTTTTTCAATACGAAACCTAGGCGGTTTCACCACATCTAGAAGACCAATGTTGAAAGTTTTAGCAAGTTTTTCGATGTGATCCGCGCTTGGTTTGCTGCGACCAAGCTCGATGAGAGAAAGGGTTGCCCGAGGAATTTGGGTTTTTTGCGCAACCTCAGCCTGAGTGAGGCCAGTGAGTTCTCTCCAGGCTGCCAAGTTTTGTCCCAGGATTTCCAAGTTCATATTTCCCTCCCGTGAGAATCCTCCCACTTTCCTTTACTATAGCATCTTATCGGAATTTGTCAAAATGCTTTAAGCGGATTTTGGTGGCATGATAGCAGAAGCGTGAAAGCGGCTGTTTCGACGAGAATTGTTCAGATGGAAATGGCCAATCTTATCTACCAATGGCTTTGTCGATGATTGGAAGTGCCAAGAGGGCGAGTCCGATCAGGACGCATTTTTGCGGTTCTTGACGCCTAAAAGAGCGCCATCCTTCAAAACAAAGCAGAAAAAAGACGACAATCGAGAGTACATTCCACGCGGTTTCCATGGCGATCCTCACGTTTCTGTTCCATTATTGCCTTTGCGCTGTGCAACGAGCCAGGCCCTGTCCCGTTGCAAATCCTCGATTCTTGCTGCAAGAACCTGCTCGGGCGTTACTTTTCCATTGTAATACTTCCCCAAAAAATCGACATACCTGTCAAGAACTTCCCAGGTCGTTTTGCTCAGGGTGAAACTCCGTTTTTCCTGCGCCGCCGATCCCGTGATCTGCACCATGGGTTTCGGATTGCGACTCTTGGCTGCGGCTTTCTTCTCTTTCACTGCTTTGCTCCTTTGCATAGTCGAAGAGGGTCGGCTGATCCCAGGCGATCCCTAGCGCGCGCCTCCGTCGAAGTTGTTTGGTTTCTTTGGCGTGGCAGGGCACGCAGAGAGTTTGAATCAGATTGAGATCACAACCACCCCCGCCTTCGAGGACTGGTTTGATGTGGTCGGTATCCCAGAGACTCATTTTTTCGGCGATGGCTTTTTGGGCGCGCCAGGTTGAATACCCAAGCTTGGTGAGGTGGATAAGAGCTTGCTGCTGACCTTCTATGGAGCCGGAAGCCATATCTCGTACCTCCAACCCCAATGCAACCGTGTTGGTTCCGCACCGACTACACACCCCAGCGTCACGGGAAAAAACTGTTGCGCGAAGGTAGTCAACATCGCTGCGGAGTCTGTGTTGATGAACACAGGCATCGGAGCAGAAAGTGCGCCTGGGTCGTGGCACCTCGGCACCGCACCAACGACAAAGCGGCTGGCCGGATTCATTGCGAGGCATCTGGCCTCGTTT
>CAIZES010000213.1 GCA_903932045.1 uncultured Silvanigrella sp. | reverse complement strand
TCACATTATTCATATTTTTCAAGCTGTGATGAAAATAATTTACATGTTTTTACTATGTTTAAAGAACAACTCCGTACTTTACTCCATCATTCGTGGGAAACACCTGTTTAAGGAATCATCGAACGGAAATTCAGTCATGTCGAATGCGTTTGTGAGCAAGGCAACTGGCAATCCCATTTTCGTTGTCTCAGACCCGGTTCGCGTCAATGGTAAGGTTGAAGGTATCGTATTTTTTGCCGTGAACCTTACAACCTTTTATAACGAGTACTTTCGAGATATGAAGCCCTTGGGCGGCGGTTACGCCTACATCATGGATAAAAATTGCATCATATTTGCTCACCCTGACCCGGCGAATATCGGGAAACTAAATCTCTGCGACCTCGGATTCGGAAAAGAAATGCTCAAACTGAAACACGGAATTTTGAGCTACGTCTTCAAGGGCGTTGCTAAATCAGTGGCGTTTTCTACCGACGATGCAACTGGTTGGATGGTTGCACTCACAATGAACGAATCCGATCTGTCTTCGACAATTGCACCGGTGCGAAATTTAACGCTTTGGCTCGGGCTAGCCTTCTTGATAGGAGGTGTTGGTCTCGCCATCGCAACCACTAACTCGGTATTAAATCAGCTGGGTCGAGACCCATTTGACCTCGCATCTATTGTTGAAGTGGTTGCGGAGGGGCAACTAAACTCTAATTTTGATCACTCGAATGCCGTGGGAGTTTATGCAGATCTTTTGAGAATGGTTGAGAGCCTTCGTAAAAAATCTCAAGTCCTTGAGGCGATTTCGCAGGGAGATCTCACACAGAATGTGCACCTAGATTCGAGCGACGATGTTCTTGGCAACGCACTTAAAAAGATGTGCGTAGATCTGAATGCCACAATCACGCAAGTTGCGGAAACAGCAAATCAGGTGGCGTCTGGCGCTGGTCAGGTGAGCACAGCTTCAATGCACCTCTCACAAGGCGCGACAGAGCAAGCAGCGAGCGTAGAAGAGATTTCTGCATCGGTGAACGACATGACCTTTCAGGCGAAGCAGAACGCCGAAAAAGCGACAGGAGCAACAAAAGCAGCCATGCATTCACAGCAGGCAGCAGCGCGAGGTGGCGAGCAAATCTCCGCGACACTTGAAGCAATGAATGAGATTAACGAGTCTAGCAAACAGATCTCGAAGGTAATCAAATTCATCGACGACATCGCTTTCCAGACCAATCTTTTGGCGCTTAATGCAGCCGTGGAAGCAGCAAGAGCCGGCAAGCACGGCAAGGGTTTCGCTGTTGTTGCAGATGAAGTTCGAAACCTTGCGGGCCGCTCCGCAAAGGCTGCTAAAGAAACCTCAGAACTTATCGATGCCAGTATACAAAAAGTGGAAAACGGTGTTCGACAAGCAGAGATGACCTCCGAATCATTCAAGCAAATTGCTGAAGGCGCATTGATTACTGCCTCAGCGCTCAAGGAAATTGTGGATGCAAGCAACTCTCAAGCCACGGCCGCAACGCAGATTGCGCAGGCGCTAACTGGCGTAAGCCAAGTTACACAACAAAATACAGCTTCGGCAGAAGAAAATGCGGCGGCAGCAGAAGAAATGAGCTCTCATGCGGCAAATTTACAGACTATCGTCGGGAAATTCAAAACTAAAAGAGCATGAGTATTTTGGTGAGGAGCTAGCAATGGTTTCAACTAATGCAATTAGCGAAGTGTGGATAAATCTGAAAAAGTAGACACTCGGTTAAGTGACACTGCTACGATTTTCCTCGAGTTCTAGCGTCGCCTCAAAGAGAGCCGATCCCGCAGAACCGTTCGCTTTCAGCATCCCCGGATTGATGTACAATTATCCAGAAGGAGGAGTTCGCCCTGCACTCGTCGGTCTGAAGAGCGGAAAGGCGTTTTGCTCGTAAAGGATGAGCTGGAGGCTTTACGGCGTGAGGGCCGCCGTTTCCGCTGTAGTTGAACGCAACGAAACCATAGGCTAATTTTTTCGAGGTTCAGCTTCTTAGGAACTGGAAAAAACGAATAGGGAGACACCAAGCTTATGACTCGAAAGCCCACAACAATCGACGAATATCTTGCTAACGTGAGCGGCGAGAGGCGTTCCGCGCGACCATACTCTCAATCATTCCCGATGCAGAGGAGTGCATCAGCTATGGTATCCCCGCCTTTCGCGTCGACGGCGTGGTTGTTGAGGGTTTCTGTGCGCGGGCTAGCGGTTGCTCATATTTTCCCTTCAGCGGATCGACACTAAAGACCCTCGCGAACGCTCTCGGAGCCTACGAGCAAACTAAAAGTTCGCTTCACTTCATGCCGAACATGCCGTTACCCGACAGCCTCGTTAGGAAGTTGATCGAGGCGCGTATCGCCCCTTTCAGTGCAAAACGAGCACCGAATGCTCGATTGGCGCCAAAGGGGGCCACCACTTTTGCATGAAGGGGGCCACCCTATTTGCAGGGAAGGGTACCACCACTTTTGCGCTTAACGGGGCCACCAGTTTTGCACTAAACGGGGCCACCTCTTTTGCTCCAAAGGGG
>CAIZES010000212.1 GCA_903932045.1 uncultured Silvanigrella sp. | reverse complement strand
TCAGATAATAATCGGCACCAACTTGTGCAACGACCTCTTTTTTGTTCTTAAAATTATAACGATACGACGATGAATATCCGTACTGAGCTTCGTACCATGCTTCAATAACTTGTGGAATAAAGTATTTTCCACTGGTTACAAACGCATAGTTTGTATGAGGATCGACGCGGTTGTAGGTATAAAGCGCAGCAGCCGCAACCAACAATTCTTTCGAAATTTGAAAGTCAACTTTGTCGGCAATGCCTCGTTGATCGCGAGGGTCAATACCTTTTCTGTCTTGAAAAGCCAAACGCTCGTTTTTGACGTCCGTCTTTGGAACGTAAGTTCCGTAACCACGAGCATCCTGATAAGCGCCTTCACCATAAAAAGTCACAAAATTGCGAACGGGAGCGCCCTTTTCGCCAAGTGCAAGGCTCAAAAGATAGCGACGATCTTGATCGCCGTAGTTCCAATAATAATTTCCAACCACAGTGCCGCCATCAAAGTACGAATCATTGATGACACCATAATGTTTTTGATGAAATGGAACCACACCCTTACCGGCTGTTACAAAAATATTGTCCGTGACCTCTTGAGTAATTGTCGCTTCTTCAAATAGTGCATTTGGATTTCTCATAAGATCACCATCCAAATCCAACTTTATTTTTAAACTTGTTCCGCCGTTGCGAGCGCGAGCGTCCACATTGATTGTGCCAATTCCCACGTTCATATCTTCATTAGAACCTTCTTTTTTGACCCACTTAAAAATATCCAGTGCCAAAAAACCAGTAATGTACGCAGAAGGCTTGCTATCGGTTGCTTCTTTACTTTCCTTGTACTCCCGGTCCGCCCTACGATCTTTGGGCGCTGCAAAGGCAATCGAAGGAAGAATCACGGTTGTTGCACAAACGATGAGTTTTTTCATGTTCACTCCTGGTTGAAGGTCCAGCCCGACCATAGAGCAACCGACAAACAGGGTCAAACAAGAAATGTTAGGAAATCAAATAAATTTTGGAAAAAAGAAGAAGAAAGAAAGAAATAAAAAGAAATAAAAAGAAATAAAAAGAAAAAATGAGAAAAAATGCTAAAAACTATTTCGAAAAATCAGGAACCAACTTGGGAACAATTGCATTAAAGGCCTTTTCTGTGTTGTCTACCACTCCTGTCATTTGAGATGAATTCACAAAAACATTCGTAATCACAACAAACTCCCTACCCCCCTGATACTCAGGCAAGCAGGCATAAGTTGCCATCATAATTTCCGACCGACCGCGCGAATCGCTAAATCCATCACCCAACTTATGAAAAATTCTCCAGTTTCCAGTAGTCTTAGAATCGAAAAGAGCCTTTGCAGCCGCGTTGCCCGCTCCTCCGTGTTTTCCTGGCTGCCCCACCTTGGCCCCATTCATAAGTCCGCGCGCCATAAAAACAGACTCTCCCGCTAGCATTCCGCCCATTTCACCATTTTTTGTGGGGTTGCCATAAAAAAGCGTTTTCACATCGGCCGGCAACAGCTTCCCAAGTGCAGTTGCAGAATCTGTTTCGTGCTGAGTGAGACGTTTCAAAAACTCGCCTTCCGCTAGCAACGATAAAGCCTTGCTTGTAAAAGGCTCTCCTTTGTCGTGCATTGCAACGCTATCACCATCGGGCGATTTCCAAGTTTGGCTGCCAACGTTAAAAATACTGGCTCCATATTTCCCACGCATCAAACTTGAATCGGAAAGTTTGAGCCCATTATCATGCAACAAACTCGTTGTGAAATCGCGGCCAGCCACATTTAAAAAATAGTACGCAAGAGCATTTGAATCTTCGCTCACATTGCGCGTTTTTGAATAGGTGTGAATAGACGTTATCATGTCGCCAATATTGTAAGCGCCAACAGACCCGCTCAATCCCACTTTGCCATTGCTGTCTTGACGCGCCCGAGCGCCTGCCGCAGTAATAGAAATAAATTTTGAAGAACTCCATGGTTCTACTGGAGTTTGAGCTGCCTTTTTACTGTTGGCAAGATAAAGATAATATGGCTTTCCATTCACCCTACGAATATCAATCACCAACGCATTCAAATTTTCGGGGAGATTGAGTGCCGAAAGAGCGCTCCAGTCGGCCGCAACACGATCTTCCCAACCGCTTTTGCCGTAATCAACTTCTGCGGACGACTTATAAGTATAATTTTTTCCATTAAAAGAGCCCTCGGGCGTTTTATTTTCAACCGATGGGCACGTAATACGTTTGTCTAAATTTGAAGGGATTGGGCCATATGCTTCCAAACTCCAGGTTTGTTCGATACTTTCAACACTCGCACCAACGTTTTGAACATCTTTTTTCTCAAGACAAGACACTAATAATGCGGACAAGCTCAAAAGATAAAGCCAAACAGAAACATAAACGCGCATATTACACCTCAACAACCCCCACAAGAGCCGTTGCGTTAGCCTCGGTAATGCGCACCGGGAGGGTGATTCCGGCGGCTCCCTCAATATTCAGAACTTTCACCAGCCGTCCCTGAAAGGTGCGGCCGTACCAGTTTTCGGGTTCTTTTCTATTTCTATAAAATAGCATGACATCGCGCAACTTACCAATTTCTTCTTTATTCTGCCTTTCAGTTTCCAGTTTTTGCATGTCGAGCAAAGCTTGCAAGCGTTTGACTTTGATATGCTCCGGAACTTGATTTTTAAACTTAGCGGCAGGAGTGAGAGGGCGTGGGGAATATGTGAAGGCATAAATGAACGCGAATTTTACATCGGACACCAAAGACATTGTTTGCTCAAAATCTTCATCCGTTTCCCCCGGAAAACCAACAATGATATCGGAGCTAAAAGCCATTTCCGGACGAACAGCACGAATGGCTGCGATTTTTTCCAGATAAGATTCACGCGTGTATCGACGATGCATAGACTTCAAAATAGCATTTGACCCTGCCTGCACCGGCAAATGAAACTGATCGCAAAGTGCAGGAATATCTACAAAAGCCTGTGGCAATTGCGAAGGCAAATCGTGGGGATTTGACGTCATAAAACGCAAACGCTCTACACCTTGAGTTTTTGACACTTTGTAAAGAAGTTCCACAAAAGGCGTGTGTTCCAAAGGCTCAAGATCTCGCTCGCAAGTGTCTAAGCCGTAGGAGTTCACATTTTGCCCTAACAAAACAATTTCTTTAACGCCTTTTTCTGCTAGAAAATGAGTTTCCTGAACAACTTCAGCCATGGCTCTGCTTTTTTCGCGTCCCCGTGTATAGGGCACAACGCAGAACGTACAAAAATTGTCACACCCTTTTATGATATTCACAAAACGTGTGGCTTCGAATTTATCACCACCAAGCCAGGGTTCTGCAGCATCCATGGGAATAGAATATTCTCGAGATTCGGAAAATTTTGTTTGCACCAACGGCCCCTGCGGAGCAAACTGAGAAAGAGAAGGATCGTCTGCTTCCATAACTTTTTCAAGAATTTGTGGAAGGTCTTCAATTTGATCGGGACCAAAAATAAGATCCAAAAAGGGTAATTGGTTTCGCAAGCTTTTAGATTCGGTTTGCGCAACACAACCGGAAAGAGCCAAAAGTACGCTTGGATTATTATCTTTAAACACACGCAGCTCACCTAGCCGCGTGAGCACTTTGTGCCGCGCTTTTTCACGAATATTGCATGTGTTGAGAATAATAAGATCGGCATCGGACGGACTGGAAACAGCCCTAAAGTTTTTTTGCGCAAGCAAAGCCAACATGCGCTCGGAATCGGCGACGTTCATCTGGCATCCCCAGGTTTCAATGTGAACGTTGCGTTGCGTCATAACATTTTCCTCACATTTTTATTTTTGCGCCTATTTTTAATATTAGCGCTTCTTTTGTTTTCCGCGCTTTTCTTCTTTTTTCTTTTTGCGCATGCGATTGATTTCGGCCAATTCCGCAGCCGAAAGTCCACCGCGCCCTGCGCCAGCCATGGGGTTTGCGCCTCCACCCATTGCCCCCATACCCATAAGATCGCTTAAGCCACCAAGGCCACCCATACCACCAAGTCCGCCCATGTTGCCCATCTGTTTCATGGCGCGAGCCATATTTGCCATTTGGTTCAGGCCGCCCAATCCAGGAATTTTGGAAAGAAGCCCACCACCGCCCGCAAAACCAGACATAAGCTGCACCATTTGACGCATTTGCATAAATTTTTCAACAAGTTCTTTAACAGCCCGTTCTTCTTGTCCGGCTCCTTTAGCAATACGCACCATTCTGCTTCGGCCACCCGGAGTTTTTTGCAACAAAAGATCGGGATTTTTGCGTTCCTGCTTGGTCATGGAATGCACTATTGCAGCCATACGGTTCACGTCACGGTCGTTCACTTTGTTTAAATCAGCCTCGGAGATTTGGCTTGCAAATGGAGTTTTCGCAATAACATCTTTAAGTGGCCCCATCTTTTGTAAGGTGCCTGTCATGGTCAGAAAATCGTCAAACGTAAATTCACCTTGCATGATGCGAGATGTTTGTTTTTCCATTTGGTCTTCATCAACGGCTTTTCCGAAGTCGTTCATCAAACCAACAATATCGCCCATGCCCAAAATGCGGCTGGCCATGCCTTCAGCACGCATTTCTTCGAGCTGATGAATGCCTTCGCCCACACCTATGAAAACAATATCTTTTCCTGTTACTTTCTTCACAGATAGGGCAGCACCACCACGCGTATCACCATCGAGTTTTGTGAGCACAACACCTGTTAACGACAACCGTGAATCAAATGCCGAGGCCGTACGAACAGCGTCCTGACCAATCATGGAGTCGATAACAAGAAGAATATTATTTGGGTTAACAGCGGCCTTAATGTTTTGAAGCTCTGTCATAAGAGTTTCATCAATGGCCAAACGACCCGCGGTATCAATAATAATAAGATCGAGCCATTCGGCGCGCGCATGTTCAATTGCTTTTGTAGCAATTTCCACGGCGTTGTTCGTATCCAAAGTAAACACGGGAACATCAATTTTCTCGCCCAACACCTTAAGCTGTTCACGTGCGGCCGGGCGATAAACGTCGGCAGCCACAAGTAACGGACGCTTTTTATGCTGAGTTTTCATGAGCTGCGCTATTTTTGCGGCATGTGTTGTTTTACCAGCACCCTGCAAACCAACCAGCAAAACAACAGTTGGGCCTTTGGTATTTTCAACAAGGGTACGCTTAGAATTGCCACCCAAAAGCTCAAGAAGTTCTTCGTGGCACAAAGAAACAAAGTGGTCGCCTGCACCAACATTTTTATCAAACGATTTGGTGCGTGTGGAAACAACTTGCCCAAGAGCCTTTGCACGAACATTTTCCAGAAATTCTTTTACAACCTTTAAATCGACGTCAGCATCAAGAAGTGAGCGTTTTACGGCATCTAATGCGCCGGAAATGTTATCTTCGTTAAGGCGAGCCTGACCACTAAGCTTAAGAGTTGCGTCTTTAAAACCATTGGTAAGCGTATCAAACATATTCGCTCCTTCATATTTTTTGGACCTTTGCAACGCAAAAACCCGCGCACTATGACGCGGGTTTCCGCATAACAAATTGTGCGAAGCTACCGCGTGGCCTTACTTCGGCGCGTTGGCAAGAGCTTCTTTCACGAACTTTGACAGCTGACCGGGAGCCACCTGAACAACGCGTCCGTTTACAAAGATTGTGGGAGTTCCACTCACACCGGCAGCGGCCAAGGTGTCACTGGTCTTCCGCACAAAGTCTTGAGCCTCTGGCGAATTTAGGCACTTCTCAAAGGCATTTACATCGAGTCCGGCTTCCTTCGCAACTCCGAGCGCATGATTATTGAATTCTTTTTGTGCGTCGGGCGAAACAGACCGAGCCGCCTCCAACGGAATTTTTTCGGCACCGGCGTGATACTTCCAATACAGCTCGGAATTTTGCTTATTTGCGCAAAAGCCGCCACGAGCCAATGTGCCACTCAATCCCTCTGGATGAAGCGCAAAAGTCATGCGTGCAAACTGAGCCTTGCTGGAATGATCTGTGATTGCCTGATCAAACTCTTCTGCACGGTGACGACAGTGACCGCACAAAAAGTCGGTTACAATAGTAACTTTCACCGATGCGTTTGCCGGGCCCTTTGTAGGCTGACCCTCGGTGGAAATAGGGCGCGCTGCAGGAGGACTCAAAAGCACCTTAAACTTGCCAGACTGTTCCAAATCGGCAAGCCTTTTTTCTACAGAACCACTTGCTTTTTGACGCTTCAAGTACATTTCAATTTGCTTCTTGGCCTCTTCAATTTTCATACCTGGAGGCAAATTCTTTTTCTGCGCTTCCAAAATTGCATTCACTTCTTGTTCTGTAACAGCGGTGTCATCCAGAAGATCCAGGAGAGGTGGAAGCTCAAGAGTGTTTTTTCCTTTTTCCTTGGCAAGAATCATACGCAAGCCAACTTCTTTCAAATAAGAAGATATTTGTTCGTAGGCCTGATTTTGAATGCGAGTTAAGTCGCCCTGAATAGAAAGAGGAAGATCGGCATGGGAAATATTCTTTCCTTCAACCGCAAAAAGAGGCTGGGCTGGAGCATACATTCCGCCCGAAAGCGCACACTGCGCTGCGCTGAGATCGAACTTTTTTTGATTAATAGCTTGGACTGTTCCAGCGCCTATTACGCCTCCCAAAGCAATTCCGCCCACAAGAATTCCAATGACTGTCGACTTTTCCATATAAAACCTCAACTCCTTCCAGTGAAAAGTTACTCAATCACAACGGTTGGCTTTCGCCCTCCCGCCAATATTCCTTTTCTACAATCTCGCCAATATCTTGCCAGTCTTCAACGGCCGTGTGAAGCAGCACAAAACGTTCGGCCAGCAACGCTTGCACGGTGCGCACTGTATGAGCCGGCACTATGACAAAATCTCGCTCATCAAGATCCGTGCACTCCACGATCCCAATTTTTCCGCGAGCAATCATTTCACGCTGAAACGGCGTCACCAAAATAGAGGCAATTCGCGTTTCGGTCGCCCGGAAAAAATAGCGTTCTTCAGCCGAAGGTTCATGCAAGTCGTTGCTCTTAATCAACTGCCTCACCCTATAAACTTTTTCTTTCTCCAAACGCTGTGCTTCTATTTCAAGGTTACGACGGCGGTCGTCCTCCCGCTTCAGTGCACGTTCTTCCTCGATTGCAGCCTGTTCGGCCTCAGCTTGGCTACTGATTTTTGCTGCTGCCTCGTTATTCTTGTGGGCAACATGCTGCGTTTTACGGGAATTCGACTCAACTTTTTGTGCCTGTTTTTTTGAGACAAGCCCAGCCTTCAAAAGCTGTTCGCGAAGTCCCATTGTGTTTTCCTCCAAAAAAGTTGTTCGGAAAATTTATCGCAAAATCGGGATTCTGCAAATATGTGGAGTGAAATATCCAGAGAAATAACCTTTCCAAGCTCCTTTCCAAGCTCCCTTCCAAGCTCCCTTCCAAAAATGAATGCTTGACTTGAAGGCAACACTCTGGCTTACCGATGGCTGCCACACTCACTTGATAAGCCGAAATGTCGGCGGAAGGATTCCATGGACAAGAAAAAGCCCGCAAGATTTGAACGCAGCCCCCGTCGCGAGACCGACAAGCCCCTCAGTTTAGAACGTGGCCCACGACGTGACGACCGCCCTGCTCCTCGACGTGACGACCGCCCTGCTCCTCGACGCGACGACCGCAAGCCCCTCAGTTTAGAACGTGGCCCACGACGTGACGACCGACCCGCTCCACGACGTAACAGCGAAAAGCCCAACAACGAAAACCCCATCGGCTTAGAAGGCGGGTCACGGACCTCACAAACAAGCTCCCCCGACAACGATCGCAAACTCGTGCGTGAAAACCACGATGAAGTAAAACTTTACGGCGTTAATGCTTGCCAAACCTTAGCGCGCCGCCGCATGGACGACATTGTTCGCGTGTACGTTACAGAAGAACGCATCAAAAACTTCGGACATGTGCTCACCTGGTGCGCACAAAACAAACGCGCTTATCATGTAGTTTCAAGTGAAGATATGGAAAAAATCGCCGAATCGGTTCACCACGAAGGCGTGTGCATTCTTGCCAAAGCCCGCCGCATGGCCGACTTCACAACCTTGGTTGGAACTCAACGCACAGCAACCGGACCAAGCTGCATTTTATTCCTTGAAAATATTGGAAACTCACACAATCTTGGGGCTATTTTGAGAGTCTCTTCACACTTTGGAGTAACAGCAGTTATTGTTGTTTCCGAAGATTCTGTTCACAAGGGCATGGCTCCTTCGGTGTTTCGTGTTGCAGAGGGCGGCGCCGAAACCGTGGATGTGGCGTTCGTAAGTGAAGCAGCACGCAGCATCAGAGCCTTAAAAAATGCAGGCTACACAATAGTTGCAACATCGAGTCACACTAAGGATTCTTTATATGCATCAAAGCTACCCGAGCGCTGCGTGATTCTGTTTGGCTCCGAATCCAATGGTCTCACTCCCGCTTGTTTGCGCGAAGCCGACCGCAGAGTGGCAATCCCTGGAACAGGAAATGTGGAAAGCCTAAATGTTTCTTGCGCATCATCCGCAATACTCGGCGAATTCTGGCGTCTCAACAATCCCTGATTGACGCAAAAAGACTTATTAAAAAGCCCCAGGAACAGCTGTGTCTTTCAAGCTGATCTTGGGAAGAATTGTGGTAATGCGCGGCAAAAATGCCAAAGGATCACGAGGAACGCCGTTGGCAATGCGCGTTTCAAAGTGCAAATGCGGACCCGTAGCATGCCCCGTACGTCCAACGCGACCAATGAGCTCGCCAGCTTTAACAATGTCACCTTCAGTAACAGAAAAGCTATCGAGATGCCCGTATACAGTTTGGCGATCGCTTGCGTGCTCTATAATAATGAGCTTGCCATAGGCTCCTTGCCGGCGCGCAATAAGAACCTGACCATCAGCCGCTGCTCGCACAAGGGTTCCACGCGGAGCAGAAATATCAACGCCTGCATGCAAACGTTTTTTGCGCAAACCAAAGTGGCTGGAAATTTTTCCCGATTCCAAAGGCCAAATAAGGGGAATTCCGCCAAAATCGCCAATGGCCTCAGCAGTGGCTTTGCCAAGTTCCATTTGGGCTCCGGCCGGAACGTTTTCGTCGGCAGTGGTAGCTTCAGGATCGTCGTCGTAGTCTGGAGCCGAAAACTCTGTGGCTTGTTTTTCAGTATTAATAGAAGCAAAAGTTTTACGACCCAAAATAGTCTTTTCCACTTCCTGCTGATGCGCAAGGAATGTGGAATTCAAAGAAACCGTCTCAGACGATTCCGCAAAAGATCCCTTAAGAGCAAGGTCGGGAGATTCGCCCCGAATAAGGCATCCAGTTTGTCCAAACGAAAGCACGATGGCGCATGCCAAAAGCGCTTTTCTGGGCGATGAGCTGGAAAACACCATTATCAATTTCCTCCGAAGGCAGGGGGAGTCCTGCAGTCATTCCTCTAAACGTTGACCCGGCGGCTAAGGGTTAGCATAGCCCACCCCAAAACAAAGATGCAACCCATCAAACCGACACAGGTTTTAAAATTATCCCTAAAAACCTATTTTTTTCCGGTTATTTCGGAGTGTTTGAATCTATTGGGGAGGGGTCAAAAAAAGGGCGGTTCGGGGCATTTTTTGCTGGCCATCCCCCCGTCCGAGGGCTAAGCAAACACTTCATGCTCAATTTCGCATCAAAAGGTTTTAGCGAGGCTGAAGCACAAACGGGTAACGCACGTTCACAACACCGCCACCCCGTGGCAGTGGAAATTTCCAACGCATGATGGCCTCACGGATACACTGTTCCGTAGCTGGATTTCCCAGAGTGGTTTGAGCAATATCCGATCGGTTCACCCTACCATTCACCCCAATCACAAAAGCCGAAAGGACACGGCCACTGAGCTGTCTATTTCCTTGCAAGTTTTTCTCGTAGCACCATTTAATCTGCGCCAAATTCGCTCGAATAACAGCTTCAATTTCTTCCTTGGTCAGATTTCCTTCCGTTACAGCGTCTCCCTCTGGAACCACAACAGCGCTGCCTTTGAGTTTCTTTCCAAACTCGCCAGACCCAGTACCACCGGGACCACCCAAGCCTCCGGCAAATAAACCGCCAGCACCGCCACCCAGGCCACTCAGTGCATTTGCCGGACCACCTGTTGCCAGTGACGAACTCGTGCCCATACCCCCAAACCCGTGGGAGTTACGAGCCCCAGTTCCACCACCTGCGCCTTCACCACCAGCGCTGCTTTTGAGCCCTGTAGCAATGGCACCAATGCCGTCTTTATCCATTGATTTACCCAGGCCAGCCCCTAATTTGTCGAAATTAATTCCACTCACAACATTCTTCTTGGCAGCTTCGGCACCCATACCATCAACTTTATTCTTTGTTGCGGGACGTGCACCAGCAGCAGCACCTGCCGTACCTCCCGAAGCCCCGCCACTGTTTCCAGGAGCAACTTTGGGATTGGGTCTACCCAGAGCATTATTCGTTGCTGGCTTGTTTTCCAATTTGGGAGCTTTATTTGAAGCCGGTTGCGGAACAGGCGTGGGCTTTGGTTTTTCGGGCTCCTTTGTTGGCTTGGGTGTAGCCCTTGGGGTTTCCTTCACAGTTGGAATGGGTGGTGGTGTCACCTTAGGCACCGGGACCTCAACCTTAGGTTTGGGTGGAGGCGCGGTTGGAGCAGGTGTTGGCGTTGGCGTACGAACAACAAGCTGATGGTCCCACACTTCTTCGTCACCCAACAAATTTGCCGCAGGAGGCGGACCTGCTATAATAAGAAGCCCAGCAAGCACGGCATAAATAGCTGCTGCCCACCAAAATACGATGGGCCTACCATCCAAATCTTCGTAGCGTTTGAGCTCGGGATTTGGAAGCGCAACATTCATCATAAAATATTCAATGGGACCATGCCGCACCAAAGCGGTTTCTTTGTTAGTTAATGTAAACTCGCAAGGGCCAGGCACTTTGTCGAAACGGCCACCGCGCCTCACGCGTGCATTCATGTCTCTATTCAAAAAAATTGTGCTTTTGCTTCCGCTCACATTTCCCAATAAATAGTTGTGAGTGTCGGATGCAGGACCGACTCCAATCAGGTGCCCATCCTGTTCGTTACCAATGCGAATTTCACTCTGACGCGGCTGCTCGTCGTTTTCGGCGGTGCCACCATAGTGGCGCACATCAAGAATACTGGCTTTCCAAAATGCAACAATTTCGAGAATTGCGCCGGTCGGGCGTTCATTTCCTGGCCTAAAAAGCTGCTGCGGAGCAATAAAGGCTGTGCGATTTTGTTCGCCCTTCCTATCTTCTTCGGGGAAATCTTCTGCCGAAATTTCCCGAGAAACAGCTGCAGTTGTAGCCTTAGCAACCGCAGCCGGTCTTGCAATAACAGTTGCATCGCCAACACGAGCTTGCGGCGCCACTGCCACTGGCTTTGCTGCCACTGGAGTTGCTGCCACTGGCTTTGCTGCCACTGGAGTTGCTGCCACTGGCTTTGCTGCCTCTGGCTTTGCTGCTGTTGCTCCTGTCGGAGCCACTTCTGTTTTGATTTCTCTAGGACCGGCAACAACAGTTTTGCGAAAATCGGCAACCGGTTTTATCACTGGTGGCGGAGGTGGCGGAGGTGGCGGAGGTGGCGGAGGTGGAGCCAAAGCCGAAACATCGGAATCAGAGAATCGTTGAGCCTCGGAAGGATCCACAACATCAATACGAACTGTTCCAATTTCTATAAAGTCGCCACACTTTATAGGTTCCACAACCTCAATATTTCGGCCATTAAGCTTAACGCCGGAGTCGCTACCCATATCCATAATTGAGGCTTCGCCAGATTCGTCGTCAAACTCAATCATGGCGTGAATAGCTTCCACATCTGGGCCAGGAATCACAAGATTATTCGATGGAAGTCTACCAATAATAACTTGGCCTGAGTCCACCAGGATCTCGGATTTTCCATCAGAAACTTTGCTTGCTCTCAGTAACAGGGCCATCGGTTCCTCCGAAGACTCACTTCACGCCAGCCGGAGCCGGCGTGGCTACAGCAGGAGCGGCCCCAGCAGCCGAACCGCCCGCTTGCGGTTTCACCGCTGCGGACTTTTCGGACACTGAAACTGTTGTTTGTAATTTTGTCAAAAGCGTATTGATTCGACCATCGATTTCCCCCGCTCCTGGCATTTGGAGCGTTTTTCCCAGAACATCGAGAGCCTGTTTTTGCTGAGCCTGATCACCTTCACTCAAGGCGAGCGCATAGTTCCACATCATACGCTTGTCATTAGATTTCAACTTCACAAGTGCAGACAAAATGGGAATTGCATCCGCTGCCCTACCTTGAACGCGAAACACCGCTGCGGTTCCCAAACGCACATAAATACTGTTTGGAACAATCTGACTTGCCAAAGAGAACATATGTTCAGCGGTTTTGTAGTCACCCGTGCGAAGCGTCCAAAAACCCACCGTCAGAAGCGAAGGAAAAAATGGTTGTTCGGAATTCGCGGCTTTTTTCATTTCATACATACCAGCTTGAGGCTTGCCATCAAGATAAAGACGCACCCCTGTTGCGTGCTGAATTGCAGTGCGTGCAACTGGGTTATCCTTGGCTACTTTTTGAGCCCTACCAAGCATATAGTCGGCCATAGAAAAGTCATTACGAGCCATTGCTGCATACGCAGCTTCCAACAAAAACCACACATTCTTTGCACCCTCAGCACCAGCCCGACGCAAATGACTGTCCTGAAGGGAATGATTTTGGTTATACATGCGCAAAAGACCCATATATGTCACGTTCAGAGAAACGTTGTCGGGGCTTTTACGCACAAGCTCATCCATGGCCAATAAAGTTTCGTTCAAAACATCCGAAGGAATATTCCCTTCCATACTCTCATTATTTGTGATTGTTGTTGTCACAAAGCGAGTGCCGCCCACTGGCTTATTTTCAGCAGGAGCAGACGAAGTTTCTTTTTGTGCTTTTGCCGAAGCGGCGATTGAAGGTGCTTCTTTTTGCTTTTTCCCCTCAGTTGAAGCACAAGACGCCATCTGAAACATCATTATCAAAACAGGCAATTTTATAATAAATAATCTTCGAATAATCGTTTTCATCGAGCGCCTCCCACAGACTCAACTGCTTTGTGGGTAACGTTAGTATCTAGCCACTGCGATCCAACAAAGATGGGCGCCTGCGGTATCCATTCATCCAGACGTCGATATTCCTTGGGGCTCACACGCAAAAGAGCTTCCGAAGTTCGACGCACATATTCCGACTCCACACCTTCTTTTGCGGCAATTTCCATGGCCTTTGCATACAAAACTCTCGCCTTTTCGAAGGGAGCTGCGGATATTTTCACAAAATTAGCACGAATCACTTTCATATCTTCGTCAGAGGCCCATGAAGGACGCACTGGATTGCGTAAATCCGAAGCCATAATATCGTAGGCCAAACCCATAGTGTACAAAGATGCAACCGCCCATTCAGGGTCACCTATGGCGGCAACACTCTTGTACGCTTTTTCCACTTGCTCAAGAGCCCAATTTTTATTTTGTACCGAAGGAATCAAATCGGAACCGTCTTTCTTATGAGACTCAATTTTTGCGGACTTGAATCTGTCAAAAACCCGAACCTCCTTCCTAAACGCGTTTCCTGCCAACGCGGTAACAGCCTTGCCCGCCGACTCCTTGGGATTTGCGTGACAAAGCCTGTCAATCATCACCATATGCTTATCGGCAGCAGAAAACTTGCTGGATTTCAATTCAATAGCCATTGCATTCGCAAGGTAATCAAGTTTTTCAATATGCTTGATGGGCATCTTCAAAAGCACATTATCTACCATCGCAATATACTCATTGTAACGGCGATTACGATAGTACAAATCAGCTAACGTGCGCGCAGCATCGGTTGCATCTGGCTGCTTACGCGCCGCAACAACTTTGTTGCAAAGCTCAATTGCTTTTTGAACATCATTCAAAGCATCATACAAAAAACAGGTTTCGCGTGTTACAGTAGGCGCATCTTTGTCCTTGGGAAATCTTTGCAAAAAGAGATACGAATGGTCGGCTGCGCCTCTGATATCCAACCGAGCGTCACTCATCTCAATAATGTTTTTGATAGAATTTCCAACTGACACACTCTTAGGATACGAAGTATATAACTTTGTAAAAACCACAATGGATTTGTCAACTTCACCGGCCTTACGATAGTTCACACCCGCATTAAAAAGCGCCTTATCGGCATCGACACTGGCCGGATTGTCTACAGCAAAGTGTTCAAACTCTTGAGCAGCTTTCAAATTCTGACCACTCTTTTCCAGAGACATTGTGACTTCAAAGCGATGAGCATCTTTAATAAGCTTCATGCGTTTTCCAAGGTCACCTTGGTTATACTCCGGTATTTTTGAAAGCTCTTCGGCACGTGCCACTAGCTTTGCGGTATCTTTTTCAACAAACCACAAAAGCATCGTAGCTGAAGTCTTTCCTTCGGTGCGTTTGGGATAAGTCTTGGCAACCAAAAAGAGACGCTTTTCTGCTTCCGCGATTTGATTGTGCTTAAGATAAATTTCAGCAGAATCCACGTGGCAGTCTAAAACTCTTTTATCGCTCGGAAACCAGGTCACAAATTGCTCACAAGTTTTAATATATTCCTGCAACCCTTGCGAAATAGGCACTGGAGTTCCGCTCTGCTTCGCCGGTTGTTTGCGAAGCTTTTGCAAATCCTTTTCAATTGGGAAATAAGAAGAAGACAACGCGTACTCTGCAGACTTAGCAAAGTATTTTGTTTTTTCCTTTAGCTGCGCTAGAGGCAAGAAAGTTTTGAGAGCCTCTGTGTATTTTTCCTGTTGATATTGCAATTCGCCTAGTAAAAAACGAATTTCTGTAGCTTCTGGTCGCGTATCATAAAAACTCAAATAAAGCAGATATCCTGTTTCCGCTTCACGCGCAAAAGCCTTATTGCTGGTTTTTTGGTATTCAGAGTGCATCTGTTTTGGGGTGGTGATAGCAACCGTATGCACCCTTTCATTCATTTCCTTCAACTCAGGATTTGTGACATTCTTTTTCGCCCAGGGAGTGTCGGCACGATAATTTGCAAGCAGAAGCTTCATGTCTGCCCACATAAAACGCTTGTCTGGAAGCTTTGCCGAAGTATCCACAATTTGAATCTGAACCTCTGCAGCTTTAAATTCCAAAGGATAACGTGCCACATACTTGCGAAGAATATTCGTGCTTTCCTGATACTGACCATGGTCACGAAGCAAACCCGCAAGACGAATGAGCAAGTCGCCGTAGTATTTTCCACCACCCTGCGACTCAAAATATTGCTCTGCAGCATTCACTTCGCCAGTTTCAGCGTACACATTTACCATTTCGCGAAGCGCCTCTTCCTTCAATCGAATCTTTCCGGCAGACGACATTCCTTGGGCGGAATTACTGAGGCTAACTGTTTGCTTAAAAGTTTCCAAGGACCGACGATAATCTTGAAGATTATAATAACACCAAGCAATCTTATACACCGCCCATGGGTAAACCGACGAACGCGGAAAGCGAGTTGTTTCCTGAAAGGATGCCAAGCTCTTTTTATAATCTTGTTTATCGAAATAGAATTCACCCAAAGCGAAATGTGCATCGGGAACTCGCCGGCTGTTTGGGAATTTTTGCACAATTTGGCTGTAATAGCTGGCGCCTTCCTGACGCTGCCCTAAAGAATCAAGAGCAAAAGCAATTTGAAAATAAGGTTCGTCAATTCTACGATGCTTGGGATACTCCGTAATAAATTGCTGTGCTCTCTGAATCACTCGACTCGTCCAAGCCTTGCTCGCTTTTTGATCAAGGTGCGGCTCTGTCCCTTTTCGTCCAGCTTTGTTCCAGTTATCCCAAGCAGTTTCGTAGCGCCGGCTTTCTTCAAAGAAAACCAGCAGTGCTTTTTGGTGGTAACTTTCAACAAGTCTTCGCAAAATTTCGGGGCGCTGCTCCGACTTTTTGTTTAAGGAGGGAAGCAAACGTTCAGAGTAGGCAATTTCACGATCCAAAGACTGACCAAGTTGCTTTTCAACCATCATGCTTTCAATTTCGGAACGCATAATGCCTTGGCCTTTAGACTCACGCTTTTCCCGGTCAGAAAGCGGCTGTTTCTTTTTTTGTGTAACGTTATCGGTTCGCTGCTCTACCTTAATTGGACCACTTGACGAAGTCATTTTTTCACGATTTGCGCTACTTCCAAGTGAAGTTGGAGGAGTTTCAGCATAGGCCCACGAAACACTCCCCGCAGTTGCGAGCGCCAGAGTTGAAATTGAGAACAATGCCGAAAATCGCGTCATTAAAAAAATCCCATCTACTTTTTAGGCTTTTGGTTAGTATCAGGCGCAGCAGCAGGCGCAGCAGCAGGCGCAGCAGCAGGCGCAGCAGCAGGCGCAGCAGCAGGCGCAGCAGCAGAACCATTACCGCACTTGGAAGAAACATTGTACACATACCCGCCCAGTTCGTCTTCCCACCATTCACCTTCAAACGGCCAATATTCTAACGACTTTGCCAAATCGAGCGGCTTCATACCTTCACCCCAAACATTTGTATCCGTCTGGGTCGACTCAACATTAAACTTGGCTCGCAATGCATCGGTTTGCGACGTTGCGCGTTCGTAATGAATCAGTTTTGTTTGATCGCTCAAATCTTTTAGGTAGCGAAATGCCAAAACACTCTGCGAAAACAGGTCGGAACCAGAACGACGAATTGTTGAAATACGCCTTTGTTCATATGCGTTTCTGAGCACATCCATAAGACCCACATTTTCCCAACGCGAAGAATATGCGCGCGCTACAGACTTTTCCTCACGATCAATGCTCTTGATAACAAAGCTTGCTTCTTTGAACGAATCGGAACGCGAAGCCGAATCGATAATTTCAGAAGCCGCAGGAAATTCTCGCAAAGATCCGCTATTGCGATACTGAACATGCAAATTAAAAAATGCTGGCGACTGTCCCTGGTACTTCTTAAGCAAATTATTCAAATCTTGAAAAGTTGCCTTGTAGCGTTGCTGAAACGATTTCAAAGCCAAATCGACCTTGTTAAAATAGCAAAGCTTAAGATACGTGATGGCTTCCAAAACATAGCTTTCCGGAAAAAAGCGACTGTGGAAAAATGGTGAATGCAAAGTGTGGATATTTCCAAGAGTATTATTGGACTTGTTGATTACAAAATAGGCCCACGACCCTTCGAATATAGACTGCAGCCACAAATCCGATTCGCGGGGAATTTGAGAATAATATTCAAACGCTTGCCGAATTTCTTTGCGTTCATAGTGGATACGAGCCAAAGACATCATGGAAAGCATACGAAAATTGTCGCGATGGGATGAACGAAGAGCCGTGCGAAAAGCTCTCACAGCGGCATCAAGGTCTGGTTTTGTTGATATTGCACTCATCACGCCAAGGTGATATTGGGCGCGACTAAAGTAAGGACTATTCTCGGGAACACGCTGAAATTCGGCGCGCGCGGAATCAACCTGTTCCCGTTCGAAAGCCTCAAGCCCTTTGTAGTAAAAATAAAATCCACGAGCACCCGGAGGTACGGACATGGGATCGATGTTCACTTTGTTTGAAAAAAGCGGAGCAACAGTTGCACGACCCATTGGCGATGCGCCATTAATGACACCCAATTGTTCCATAGCATTCCGAAAAAACCGATTGGACGTCCCCTGCATTGCAATGCGCAAATAAAAATACGAAGCACCATGTAAATAACCTAAATTTCGCAAAGACTCTGCCAAACCAAATTCAGATTGTGCTCGCACGTCTCCCGAAGCCTGAGAGGCTAGCTGATAAAAAACTCGTGCTGCCTCACCATAGTTGCGAGCAGTCAGAAATTTATAGGCCTCGTTATATGCGGTATTTGCCGCATTCATTGGAACCTGTTGCGGAACGTGTTGTGAAACCTGTGGCGGAACCTTTGGTGCAGCAATTGCGGCTTCGCCTGTAAGAAACAGCGCGCCTAAGAGCATTGCTCCTGCCGTGATCGCTTTGATTCGTTCGAATCTGCTTATCATATCGGTGGCCTCGCGTTCCTTTCTGTTACAAAAAATAACTAATGCCCAGTGAAAGAAGTACATTATTAATTCCAGTTGCCAAAGTTCCCCCGGACGGATCCTGAACAATCATATACTTAATATTCCAAATCGCCGCTGAACTTTTATTTAAGAAATATCTTTGTCCGGTGCTAAGTGTAACTTGCGGCATCGAATACGATGACGAAGATTCCGCCGACTCGGGGATACACGTGCCCATGCGTTTCGCAATTCCAGCCATTCCACCCGCTACCGTAAAGAACCAATCAAAGTAAATCAGCTCGCCACTGCTCAATTGATATTTCCCGTACACAGGAGTGTACGAAACACCACCACCAAACCAGTTGCGCAAATCATCAACAATGGGTTCAATGCGGAATTTTTCGCCCAAAGTGGAGCAGTCCCCTTTGTTCAAAGTAAAACCCATTCCACCCTCACCAAAAATACCTATGTGCTCATTAAAGTGAAAACCAATCTGACCATTTGCCATCAAGGAATAAACAAAAGACCTGTTCATAATAGCGCTAAATTGTGCGCCAACTTCGGGTCGCATAGACTTCTGAAAATATTTTTGACGAATGACCCGAACTTCGACATCATGAAAAAGATCGGCATCACCTTGATCTGCATATGCAGAAAATGCGCAAACAAGCGCTCCCAGCATTGTTATCAGGCGGCGGTTTCTACAAATCATGTCGAATAGCCTCTCTTCGTCTTCGTATCAGTCTTCGTATCAGTCTTCGTATCAGTCTTCGGTTCAATTTTCGTTTCGGCAGTGATCACACTCAATCCACCGATGTCTTATCAACAGCAAATTTCCAGCTAATAAAATCTGCTTGTTGTGCTGTTAGCATAACCCGTTTTATAAGCTTAAAAGCTGTTTTTTTGTCGGCCTCCAGTGTGAGTGTGTCCAACTCTGCCTCCGTGAGCCCCAAAGCCTGGTTTCTATTTTTCAGAGTTTCGTTACTCCGATGAACCTGTTGCAAAACAGTGTAGGCTCGCTTAAGTCCGCCACCAACAATGAGTTCACCTTCAGCAACATCTCCATTAGCCATGATAGGAATCTGAACCGCCGACTGAATCACAATTTCTGATTGTGAAATAGAAACTGTTGCGGCAGAATCGAGACTCATGCGAACTTCCGATCGCGGAAGCTCCAAGCCCTTGCGCGTTTCCACACTCTCACCCTGCGTTGAAAAATTCATCAGCAAAAAGCAGATGAGAATGCTAAAGATGTCAATCATTGGATAGAGGTTCAACGAGAACTTATCCTTACCACCGCCGCCTAAATCTCCGGCCATAGTCCCCTCTTACCTTCTTAAAGAATAATATTTCCGAGAACAATTTTCGGAATAAGTGCATTTTGATCAATACCAAATGGAACCCTATAATCTGCTGCCAATGGAATAGGCGGACGCCCTGGCTTTAAGATACGCAAGGTATCCAACACCATCACCAGCTTTTCATAAGAAACTTCCAGTTCGGTCATCACTGTCACTTTGTCAATTCGTTTATCGGCCAGTCTCATTTCGTAAATTTTTGCCTGAAGCAGATCTAACCCTTGGGGAGTGAAATCGAACTTCGTTTTTATGGGACTCATTGCCGATGCAGTGGTGCTCACATCAAGAATGACATAATCCATATCAACAATCACGCTTAAAACCTTTTGTGGGTTCTTATCAATTTCTTCTTGCGTGGGCGGTGGCTTACTCGATAAAAATGGAATTTCTACCCGAACCAAACCAGAAGCCGAAAATACGGCGGCCATCAGCAAAAAGGAATTGAGCACACTAAACATGTCAATCATGGGTGTCACGTTGATTTCAACGGGAGCATCCGCACCCTTGCTACGCCTGTGAATTCTAAATCTTTTGCTCATGCAGCCTTCTTCCTTCGCCCTTCTAAATTTCTTCCTTCAACGCTACGGAAAGTCGCGGTCTTCAGTCGCGGTCTTCAATCGCGTTCTTCAGTCGCGTTCTTCAGTCGCGGTCTTCAGTCGCGGTCTTCAGTCGCGTTCCGATGCACCTTTGGAACTCAAATTTGAACGACGCATTTGCAACAATTCAATAAGCTTTGCAGCAAATTCATCGGTTTTTTCCGTTATTTCTGAAGATTTTGTCGTCACAAATCCGTGCAATACCATAGCAACAAGTGCGGTTCCCAAACCAAAACCGGTTGCATACAAGGCGTGCGAAATTCCTTCCGCAAGTTTAGTTTGCTTAGCAGCACCGGAAAGAGTTCCCACTGCAGCAAACGACGAAATCAAACCCATAATGGTACCCAGAAGACCCAACAATGTTGTCACATTCGCAATCACACCAAACCAATTCACATAACGTCCACAAAGAGGAAGACGTTCCAGAGAAGCGGAGTCAATCGCATTCTGTGTTTCCTCTGCAGAACGACTTGCGCACTGCAGACCTTTTTTCCAAATACGTGGCAAAACCTGTCTACGTGGTGCTTTTTCGCACAAACGGATTGCTGTCTCAATTTGATTGTTGGTTACCAACTTGTAGATTTCCATCCACAATCCGCGCGCATTGGGGGTGTCGAAAACACCGTAAAGCAGAAACAAACGCCACATACCTAAAGCACAAAGCGACAAGAAAAATGCAAGAATCACGTACATAACTGGACCACCATAATTGAACGCGACTCTAATAAATTCAAGCATGACTAAAAACCCCCAAGGTGAGTTAAAGAATCTATTTCCCTATAATTTTACTGACCAAGAGTTCGAGACGTCAATGACAGGGTAGGCACCTGCGTCAAAATTCAGTCCATAGCAGCAGCTTCTCTAGGATGTCTTTGAGTTCGGCGTCGGTGGGAGTGATGAGCCGGGTCACAAGGTGCCCAGAACTTGATGCAATCCACACGGTGGGAATTTTGGGATTCTTTTCACGAACAATCGTTTCAATTGGTGCAAGTCCTAATGGAAAGCCTGGGCGAAGCGCATCTTGCCATTTTAGAAGTTCAGCATAGCTGTCGTGAGACGCATAACCTAAAACGCCAATGTGACGTTTTGCAAAAGCCGGAATGTATGGACGCACAACACGTGTCAATTCTTCAGAACGCCTATTCCAACTCGACATCAAGATGATCACAGAGTAGCGATACTCGGTGTAGTCCCACTTTTCGTTCCTAGAGGGCTCAATTGGCTGCATTTCAAGTTCAGGAGCTGCAACCATACGCGGACAAATGTTCGCGCCGTCGCTTCTTCCTTTTTTGCAATCCACTTCGGGCTTCGGTTGCTTACCACTCGCAGGACCAACTCCATCGCCGCCATGCGCGTCTTTCGCTTCAGCACCATGCGCGTCTTTCGCTTCAGCACCATGCTCGTCTTTCGCTTCAGCACCGTGCGCGTCTTTCGCTTCACCACCGTGCGCGTCTTTCGCTTCACCACCGTGCGCGTCTTTCGCTTCACCACCATGTGCGTCTTTCGCTTCACCACCGTGCGCGTCTTTCGCTTCACCACCGTGCTCCGCTGGCTTTGGAGCATCATTTGCCAAAGATGCTCCCGCAAAAGAAACGAGTCCAAAAAATATGGGCAACAATATTTTTACTTTGAAGCGCCTCGTCATGAATCATGTGCCTCTGCTGTTTGTTCCAAATCCATTCCATGGTAATTCATTTGCATTAAGATTGGGTGTTCAATTTTTGTCGCTTTTAAAGGGGGGTCCTTGGAAGAGGTTTTGCGCAATCATGAGGCAGAACGTGCCCGTTTAGAGCGTCGAATTTTTATAGAAAACTATTGGCGCCTCCCTTGGGCCGATTTTGAAGTCATGCTTGGCATCAAAAATCCCCTGCAGGTGCGATCCTACGGCCTAGCGGACCCTAGCGAGGCCGAGGAATACCTAAAAGCTTGTGGGTTTGATTGCAGTCAACCCAATAACCGAAAAGTTTTTGAGCAATTTTATTGCGAAGCCGTTTACATCATTCGTCATGTTTTGATGTCATTCGAAGAACGCCAACACTTTCAACTTCCCAAACGTCTTCTGCGCCTTGCTCAACCCTGGCACCTTTTTGTGCTGGCGTCAGACCGAAACCCGCGCCGCCGATACGAACGGCTCTGGGCATGTGCACTTGTAAAGGTTTTTTTTGCAATTACAAATTTGGAATATTCGGACAAACTGCGAGACATCGATTTTGCACGCAACCAAATTTTTGGACACCTTCGCGCATTAATAAATACAAAAGATGACGGTACACAATACATTTCCTTCGGAGAAATTGAAGCAAAACTTTATGCCATCGACTGGAAAGAAGCCAAAACACGGCACAGCATCATACTCAAGCAATTGCACAAACCCGAAAGCGCTGCCGACGAACTCTTCGACTATCTTGGGGTCCGTTTTGTTGTGCGTACCGAAAGCGAACTGCCATTATTGCTAAAAATATTGGTAAACAGCAACATTCTTATTCCAAATAATGTTCTTTCCGTGCGCACTCGCAATTCTCTTTTCAATTTCCGAAAGTCCAAACAGCTTCAAGAAATTCTCTACAGCCTCAGCTCCATGGATCGCCTTGAGCCCGAAGAAATGGCCGCCCTGTTCCGAAAAATACCATGGACTTTCGGCATTCAAGACGAGCGCCCCAAAGCTCGAAATATGTTTACAAGCTCTGAATATCGGTCGCTACAGCTTACTGTACGACACCTTGTTCGCGTCCCCAACCCCGCGCACCAAGTTGTGGATTCCTTAGTGACACAGCTACGACATTATCGCGGAGTTGACGCCGACGAAGCTTCTCTTGTTGATCTGGTGCCTGCCGAATCTGCAAAATATTTTCCAATCGAAATTCAAATGATGGATGCCAGCGCATACGACCTCTCGCGCTTTGGAGCTGCTTCTCATGAGCAATACAAAGCAGCCCAACTCAGAGTGGTGCGCGAACGTGTTCTTGGTAATCTTATGCACTTCACAAAAGATAAACTCAGCACTCAGGAGTTTTAACAGCTCTAGATTTTTAGCCGCTCAGGAGTTTTAGCCGCTCTAGATTTTTAGACACTCTAGATTTTTAGACACTCTAGAATTCTAACCAAACCAGGACATGACGCCATGGAAGCCTCAACCAACAATCAAATTTTTCAACTGAGCGATGTTTTCCAATCCATAGACAAAATTCTTCCCAAAGTTACTTCTCTATTTGAAAGAGCCGAGCTCAGCTCAGTGAGTCTTCACGGTGGATTGCTTCCCGGTACATCCGATCTGGCAATTATTCCATATCAAGCCGATTCAAAAAGCAGGAAAACAAAGACGAGAATAAGTGCAGAATTCTACAGCCCGATTGAAAAATCTTCATTTGAGATTTTAGAGAGTCCAGAGTGGCGATGGTTTCTTGAAATTCTCGGTGGAAACAAAAACTCCACGCAAGAATTCGTGGTTGCATTGCCAGCGCTGTCACACTCAATGCCCTTACCTGCACCTCGAGCTCTTTCAACACTTCTCAAGCCACCATTTCCCAAAAGTTTGGCAACACTCATTTCCAAAACAAGAAAATCAGAACCTCTACAATGGAGAAACTATGTTCGGCATGGCTCCATAATTTCCAGCTCCCAATACAAACTTTCTCTCATATGCGCACGCCATTTGCTTCTCCAACTCGAAAACGCACTGCCCGGGTTGCTAACACCATCTTTCCAAAACACCCTGCGCAGCCTTGCCGACCTTGCCTGCGAACTCGAACCTTACTTTGACGAGCAAAACCTGGTGGCAATATCCGACTCGGATTTGGCAAGTATCAGACCCGCAACTACGGATAGCTTTCGCTTAGCAGCCGAATCAACTTGTTCCACATGGCGTCGATTCTACGAATTTCGCCAAAAAATAGAACCACATCTGACTCAGATTGGCGTCTGTTGGCCTGCACTTCCCTACTCCCGATCTTTGGCCTGGACAAAACGCATTCGCCAATGCCTTCGAACGGGGGTGATTTATCCTCGTGACACTGAAAAACCATTCCGAAACGCGTGGACCGCACCGGGTGTTCTCGATTTTTCGGCAATATCACCCGAAAAATCGGCTATAACACTTTTGAATTTAGTTGATAACGCAGTTGAAGCCCGCAAAGCACTTTGGGTATCTAAGGCGCACAGCACAAAAGACAAACTCAAGCAGAAAAACCCAAGCAATCCAAGCAATCCAAACGACCCACCCGAACCATCGGCGCAGCTTCTAGAACAATGGGCTTCGGCCTTAAAAATACGCCGCACCAATACCACCCTTGCCGCGCTGATTTCAGCCACAGCAACAGCCCGGCCGGCAGCCCCCAAAACCGCATTCTTAACAAGCACACTCACAAAAAACAAAAAGGATTCTGAGCAAGAACTCAAGCAAGAACTCAAGCAAGAACTCAAGCAAGAACTCAAGCAAGAGCTTAAACAAGAGCTCAAACAAAATCACACAACAATAATTATAGAGCCTGCTGTTTATGATCCAAAAATACTTGCACTCCCTGCTGGCAAGTTGGAAAAAATAAATTACACCGCTAAGAATTTTATCACCGCAAAAAATCTTTACGAAGAAAATTGTGATCAAGCCATTCCACGCTGTTTGCTTGCCCAACCAGAAATAGTACTCCCTGGATTTCGCATTGCTGCTGCTGTGGATATTTTACGCTCTATTTTACCTTTTCCTGAATGGTTTGCAAATGTATATTATCTGCAATCGCTAACTCTTGAAATCAGCGCTGAAGAATTCACCCAATGGCAAGTTTCTTTCAAGGCTCGTACACAAACCACAGAATCGGTAACTCCTGTGCGCAACAAATCCAAAACAGCAGTGCCAGCAGTGCCAATAAAGGAAATAATTCGTCTTCAAAACCTTTTCCCATGGGTTGTTATTGCTACTCAAATCCAGGAAGCACTTCCTTTACACCCTCGCCTCATGCGCACTCGTTGGCAACATGTCAAGTACGACGATTCATGGTTCCAAGACCAATCATATAGTTTTCAAGTCACCAAGCAAATCACAACCGAAATCAAAGAACTTCTACCCGAAACATCGGTTGCTCTCCGAATTCGTTACGAAGCACATTCCGGAGGAAAACTTTCGGCTTTAGTGGAAGAATCCCTGCGTTTGCTGCAAACCGAAAAAAACGTAAAGAGTCAAAAAAATACAAATAGCTCTCAACATCCCGAGGAAGAAAATACTGTTTTCGAAATTCTAAACAGTTCGATTTCAGACATCAGATTCAAACCCGTGCCATGGTTTGAAGTGAACGGACAAGAGTTTTCTGCGAGCGAGTGGACCTCAGCCAAAAAGAGTGGGACCCGTTTTTTTCTTCTTCCTAGGGGAATGCTTGTTCCTGCTGAGGTTTATAACGACGTCACACAACGCTTTGTGCTTAGACAACAGGTTATCTCAAAAATATTGCCTCTCAAATTGAATGAGATTTGGCGGCTGCACCAAAAATTTGCTAACGAACGCGAAGCAAACATGACGCCGCAAGAATATCTTCGCAACTTGGAATTATCTATTTCTCCAATTCTAGCACAGCTGACTTCAGTCCTGGAAACAAAAATATTGAATTCTCTTTCCGAACGTCTTCCACCTACTATCTATGCACCAATGCGCGACTATCAAAAGACAGGTGTTGCATGGCTCTGGGCACGTTCACACTCCGGATTGGGCACCTGTTTAGCCGACGAAATGGGCTTGGGAAAAACAATTCAGGCCATGGCTTTTCTTGCAATGTCACAACATCCAAGTCAGAAATCCATTGTTGTTGCCCCCAAGTCGGTTGTTACAAATTGGCGCCGCGAGTTCCAAAAGTTCTTGCCCAATTTTTCTGTGGCTGAGTTTCAAAACGAATCCGACTTGCAATCAAAAGCTCAGATATTCATCATATCCTATCCGCGTTTGCGCATGCACGTTTCCGCACTGGCAAAAAATAAATGGAATGTTATGGTTCTTGATGAGGCTCACACAATCAAGAATTCTCAAACACAAATCGCAAGCGCTGCACGCGAGCTTCAGTGCAATGCCAGAATTGCGCTTACAGGAACTCCCGTTGAAAATAGAGCTTCCGAACTTTGGAGCGTTATAGACTGGCTCAATCCAGGCTTCCTTGGCAAGGTCAACGACTTTATTAACTTTACATCCATAGCTCGCAGTTCGGCAGAAAAACACCTCATGTTGCGACCAATTCATGCCATTCTTGAACCCATTATGCTGCGTCGCACCAAAACCGATCCCACGGTAGGCGTTAGTCTTCCTCCAAAAATTCACGAAGGCCGAACATACGAATTAACTAACGAACAACGCCTCATATACAAATCCATTCTTGAGACAATTTTAATTGATGCCGACAATGCTCCAAATGTTTTGGGAAAACAATCTCTGTACCTCAAAGGAATTTTGCACCTCAAACAGGTGTGCAACCATCCAGAAACATTTTTAGGATCACAAACCAACAACTGGTTCGATGATCTCGACGAATACATCGATGTTTCCGAAGACGTGCATGTCAAGCTCAAACGTCTTGTGCTCTCTCGCGAAAAACAAATCGCTAAAGAGCGAAGCGAAATGGGTGAACTCCAAAGTTTGCTGTCGCGAAGCGGTAAACTCCAACTCTTTTGTGAAATTCTTGCAAATTGTCGCGGAAGCGCAAACGGAGTGCTTGTGTTTACTCAATACCGCGCCACAGCACACCTCCTTCAACGCACCCTTGCTCTTGTTAACGAACAAACGTGGGCAAATATTCCATTTCTTCACGGAGGTCTTTCCGTTTCCGAGCGCATGGAAATGGTAGATAATTTTCAACAGGCATGCCGTGATTCGCGCGAAAATCCCGAACAACCATGTCCCATTTTTATTGCAAGCCTAAAAGCCGGGGGCGTAGGCCTCAATATGATGGAAGCCGACACCGTTATTCACTACGACAGATGGTGGAACCCCGCAGTAGAAGACCAAGCAACCGATCGCATTCACCGCATTGGCCAAAAGAATACCGTTTTCGTTTACACACTCACCGGAGAGGGCACCATTGAAGAAAGCGTTGCACAAATGATGGAGGAAAAACGTGCCCTCGCATCCGACCTCCTCGGCGTTGCCGCCGGCCAAAACGTTTCAGAACTTTTAAAGGAACGACAAGGTTTTCTTGATCTTGTCGATCCTCGGAGGCAATTTGTATGAAACACAAAACGTTGCAAGATATTTTCATCAAAACAGCTCTGGAACAAGCTAAAATCCGTTGCCCTTGGCTTGAAGAACATTCAGATCATTTTGTCATTCATGTTGCCAAATTTCCTTTCGAGATTCAAAATCCCGAAACATTTCTGGAACAGATTGAAAAGTATCCCATTTGGAACAACAAATTCGGAAAAACGAGTCTGAAAAAAAAGAATCTAATTCCACAACAGTCCGACGTTAATATTCTCAACGGTATTTCTTTTTCTCTTCCAAAAGTTTGGCTTCAGGAGAAGGAGTGGAACCCGCTTTCAAATTTCTTTAATTCGGACGGCGGCCCTGCCGATAAACCTATTGACCTCATCTCCTTCGAACACTCAAAAAATATCGATTTTAATGACGAAAATTCTGAAATCATTTTAAACGCCATTCAGTATTTTCACAAAAATTCAAGGGAACTTTTGCGTTATGGTTCCTCTATCAATCCTGAAACTGAGTTCTCGGATTTGCGGAATCTATTAGAAACAAAAAAAACATGGCTTCTCAATTTCCAAGTCTCGCTTCAGTATCGTCCAAGATTGCTAACACCGTTTTCATTCCAAAATTCCTTCATGACGATGCAAGAACTCTTTGGCCATCCGTGGTCTGGCACTCATAATCCCATTTTAAAAAATATGGAACTTGCTCTTAGGCTCCAGTCACAACGTTCACGCGTCGTGACTGAATGTTTGCGCGCCGCAACATCTCATTCTACCACACTCCATCAAACCACCTACAATGATTCTTGTTGCGAATTTTGGGAACAAATGTGGCAAACTTCCCCATGGCAACGCTTTGCGCAGGCTTCATCAGACCTTGTTTTGTGGATTGGTCAACAAAATATCGATAAAACAAATTCTTCACC
>CAIZES010000211.1 GCA_903932045.1 uncultured Silvanigrella sp. | reverse complement strand
GTCCTCAGGAATTTGGCTAACGGCGAAACAGTGTCGCGCTTTGCGGATGGCGGACACGATGAATTCTCAAAAATAGCGCAGGACGTCATGACTGTGTCCGATCAATTCAATCTTCTCAAAAAAGAGCAACGTGAGAGTCTGCAAGAGATGCGGCAGTTCAATCAGGGCATTGATGTTGCGGTGCGTGGGATGTTGGGGAATGTGAAAACAATTCTCTCTGCAAGTGATAAACTTTCTGCTGGTGCTTCCACTACAGCTGCGAGTGTGGAAGAAATTTCGGCATCGGTTGCCGATATTGCCAATCGAACCCTAGGCAATTCAGAAAAATCTGGAAATGCAAATGAATTGGCTGCACAAGTGAAAACCGTGGCGGAACGGGGCGAAAGCGATGTTCAGAATTTGGTTGTTGCCATGCAAGAAATGCAAGGCGCAGGGCAAAAAATTGTGAGTGTGGTTCGGTTGATTGACGAAATTGCTTTTCAAACAAACCTGCTGGCATTGAATGCCGCCGTAGAGGCTGCGCGCGCAGGCAAACACGGAAAAGGCTTTGCTGTGGTTGCCGACGAAGTGAGAAGTCTAGCGGGACGTAGCGCGAAAAGTGCCAAAGAAACCACAGAACTTATTGAAGGTATTGTTGCGAAAATGAATCACGCAACTGTCTCTACGGATAAGGTTTCATCGGTATTGAAAGAGATCTCTAAGAGTTCTGTGGATATGTCGTCGTTGATGTCCGAAGTAGCGAAGGCATCGCACGAACAAGCCGAGGCTGTGTCTCAGCTCAGTCTTGGTTTGCGTCAAATTGAAAACGTCACACAGGAGAATACCAAGTCGGCAGAAGACACTGCGCTTGTGGCAAAACAGCTTTCTCAAGAAAGCAACGAACTGGTTGACTTGTTGCAAGGTGATGGGGCTTCAGACGTTTTTATTCGATGGGACAATACGTTGTCGGTAAACATTCATGAAATGGATGATCATCACAAGAAACTTATTGATTACATCAATGTGCTTCACGCTAAGGTGAAGCGCGGAGCTCAAGCAAGAGATTTGCAAAAGACACTCACAGACCTTGCAGAGTTTGCTGGTTTTCACTTTTCTGCAGAAGAAGATCTCATGTGTAAACACGGATTTCCTGATGGAGCCAAGCAGCATACCCAGCATCAGGCTTTGATGAGCGATGTTTCAAAATTTGTTGGGTTGGTGCGTGATGGAAAGCATGTTGACCTGGTGGAGCTTATGAGTTTTCTTAAGAACTGGCTCTTGGTTCACATCAAAAACTCAGACAAAAAATACAGCGCATTTCTGAATTCAAAAGGCGTCCGATAACTCGTTGGAATTGAAGCATTCTCCCCAGTGAGCCTTTTTTTTAGCTGCCGCAGTTAATTGTTTTGAGCTGAATTCCGTTGCCGCTAACCTGTTGCTTGAAATCGAGCGGTATGGTTAAACTTCCAACTTTGATTTTCATCGAGTCGGCTTCAATTTGAGCGTTTTCTACTGCACCCATGCTTGTTGTAATACCGTAAATGCGAGCCTGCGCAACACCGGATGGTAGGCGAGTGATTTGGTCGATGCCGAATCCCAGACCAAAGTTGAGGTTGATGTCAATTTTTCCAATGATAGGAATATTGATAAAAGTCATTTTGCATGCAAGAGGAGATTGCAGCCCAAGTGACAAAACTTGTGTTTTTGAGCCACCGAAGATTGCGTATTTCGACTTACTCACAACAGTGTTGAGTGTGCTGCCAAAAACACTGGTGTCAACCACGAGATTATCTGAGGATTTCATGAGGTTTTGAATGTTTTCGTGAGTGAGAGAAATATTAGCGTCTTTGCGCCAGTCTAACTGGCTGTCGAGAGCAACATTCATAATGGTGTTAAACACTCCGGTAGCAGAGAGTGTGGCTTTTTGAACCAGTCCATCAATTGTGAAGAACGAAATTGGAAACTGAGTGATACGCTGTTTGTTGGTGGTGATGTGCATAACCCCAGTGTCTTTGAGGTCGATGATTTTTACAGTTTCTGTGTTTTTTCCTTCGGCATTCGATATGCTAAAACCTGTTACAACAAACGAGCGACCAGTGCCCGGTGTGAGGGTTACTTGCTGTGCGGCAATGAGTTTCAATCCATTGACAACAAGAGATTGTGATGGGTTTTCGCTTGTGAGCGTAACGACGCCGGCACGGGCTTCCATGGATTGCCACGGAATGCGTTGCACAAAACTCATCAAACCTGAGGCTCCAAAGGTTGTAAAAATACTTTGGATGGAAGGTAAGTTAAATTCGTCACGAGTGAAACTCAGACGGCTTGGTGAGTTCAGGAGTTCCTTAAAAATGTCGACACCAATTTCCCATTGTTGCTGATTAACCTTAATATCATTGGCTTTAGATGAGCATTTTGTGAATCCATTATTTTGGCAATATTTGGCAAATGGAGTGTCTGCAACTGCACCGTTCACACTAGAATCGACTTTGGGCTTTTGACACGAAGTCACGAGAATGGGCAAGGTGAGTGTTGAGAAGCTAAATACTGAAAAAACAGCGCGGCGCGAGAGCTTCTGAGGGGTCATGGCATCTCCTTTGTGAACTTATCGGGAACATCACCCGCGTCTATCCTAGCATTGCGGGTGTCCCAATGTTGGTGCGCATTCTGACTCATTAGGTCAAGATATTGACAACGGCGTGGCAGGGCGTTGGCAGGGGTGTCTCATCTCATTTGTAAGTGTTTTTAGATGTTTGGTTTTTGGGTAGAGTGGCGCCTGGCGCCATCTCCAATATCCCAACGAGGTGGCTTCCTTTCCAAGCTGGCCCTGGATCTTGACAGCCAAAGCAAGAAATTCAATTCCGCAGCGATAAACATCTCAGTTCTGAAAATTAAGCATCGTTGACCAATCGTCGAATATCCCCCAGCAAAGGGCTCTATCGCAACTCTGCGAGAAGAAAAAGCCACACCTCAAATCCCGAATAGAATTTCTACACCTGTTCAAAAATCGGCCACTTCAACGAGCCCGCGTGCCGCGTGCCGCGTGCCGCGTGCTGCGTGGACTTAGAAGTGCTCGCCCCATGTCAAGCCTGTCTTAGATAAGACGGCCGTGAGCGCGTTGGGCTCTAGATTGTGTTTCTGCGGGACTCGCTTAGTGTTTGCATCCTGCTCGGCACACATGGCCCATGGCGTTTTGGATGACACGGCCAGCTGCAGTGTTTGATGTGTTGATTGTGCTGTTGGTTGTGTTGTTGGTTGTGTTGTGGCCAGCACTATTGCCCATGCGAATTGAATGTGCGTTTTTTGAAATTTCGTTGCCTGTGTGAGATGGGTTGCTTGTGTCACAACCGCTCACTCCAAAGGTTGAAACGGCTCGGTGAATGGCATGATTGCAGTTGGGGCAATGAGTGAGTGGCGGTTCTGAATGTTGTTGCAGCGTCTCAAAAGAGCAACATGCCCTTGGAGTTTCTCCTTCCAAGAGGTTGGGGGCGTATTCGTAGAGTGGCATGTTAGTTTCCCAATTTCGAAAAATTTTGAGTGAATAAAGATGAACTCGGTTGAGGAATTCCTGTAGAGTTTTTTTGCGCAATAATTTCGGAAAGAGCAGAAATGAGCTCACTTTCTTGCAAGTGACTTTGCAAGAGATGACGCACATTATGTCCTGTTTTTTGGAAAGGGCAGGTATGAACAAATCCCATGTTGGTGGCTTGAATGCGGGTGCACAGTGAACAAAATTCCTGACTGATTGGCAAAATAAAGCCTATTTTTCCGGCAAAACTGGGATGTGCAAATTCTCGGGCAGGCCCCGACAACTCGGACTTTGGTATTTCTATCCACCCTTCGCGCTCAAGAGAGTTCAGCCACGAATTGAGTGGGAAGCCGCGTTGCTGATAAAGATTTCGATTTCCATGTGCCGGTGTGAGTTCAATAAATCGAACGGTGACAGGGTGAGTTTTGAGAAATGCTTTCCAAGCGTCGAGCTCGTTATCGTTTGTGTTTTTCATCACAACGGAATTTATTTTTAAAGGAAATTTAACGGCTATTGACGCCTCAATGGCGTTCAATACTTGCGAGAACATATTGCGCCCGTTAATGGCTTCAAAAATTTTTTCGTTTAGGGTATCGAGGTTGATATTGGCGCGAGAAATTCCAGAAGCGCGCAAAGTTTCAATGTGCTTTGGAATGCTTTCCGATCCTGTTGGGAGGAGAGCTGTTCCGTTGGTAGTGACAGTGAGTTCTTCAATTCCAGGTACGGAAGCTATGCTATTCGCAATTTCGGAAAGATCTTTTCGCACTCCGGGTTCGCCGCCTATGATGCGCACTTTGCGAACCCCAAGTTTTGCAAATGCCCTTACAAGCCGCGTAAATTCTTTTGGGCTCATTTGAATGCGGGGAATTTTATTCTCGGAGCTGTTTTCAGCCACTGAATAAATTGGTCGAAAATTGTAGTTGTCCGTAACGGACAATCGTAAATATTCGGGTGATTGTTTTTTAAGGGTTGCAAAGGGAAACATAAAACCTCCCGCGTTTGGATCTTTGTTTCGATTTGAGTTTACCACAAACGTCGAACCAGTGGGTGACACAGGATACCTCGTTTGCTATAGAGAATAAACAGTGTCCTATTAGAGTTTTGTGAATGTTCCAAAAAGAGCGGAACAATGAGAGCGGAACAATCAGTGTCCATTACGCCAGCAGGAGCCAGAACGTGGGTGAAGTTAAGAAGTCTTCGATAGGCTCGTCCTTGAATCGTGTTGAGGGTTTGCCAAAAGTCAGTGGAAAATCGTGTTATGCAGCGGACATGAACGTGCCCAATCAGCTTTTCGGGGGAACAGTTCGCACTAAACTTCCGAGAGGTCGCGTTCGTGCTGTGGAGTTTGGAAAAGGTATTCCCTGGAAGGAATTTACGGTTGTAACGGCTAAAGATATTCCAAGTAAAAATGCCATCACATGCCTCATAGACGACCAACCCTGTTTGGTGGATGGCAATTTTCAGCATGCCGAAGAAGCTGTGGTTTTGTTGGCTCATCCCGATCGTGGAATGCTGCAAAAAGGTTTGGCGAACGTTATCATTCATGAAGAACCTTTGCCTGCTGTGTTGGATTTAGATGAAGCCGCGGATGCCTCACAAGTTATTTATGGGACCGATAACAATCTTAAGAAGTTTGTGATTCAAAAGGGCGACGTGGACTCCGTGTGGTCTAAAGCCTGGAAAATTGTTGAGGGAGTTTATCGGACTGGCGCTCAAGAACAAATGTATATTGAGACGAACGGAATGTTGGCCGTTGCGAGTGCAAAAGAAGGCGTAACCGTTTGGGGATCACTTCAGTGTCCGTATTATGTGCACAAAGCACTTCTTGGCGTTTTTGGTTTCCCTCCCGAAAAAATTCGAGTGGTGCAATTGGAAACAGGAGGCGGGTTTGGCGGCAAGGAAGATTATCCATCTCTGTTGGCTGCGCACGTTGCTTTGTTAGCATTGAAATCGAAAAAGCCTGTAAAAATGATTTACGATCGTCGCGAAGACATGGCTGCCACAACAAAGCGTCATCCCTCGCGCACAAAACATAGAACTGCGATTGATAAAGACGGTAAACTTCTTGCAATGGAAATTGAATTCATATTGGACGGTGGCGCTTACACAACGCTGAGTCCGGTTGTGGTTTCACGCGGCGGCTTGCACGCAAGCGGACCCTATTTGTGTCCCAACGTGCGTGTGAAAACCCGAGCTGTTGCAACAAATACTCCGCCTCATGGCGCATTCCGTGGATTTGGCGCTCCGCAATCGTTGTTTGCGGTAGAGCGACACATGGAAAAGGTGGCTCGCGCAGCAGGTCTTGCTCCCGACGAATTTCGGAAACGGAATCTTATAAAAACAGGAGATGCAACTGCAACCGGACAAATTGTTCGCGATTGTGTTAATTTGCAGGCTTTGCTTGAAAAGGCGTTGGCGGCCGCAAACTATCACGAAAAACGCGAACGTTTTGCACGGAAAAATCCGACATCAAAAATCAAACGCGGCATTGGTTTTTCGGTATTTATGCATGGTGCTGGTTTTACGGGTTCGGGTGAATCTTATCTGGCCTCTGTTGCAGCTGTTGAGGCTGGGGCAGACGGAAAAATTCATGCATTGGCATCAAATACAGAAATTGGACAGGGAAAAAATACAGTCTTTACGCAAATTGTTGCCGATGCTCTGGGTGTTGATCCCTCTCTTGTTGTGATTGACCAGCCCGATACAAAATTTGTTCCCAACAGTGGCCCCACAGTGGCATCGCGTAGCACCATGATTGTTGGCAAGCTTTTGCAAGATGCTGCCATTGGATTGAAGCAAATTCTTTTGCAGGGGAAATATATTCGTGCGGGCTATTCCACAAAGGAATTTCAAACTGCCGCTGCAAAATACGTAAAGCAATTTGGTAAGCTAAAAACATATGCAGAGTTTCAATTGCCTGCTCACATTCATTGGGACGATGTGAATTACGAAGGTGATGCGTACTCTACATTTGCTTGGGCTGTTTATGTTTCCGAGGTGGAAGTTGACACGTTAACATACGAAGCTCGAGTTACCGACTTTGTTGCGTTGCAAGAAATTGGGCGGGTTGTGAATCCCGTATTGGCTGCTGGCCAAATTGAGGGTGGGGTGACTCAAGGAATTGGCTACGCTTTGTACGAAAATTGCGTATACAAAGACGGGCGAATGATTAACAATCAAATGTCAAATTATATCATTCCAACGGCGATTGATACTCCAAATATTAAAGTGATGTTTGAAGAAGTGCCATGCCCGTGGGGGCCGGGAGGTGCAAAAGGCATTGGAGAGTTGCCGCTCGACGGGCCAGCCCCCGCCATTTTGAATGCGGTTGAAAATGCAATTGGTGTTTCGGTGGATATTCTTCCCGCAACTCCCGAGGTTATATTTCAGGCAATGAAGAATGCGCAGGGTGGACACTAGGATGAAAAAAGTAAAGAGTGACAAACTAGCAACAAAAGCGAAGTCAGCAACAAAAGCGAAGTCGGCGAAAAAGAAAGACTCCAATTTGGTGTCCATCAATTTTTCGCTCAACGGAAAACAGGTTGGTGTGCGTGTGCATCCCATGGACCGCCTTTTGGATGTTTTGCGCGATGAACTTGGTCATTTTGGTACAAAAGAAGGTTGCGGCGAAGGCGAATGTGGTGCGTGTTCGGTGCTTATAGACGATGAACTTGTGAATACGTGTTTGGTGCCAGTGTTGCAGGTTTCAGGGCGTAAAATTCGTACCATTGAAGCTCTGAAAGGCGGAAAGGAACTTGCCGCGCTTCAAAATGCTTTTGTTGTTCAAAATGGAACGCAATGTGGATTTTGCACTCCTGGCATGATTATGGCCGCTGTTCATTTGCTTGAAACCAATGCGCAACCAAGCGAGGAGCAAATTCGAGAAGCCATGGCTGGAAATTTGTGTCGTTGCACCGGTTACGTAAAAATTGTGAAAGCAGTACAAATGGCTGCTGAAGAAATTGGTGGGGGTTTGTTATGACATTCCACAGCTCTGAGTTGCAAATGAATGCGCCAGTAGCGTTGGCCGAAGTGTTGGAGCTTTATGCACAAAAGGCAAGCAAGTGGAAATTATTTGCTGGTGGCACCGATTTAATGGTTGAACTTCATGCCGGGCACTGTCATCAACATCAATTTTTGAGCCTGCACCGAGTTCGCGAACTGCGCGGTATTCATGTTGACGAACAATTTGTTACTATTGGTGCCACATCAACGTATCGCGATATTGTTAACAACGAAGTCATTGCGAACGAATTTCCAAATTTGCATCAGGCAGCGCGTTGGACGGGTGCAGTTGCCATTCAAAGTCGTGGAACTTTGGGGGGCAATATTGGAAATGCCTCGCCTGCTGCCGATTCTCCGCCAGCCCTTATTTCATACAATAGCGAAATTGAGTTGGCGTCAGTGCGTGGGCGACGTTGGGTTCGTTATTCAGATTTTCACACCGGATACAAAACAACTTGCGCCGCTTCCGACGAAATTATTACGCGAGTTAGGATTCCGCGACGCAAAGAAAAATTTGTGCATTTTTATAAAAAGGTTGGTCCGCGCAAGGCTCTCGCTATTTCTAAGTTGAGTTTGGCCGCTGCTGTGCGTTTAGAAAACAAAGTTGTGTGTGAGGTTTCTTTGGGGTTTGCGTCGTTGGCGCCAACGGTTCTCAAACCAGTGTCCATTGAAAATGATTTGTTGGGAGTTCATCTTTCTGTCGATAGTATTAAACAACTGCGCGAAAAATTTCAACAGACTTTGAGGCCCATAACCGACGTTCGTTCCACTGCAGAATACCGAGCAACGGTTGCGGCCAATCTTTTTGAGGAATTCTTAAAGTCGTTGCTATCGTGTTGTGAGTGAGGTTTGGAATGTGGGATTGGATTGAAAAATCAGCCGAACTCAAGCGCTCTGGAAAACGTTTTGTAGTGCTTACTATTGCAAAGGTTATTGGCTCTGTGCCTCGTGAAGTCGGGGCAAAAATGATTGTTTTGGAAGAAGGCTCATTTTATGGAACCATTGGTGGTGGTGGGCTTGAAAAAAATGCAATAGCGGAGGCCGTTCGTGTTTTGCGCGAGGGTGGGCAGCATGTGATGCGTCTTGCGCTAACTCCCGAACATGGGCATGCGTGTGGTGGAACGGTTGAGGTTTTGTTTGAAGTGATTAATCAAATGCCGCGGGTTTTTGTTTTTGGAGTTGGGCATGTGGGGCAAGCACTGTGTCGCGTATTAGATGCAACGCCTTTTGAGGTTCATGCCATTGATCCGCGTTCCGAGTGGATTGGTGCCGCTGCGTTGCCGTTGTCTACACAGAAGCATTCAGAAGATTGGGATGTTTTCCTCAAGAACGCTACGTGGGATGCGAATTCAACTTTTGTTGTGATACTCACCTGGACCCACGAGCTGGACTATCAAATTCTCGAAAAAGTGTTGCCCCTGCCCACCAAATATGTGGGGGTTATTGGGAGTCGGCGAAAATCGTTGGCTTTTGCTGAGAAACTGATGGCAGCGGGAGCGAGTGAGGCCCAAATTTCCAAAATTCGTTGTCCGGTGGGAGTGCCTGTTGGAGGAAAATCGCCTCAAGAAGTTGCTATCAGTATTGGAGCTGAGTTATTGCAGGTGTTCAATATGGTTTCAACAACGGCTGATGAATTGAATTCTGGAATGAATACTTGAATGAATTCTGGAACGAATTCTGGAACGAATTCAGGGTTGTAGGGGGGGGTGGACATGGCAAGAGGCTTGGGTTTTGTTGTGTTGCCTTCAATACTCACAATTGCGTGTTCCCAGCGTGAGTCGTTTCAACTTTCAAACTCCGCTGCCGAATCGGTGGATATTCCGCAAACAGAAATCAAAGACCAAGGTAGAATTGGTTTGTGTTGGTCCTACGCAACCATTGCTTTTGTGGAATCGTTGTTGATTCAGAAAAATATTCATCTCGATTTTAGCGAAGAAGCCCTTGGCTTTTACCGAATTGCGGAATTTCTTTTTCAAACGGTAAAAACGCTGCCCAGCACTGAGTCTGAATTTTTGAGCGTTGTGAATAACCTCAGAATTGATGAAACCGGATGGGTTTTGTATCCTCCCGGTGCCGAGAGTCGTCCCGAGAATTTTGGAATTCACGACGGAATTCATTTGATATTGAATTATGGTTTGGTTCCCGAGAGTGTGTGGTCGTTTAAGTTCTCCGACAAAATATCCAAAAGACATTTCTTTGCTAACATTCAATCGGCTCTTTTTCGTTTTGTGAACGATGTTGCTGCGCAAAAAAGAACGTGGAGCTCTGTCTCCTTTGATGAACTGATTGATCGTGTGATGGTGGGCGATGGAAGATTTCCTACCAAACCTCCTACCGAATTTGAATTTAATGGGAGACTCGTTAAACCAACGAATTTTGTTGTTGGTATTCAACAGCAGCTTAGTCATCTTGTGTCTTTAGTGGGTGGAAACAACAATTTTGAACCC
>CAIZES010000210.1 GCA_903932045.1 uncultured Silvanigrella sp. | reverse complement strand
CTTCTGCTTATGTTTACCGAGTCCTAAAGAAGTGCACCACCTGTAAAATGTCGAATACGACATAGCTAAGTCCGTTTCATTCTGTTCGAATTTATCCATGGTGTTAAGTTTTGCACAAAAGATGTCGATAGCATTTTTGGGAGAACGGTATGCCACGACATCCGAGTGAGTTCAAAAAAACCGAACAATTCTACAACACTAGCCTTCGTCGCGCTCAAGTGGCAATGAAAAAACTGTCTCGCGAAGTTCAACAGAGGCAACAAAGCATTGGGGCTACCGATATTTCCGAAACTCACACGAATCCCCCGCATCTGGTAAGGTCGCTTCTTCATTTCGCAGCTTATCGTGGGGCAACGCTATTCTTTTACAGCCTGCTGGAACCGTTCTGGACTGCCCAGATTGCCAACGCATACCGCTACGTCACAGCCGGAAAAACTTTTATGCGATCGGCCGATATTCAGTCGGCTCGCAGAACCCTTAAAGCCGGAGACATTATTGCCGCTCGCAACGAGGCCGCTGCAACAACGAATTTTATTGAATGGCTGGGCTCGCGCTGGACGCATGTGGGAGTTTACCTGGGCGATGGAAAAGTGTTGGAAGCGCTTGATAACGCCGGCGTGGTGGAAACGAGTCTTCCCAAATACATGCGCCGCTACACCCGCGTAGCAATATATCGACCGATTGGAGATTGGGACACAAAAAAAGCTTTGGCCTTTGGTAAGGAACAAATTGGAAAGAATTACAACTTTGCGTTCCTATTTAACGATAAATCATTTTACTGTTCGCAGCTCACATACCGTGTTTTTTTAGCGGGAGGATTTAAGTTAGCTCGTCCACGTTCTAACCGCGTTGGTTATCCTATTCTTTCCCCCGACGAATTTATTTTCGACAACCGAGAGCATCTGGAGCTTGTGTGGAGCGTTGGTCACGAAATTTTCCACGATCAGGCAGAGGCAATTGCAGGAATTTCCCGCATGACAGCAGAAATGATTCTCTCCGTTTTGGCTGAGAGCGGCATTCCGCTGGGTGAATTTACTCAACCTCAAAACATCATCCCTTTGCGAGCTTCGCAAAAATCCTCCGCGAGCGCCATTCGAGAACAACCAGAGGATTCCCCCGAACCGCTGCCCAGAGTTTCCTAGACATCGTATTTCAGCAAGCCTATTGACAGCGAAGCCCGCCCCGGTTTCACTGGAGGGATGGTCACGCTGTTCTCCCTACAACCAAGGACTCATCCCATGGAAGAAACTCAGAACCCACGTCTCTATCGTGTTCGCCATTCATTTGCCCACATCATGGCTCAGGCCGTAAAGGCTGAGTTTCCAAATGCAAAACTTGGGTTTGGTCCTCCAACCGAAACGGGGTTCTACTACGACTTCGACTTCGGCGACAAACCCTTGGCTCTGGAAGACTTTCCACGCATCGAAAAAAAGATGCGACAAATTTTAGCGGAACAGCAGGAATTTGTTCGCACCGAAACCAATCTGGAAGGAGCTCTTTCGAAGCTTCTCACGTTGGGTGCAGAAAGCTACAAAGAAGAAAACGTGCGAAACTTGAGTGAACGGGGAATTTCGTCTTTTTCATTTTACGAAAATGGCAAGTTCCTAGATCTTTGTGAAGGGCCCCACGTTGCCAACACCAAAGAATTGCTTTCTGCTGCGTTCAAGCTGGATCGTGTTGCTGGCGCCTACTGGCTGGGCGACGAAAAACGCCCGATGCTCACACGCATCTATGCACTCGCATTCGAAAAAAAAGAAGAACTCGATTCTTTCATCAAACGCCGAGCCCTGGCGGAAGAATTTGATCACAAAAAGCTGGGTCGCGAACTTGATTTGTTCCACATCGACGAAACAGTTGGAAAAGGCCTTATTCTTTGGATGCCGAAAGGAACTGTCATTCGCGACGAAATTGAAAACTTCGCGAAAGAAAAAGAATTTGAATACGGATACCAGCGCGTAGCAACTCCGCACATCACAAAGTCAGATTTGTATTACCGTTCGCAGCATTTGCCTGCATACAAAGATTCTATGTTTCCGCCAATTTGTGTTTGTGGCAGCGACGGCACCAAAGAAGAATATTATTTAAAGCCCATGAATTGCCCGCATCATCACATGATTTATGGTGCACGCAAACGCAGCTACCGCGAACTTCCACTTCGTTTGGCAGAGTATGGACAATGTTATCGTTTTGAACAATCGGGTGAACTCTCTGGCCTATTGCGCGTTCGTGGCTTGGCCATGAATGATGCGCATATTTACTGCCGACTGGATCAACTCGGAACCGAAATTTCCAGCCTCATGAAAATGTATCGAGAATTGTACGACGTTTTTGGACTCAAAGATTACGTTTTCCGTTTGTCTATTCGTGGCAATGGAAATCGCGACAAATTCCGTGGTTCCGACGACATGTGGGAAAAGGCAGAAGAGTTCTTGCGCAATACACTGGATACAATGGGAATTAAATACTACGTTGGCGAAGGCGAAGCAGCGTTCTACGGACCCAAAATTGACATCCAATTCAAAAACCTGATGGGCCGGGAAGAAACCGTATCAACAATTCAGGTAGACTTTTTGGCCCCTGAAAACTTTAATTTAACGTACACAGACGAAGCCGGAACGGAGTCTCGCCCAGTGATTATTCACCGCGCACCTCTTTCCACACACGAGCGCTTTATTAGCTTCTTAATTGAATACTACGGAGGCGCATTCCCCACTTGGTGTTCGCCCGTACAAGTTTGTTTGTTGCCTGTTAAAGATTCTTGCTTGCCATATGCTCAAGAGTTGGCATCGCAACTCAACAAAGAACAATTCCGAGTTGAAATTGACGATTCCTCGAACAGCTTCAACAAAAAAATTAGAAATAATACCGTAAAGAAAACGCCAATTATGCTTATTATAGGCGAAAAGGAAGCATCAGAAAATACGGTCACAGTAAGGCGCTACGGCACGCAAGATCAAAAAGTGATAGGCAAGGCGGAATTCATGGATGAACTTCGAAACGAAGTGAAAAACAGAACTTTGCTACGCCAGCCCATGGGTTCAATTATTTAGCGCGTCAGCGTCCTAATAATTCAATTGCCCTATTAGGTTTATCGGTAATGATGGCATCAACACCCAAAGCAATCATACTTTCAATTTCCGCATCGGAGTTTGGCGTCCAAACAAAAATCTTTTTGCCCAAAAATCGCATACGCGCAACAAGAGCTCGATTCACAAGAGAAGACTCTGGCCCCAAAAAGTCGGCCTTTGTAAGAGCCAGACGGGCTTCGTACGAAAGCTGCGCAGCAGCATCCAGTGGAGTGCTACCGAACGGACTTTTTTCAACAAGAAGACCAGTTGTGATTCGAGGATCAATCTCTTTAATTGCAAAAACGGAAGAATCGTTGAATGACTTCATCACAAAGTCCTCGTGCTTCAAAACATCACGCAACTGATCCACCACATCCAGCTCGTACCCAACCTCTTTCAGTTCGATATCAAGTTGAATTTTTCCTTGTGCCAAAGAAAGCAAATTACGAAGCAAAGGAATATCGTACCCTTTCGCTCGCGCAAGTCTGTTAGCCTCGGTAAAAGTTAAGTCCGACAGGTTTTTTCCATTGATACCGCGATCATGATGACACACAATAACACCATCCTGTGTACGACGGATGTCGGTTTCAATCATATCGGCGCCGCATTCAATAGCCTTCTCAAAAGCTTTCATTGTGTTCTCATGCGAGCCCATACCAGGGCCACCCCGATGCGCCACAACCGTGATTCTATCAGGCTTTTTCATGGCGTTTCTAACAGTTTGAACATGTCTATTTTCTCGTGCAATTTTTCTTACAATTTGAATAAAATCCATTTTTCACTTCCGTTTTTTCTTAAATGGTAAAGTTAAGTAAAAAAGTAATGCTAAGCAAAAAACATATACTCTTTTAGGCAATGAGTTCAAGAGTTCGAACGTTTACTGACGATGGTACTTCGTCGGTGGCTACAACCGCAAGCTGCGGCACCCACCTCGAAAAGGTTTTGTAAAAAGCACTGCGAAGCCGACTCGACACCAAAATCACAGGCTGGGTTCCTTCCGTTTCAAAACGTTGCAAACTGTTCATAATTTTGTTGTAAAGCTCTTGAGCCAATCGGGCTTCTAGCCTCAATATAGCCCCAGTGTCGTTTGGCTGAAGAGCGCCTGCCAAAACATCCTCAATTTCTCTATTGAGCGCAACAACCACTAGCTCCTCGTGGGGATTTAAATATTTGTATACAATGGAACGCCCCAAGCTCTTCCGACACAACTCGCCAAGCTGCTCGGCAGCTTTTGTGTGCGGGATATAGTCCGCAAGTGTTTCAAAAATACTAAGCATGTCGCGAATAGAAATATCTTCACGCAACAAATGCTGGAGCACCTTCAAAATATCTCCAAGAGTGAGCTTGTTTGGGCCTAAAACTTCTTCCACCACTTTGGGATTTGTTTCGCGAAGTTTATCAACCAAATATTGAACCTCTTGCCGCGTTAAAAGTTCTGCAGCATGTTCGCGCACAACTTTGGTAATATGGGTTGCCAAAATCATGGAACAGTCAACCACAGTATAACCCCGGAAAGAGGCTTCGTCGCGCTCGCGCTTATGAATCCAAAGAGCGTTCAAACCGTAAACAGGATCGGTTGTGGCGTCCCCTGTTTCCAATGGAAACTCCACAGTACCAGGATCCATGGCCATAAAGTAGTCCACCATAAGGTTTCCTGTGGCCACCTTATTACCCTTTAATTGCACCACATACTGGCCTGGATTGAGCTGCAAATTATCGCGAAGCTCAATTTTTGGAACCACAATTCCAAGGTCTTGAGCAAATTGCTTCCGTATGGCTTGAATGCGCTGCAGCACATCACCGTCTTCCGAAGGATCAATCAAACGCACAAGCGCATGACCCACCTCCACCGAAAGCACATCAATTTTCATAAGCACATCCAAATTATTTTCGTCTTTTTCACCCTTGCCCGAACCCTCGGAGTCT
>CAIZES010000209.1 GCA_903932045.1 uncultured Silvanigrella sp. | reverse complement strand
GTGGGAATCCAGAGTCGCCTTATGTTCATGGTGCGTTATTGGGAACAAGGTGAGCCAGCACTTCGTAGTGCGGTGTTCGTGGGAACATGTCAAAGGGCTCGAATGAAACTGTCCGGTATCCCAGTTTTTCGAAATGTTTGAGATCTCGCATAAGAGAGCGCGCGGAACAGCTCATGTAAATAATTGCTCTGGGTTGCAAGGTTGTGATGGCTTCAATAACAGCAGGCTGACAACCCCTGCGGGAAGGATTGAGCGTGATAATATCGGTTTTGGTAATTTGTTTTTGTGAAACCAAACGAGGCAGAAGATCTTCCGCGCGGCCCTCAAAAAATTCGATGTTGTGTAAATTGTTTTGTTCCGCGTTCCATTTGGCATCGGATACGCTGGACGGAGTTTCTTCGATGGCAATAACGCGCCCGGCTTGGCGAGCCAAATTCAGGCCAATGGAGCCCACACCGCAGTACACATCGACAACAGTATCGGTGCTTCTGAGTGAAGCTAAATCGGCAATACGGTAATAAATTTTTTCGGCCACAGGAGGATTGACCTGCATAAAGCTTGTGGCGGAATAACGAATTTTTAGGTCACAAATACGCTCGTTAAGAGTGTCTAGTCCTGCAATTAGAATATTGTTTTCGGTGGCATCTGTTTCGGGGTCAATGTCCGACGAAAAAATAGCGTTGCCTGTTTTATTATTAATATGGAGTGTGACACCGTTTAGGTATGAAAATTTTTCGCAAAGTTTTCGGGCGAAAGCTTTCAGTTTGGGATCGTTTTCCGTAACCACCAAGGTGAGAAGAATTTGATTGGTGGCGAATGAGTTTTTGACAATGACGTAACGCAGCAGCCCTCTGCGAGAGCGTTCGTTATATGTTGTAAGTCCGTCGCGCCAAATTTCGCCGCGCAAAAAGGCCAAGAGTTCGTTAACGCGGTCGGAGTGAATAGGGCAGCGTCCAACATCAATCACTTTATGAGTTGTGGGTTTATATAACCCAATGGAAACACGCACGCGATCGTTCATGTCGGTAAAGGAGTCCACTGCGAGTTTTACTGTGCGACGGTATCCAAGGGTGTCGGGTGAAGGTGCACAATCACGCACTATCACGTTGCTAAATCCGGCATCATCGGCCATTTTTCGCAAATCGTCTGATTTGCCGGAGAGCTGCTGGTTGTAAGGAACATCTATAAGTGGGCAAGAGCCACAAAGGTCGGCGTGTTTGCAAATGCTGTCGCGATCCACTTTTTCGGCAAGGCCGCTGCGGTTTACAAACATGCGCTTGCGGGAGTGAGTGCTGAGCGAAGGGGGCGAAGGTTGTCTCGATTTGGTTTCCATGGGCAACTTTCATCTTTCCGGGCTGTGTCGTGAATTGACGGTGCGTTTCGGCATCGTCCGACGTTAGGGAGCTTACTCTTACCTTGTCCAAGTGAGCTTTTCCACAGCTCGAGTGGGTTTTTGAAAGGATCCGCTTCCAGTTCCAAGTGGGAGTCTTCGATACACTTTGTAATCGAGTGCGGGCGTGATTCGCGACCAGAGCGAAACAAGCGAGTCCCACTGCACTAATTCTATAGGCGATGCTGCCGATTTGCTTTGTTTGTGGAAATAAATATCGCCGCCCAAATGCACAACAGCATGTCTCAGTGATTGCCAAGAGTAGGAGCCAGAAGCGTCGTAAAAAACAACAACGTCTCCCCAATTGAGTCCCATCAAGATTTCCTCTGTGGTGAGTTCGTTGTATCCAAGCCAAAGGGCTCGTGCAAACTCGTCACTGTTGATCATGGTGCGGTAGTGGCCTTCTTCTGTTTCAATGTTGATAAGCTTGTCCAGTGTGTTGCGAGGAGTTGCAAATTCCAAGGCTGTGCCAAAACAGTTGCGTCCGCGAAGATGAGAGTATTTTCCGTAAAGAGCCTTCACGTTGTTTGGCAAAAGTTCCTGAAATGGAATGGTTTCGGCATCGTGGTGCTGTTGAGTGAAGGCATTGATAGCTGAGCGCACACGCTGGAAGTCGCCTTGAAAATAGTTTTCGAAAGTTTTGGCTTTTTCAGGATCGTTAATAGCTTTTGTCCAGTCGCCTAAGGCAAGCTCCGGTAAGGCCGTTTTGCTTTGCAAGACGTTGGCTAGTTTTTCTAGGTCCATCCAATCGAGATCTTGTGGCGTGACAATGAATTTGTCTTCACCCAGTCGCTTTGCAATTTGCTCCGATATTTTTTGAATGGGATCTTTTTCTTCGTTGGTACCGTTCATGCTCTGTAACAGTGATTCGCCTCCAAGTTGGCGTAAGAGGGCCATGGGATTGTTGCGAAGTATTTTTAAAGAAATGGGGTCGGCAAATTTGGGTTGTCGGTTTGTGGCCTCAATTCGTGCATGAATAGTTTTGATGTCGGGCTTCATCCATCCTGTTTTGTGCTCAATGGGCAAGGGCCAGTTTGAAAGTGGTGCTTCGAATTCTGTGGGAATTGCAGTTGTTTTTGAGGGCTTCTGAGAATCGATTTTTGTGTTTTGAATTTGGTTTTGATGATTATTATTGTTGATTTTGTTGTTGATTCTGCTGTAAGGTCTTTGTCATTGGGTTATGGGGTCAGGCTTGAATGGCGCTAGTTTAAGCTCCTGATGTACGGAAAAATATCATATTAATGAAAAATTAAGAATTAAATTTACAGCAAATATGGTATAGTGCCTTATGCGAAATAAGACATATACGACCCCATTATTGCCCGGCATTCTTCTGAAAACTCTGCGTCGAAAGCCCCGTTCTGAGAAACAGAAATTCATCGATAATATTGCTATTTTGCGAAAGAAGTCTTTCAAGCAAATTGGCGAGGTCTTCGAAAAATTCATCCCCCGTGCACTGCTCAAGCAGGAGTCGTCAGGGGCCATGAGCCGCATAAGGATTTTTTCTAAGGAGAACACCTTCTGGGCTTTCTTCAGCCAGGTGCTTGATTCCGACGGTGGCTGCATGGAGGTGATCCGCAAGCTTCAAGCCTATGCCTCCATCAAGGGGATTAAGGTCCCTTCTTCGTCGACCGCCTCGTATTGCACCGCTCGCAAGAAGCTGGATGAAAAGATGCTCTCTGACATTCTTGTACACACAGCTAAACGACTTGAACTCATGCCGGAAAGCGGCATGCTAAACAATCGGCGTGTTGTAGTTGCTGATGGGACAGGCGTCAGCATGCCGGATACGCAGGAGAATCAAGTAGTTTGGCCACAAATATCATCCCAGAAGCCGGGATGCGGATTTCCTACGGCCCGAATCTGTGCCTGTTTTTCATTGAAAAGCGGTGCACTGCTCAGTTACGCCATTGGCAACAAAAAGAGCAGCGAACTGCCACTGTTTCGCCAACAACGGGATACCTTCAAGGAAGGAGACATCTTCCTCGGAGACAAAGGGTTTTGCAACTATTTCGACATTGCAGACCTGGAAAAGCGTGGTGTTGACAGTGTCGTAACCCTTGCTCGGAGAGCACCGGGCACCGCAACAGACTGCCTCAAAATACTTGGACCTGACGATCTGTTAATTACATGGCAACGTCCAGCCTATTCTGCTAAGATGGCGTATTCAAGGGAAGAATGGGAAAACCTTCCGAAAAAACTGGTCTTGAGGCAGGTCAAGGTTAAGGTAAATATTCCAGGATTCAGAACTACAGGATTTCACATAATCACCACCCTGCTTGATCCAGTAAAATATCCGGCGGCGGAACTGGCCGAACTCTACTTCAAACGGTGGAATGTTGAGCTTATTTTCCGTGATATCAAAACAACAATGGGCATGGACATTCTTCGGTGCCAAACTCCGGAGATGATTCGAAAAGAAATTCTCATGCATTTCATTGCATACAACTGCGTCCGTCGCCTTATGTACGAGGCCGCAGAAGAAGCGAACATTGACGTTAGCGTTGTGAGCTTCAAAGGGAGCTTACAAGCACTTCGTAGCTGGGAGCCCCATTTGAACCAGGCAAATGTAAGCCAGGCGGAACGTTTTAGACTAGTCAGCGACTTGTATGATGCGATGACCAACACACCGATAAGGCAACGCCCAGGGCGGAGTGAACCTCGCTGTATAAAGCGACGACCTAAAAGTTACCAGCTCTTGACTTCACCTCGGCATGAAATGAAAGAGGTCCCACATCGGGACAGACCCTGTGCAAAAACCCCTTAAACTAGCGCCATTCGGGTCAGACATGCAATCGTGCAATTAGGCGACTCAAAATAAACAGTTAGCTGCACTATTGCATGCCCGTGCCCGGAACCCTGACCACGGAACCCTTTTCGTTTAATGAAGAGTTGTCCCCTCATCCTGGAACAATGTTCTC
>CAIZES010000208.1 GCA_903932045.1 uncultured Silvanigrella sp. | reverse complement strand
CTCGGGCCTTAGCGTTACGTCCCAAGCTTGTTTTGTACGATGAGCCTACCACAAGTATGGATCCTCTGGTTTCGGAACTCATTGATGGGCTCATTGTTGCGACTCAAAAACGAATTCCGGGGTTGTCGTCCATTGTTGTGAGTCATGATGTGGGATCTATTCTTGAGGTTCCCGATCATATTGTTCTTTTGGTAAAAGGAAAAGTTTATATGCAAGGTTCACCGCAGGAGTTTAAAAATAGTTCCGATCCTTTGGTGCGTCAGTTTTTAACCGGAGATCGCCAAGGGCCTCTCACAACAGGTTGATGTTGTTTTTTTGACACATCAACACTTGGTGCTTTGGTTTTTTCTCTTTTAACCGAAGCTAAAGCTGACATGGTTTGTCCGTGTTCAAAGAGATGATTGGGAAGAGTGCTATGGCAATTTCGACTGAGCTCAAAGTTGGTCTGTTTACCGTTGCTGGCGTGATTGTTTTTGCAACAATGCTTGTTGTGCTTGAGGGTGGCCCCTTCGGCTCACGAAAATTGGAGTACTACACTCAGCTCGAAAATGTTGGTGGAGTTGGTGTGCGCACACAGGTGCGTGTGAGCGGTGTTCAAGTTGGCGAGGTCACATCGATTGATGTTTTGCCCACCGGGGCGCGCGTGAATTTTAGCATTCGGTCGGACATTGAAATTCCCGAAGGTTCGTTTTTAGAATTGCGTTCGCGTGGTATTTTGGGCGATGTTTTCATAGAGCTTGTGCGTAATAACTACAGTTCAAAAATAATGAAAGATGGCTCGCTCATACCTAAGCGTACTGAAGCAAGCGACTTCAATTCTTTGATGAGTTTGGTTGGAAGCATTGCGCGTGATTTGCAAACAGTGAGCAGAAGTCTTGCCGTTGTGTTTGGTAGTGCAGATGGTCAGTCGTCTCTTCAAAATATTCTTCACAATGTTGAAAAACTAACGGGCGATGCTCGCGAAATCATGTCTTCGCAGCGTTACAATATTGCAAAGTCCATTGAAGCACTCCGTGATACGTCCACTCGGTTTGCGGAACTGTTGGAAAATAATTCTGCAAGCATTGAAGAAACAATTCAAGCGGCAAATCAGGCGGCCAAGGATGTTCAAATATTTACCTCAGAACTTAAGAAAGTTGTGAGTGGCAAAAATCAAAATAAACTGGATCGTATTATTGATTCTTTAGAATCTACGTCGCAAAAGATTAATGCGTCCATGGAGAAGGTCCAGCGCATTGTGGAAAAAGTGGATCGCGGTGAAGGCACTCTGGGGCAAATTGTGAGCCGCGACGATACAGCAAACGATATTAGACAGGCATTGAAAGGTGTTCAGGAGCTTCTAGCGCCGGCACGTCGTTTGCAAGTTGAGATCGACTATAAAGGTGAATATCGCTCTTTGGCTGCCAACGATCGTATTGCTACAATGGGAAACCACTTCAATTTGCGTTTGCGCACTCGCCCCGATCAATATTACATGCTTGGTGTGAGTGATAATTTGGGTGCTCGCTCTGTTTCAACCACCACCACCAATACATCCACTGCGGCGGATGGTTCAACGGTTGTGAGGGAAATTAAGGAAACTCCTGAAGATCGGCCGGGTCTTCGTTTTAATGTGCAGGTTGCAAAGCGCTGGTCGCCCGTGGGCTTGAGGTTTGGTCTTTTTGAAAGTTATCCTGGCGTAGCGGCTGATGCCTATTTCTTTGACGATAAAATAACGGCTTCTGTGGAAGCATTCCACCTCAGCGACGCCTTTACAAATCAGAGGCGAGACGATGCTTCTGGAGATGCTCGGGTGAAAGCGTATGGCAATTTCCATTTTACCCCAAATCTTTATCTTACGGGTGGTATCGACGGTGTGGGGCGTAAGCCTGGGCCGTTCGGTTTTTTTGGTGCGGGTATTCGTTTCACCGACGACGATTTGAAGTCGGTCATTGGCGCTGCTTCTCTTATGAAGTAATCTCTCTTTTTGTTTGAATGAGTGTTGTTTGTGAAATTTGATGTTTCCACTAAACCATTTACATATCAGTATTCTCAGCCATCGGAATATCGTTTTTCCATGGATTCTGTGGAAATGGCTTTTCGTTTGGGCATGGAATTTCAGCAAAGGAATTTGTTTCGTCCTTTGCGCGTTCTCGATCTTTGCTCGGGTTGCGGTGTTTTGGGTTTTGAGTTTCATTTTTTTGAACGACGCATCGAATTTATAGATTTTGTTGAGGTACAGCAGCAATATGTTCCTCATTTCGATCACAACCGTTCACTTGTCCAGCCGCCTCTAGCAGCATTTCATTTTCATCTCAAGAACTATCAGGACCTTCTTTGTGACGAATTTGAAAGTCGCTACGATGTTGTTTTGTGCAATCCTCCTTTTTTTCGAGCGGGTCATGGCACGCTTGCACCCTCGGAATTTAAAAATCGCTGTCGATTTTTTTTGGATTCATCATTTGAGGTTCTCGCGAAAACAATTCAGCATGTTCTTGCTCCGCAAGGGGAGGGGTATGTGATATTCCGGTCGCTACACGAGCATGGATTTGATGCTGTCAAAGAGCTAAAAACGCTACTTGCGCAGCGCTGTGTGGTGGACGAGCTTGAACCTGTCCGAACAGCTCGTTTTGTTCGTGTGACGATTGTCAATGCGAACCTATAACATTCGTTTCAGAAATAATCTGATTGGTATACTTGTCTTTTTCTTTGAGAGTTTTGCGAACCTATTCTCAAATGATTATTTAAAATAGACCTATGCCTGACTTCCGCGCTTGAAAATGAGCCATCCATTTTGGGATACCCGCCATAATCTGTGGGTAGCCTGCACGGCTGTCTTATCCAAAACAGGCTTGACATGGGG
>CAIZES010000207.1 GCA_903932045.1 uncultured Silvanigrella sp. | reverse complement strand
TTTCCAATCCACTTCGAAAATCAGCGGCAACCGGGTTAATGGAGCTTTTTATTTCCACTGCAAGGGTTTCGCCTGCGGGAAATTCAATGATGAGATCAACCTCTGCTCCATGTTCTGAGCGATAAATCTCGTTGCCTTGCTCCACGAGAGCCTAGCTGGCGGCGGAGGGAATGATCCGGATCTTCAGTCATCCTCGGAATCAATCACCCAATGTTGAGCGCGACGAAGTATGCACCCTTGAAATGATGCCTCTTGAGGATTATCCTTGCTGTGGATAGTTATTAGCTCGTTCGGAGGGTTTATGGCTTTTGTGAATAGAACTGACGAGTTGTCTTTACTTAAAAAGCATGGGCAGCATTGCGACTTTGTTGTTATTTTTGGAAGGCGGCGTGTTGGGAAAACCGCTCTGGTTCGCGAATGGGCAAAAACAGGAAAGATCGTGTACAGCCAGGCTATAGAGGCTGCAACAAATATGCAGATTACTCAAATCAATCAGGATCTCTCCCGTGTTTTGCCTTCAGGTATTGCTCAACCGCAAACGTGGGATGAGCTTCTTGGAGCTATTGCTCTGGTGCGTGAGAAAGTCACAGTTGTCATCGATGAATTTCCTTATCTGGTAAATTCAGACTCAACGTTGCCTTCTCGGCTGCAACGTTGGCTCGATCACTCAAAGCCTAAAAATGTCGGCCTTGTTTTACTGGGCTCTTCTCAACACATGATGCACGGAATGTTCCTCGACGGAACTGCCCCCCTTTATGGAAGAGCCGATCGAATTTTGCACCTGAAGCCTATGAGTTATAAGCATTTCTGCCAAGCACTCAAGCTTAAGCCATCGGAGCGCGAAAGCTATGTGAAGTTTGCGATGGTAGGTGGCGTTCCGCGTTACTGGAATTTTTTGCGAGATTGTCCAAACCCATTGGAGGCTGCTGAAAAACTTTATTTTGGCGACCAAGCTTTGCTTTCCGAAGAACCCGATCGATTGCTGCGAGATGAAGCCATTGAAGGAATTAACGCGCGATCTCTCTTGGAGGCCATTGGCCGAGGTGCGCAGCGTCCATCAGAAATAGCATCGCGCATGGGCTTGCCACAAACGAGTCTTTCGAAAACGCTACAACTACTCATGCAAACATCGCTTATTCGTCGGAGGTTACCATTTGGCGAATCGGTTCGTTCATCAAAGCGAACTCTCTATCAAATTCAAGATCCGTGTATGAGATTTTGGTATGAGGTATTCTCGCCGCATCAGTCGCGGTGGAATCACTATTCAGCCGAAAAGCGTTTGCGCCTGCTTAACGATCATGCATCTAAACTGTTAGAGGACTCCTTTCAACAACTGTTTTCAGATTGCTCGTCATACTGGGAAGGTTCTCTCGTGGAGTTCGACTGCGTCCGTTTTGCCGATGAAACAATGAAGTCGGTCGTGATTTCTGAACTCAAATGGTCCTCTCTCGACCCACTCGAAAAAAAACGACTTAAAGTAGAAATTGACCAAAAGTTTCTCTCATCTGAGATTTCTCGTAAGTACAAATTGGCTGCTATCGAAGTTCTCGATTTCGGCGACGTGTCCAAAAAACTCGCAGAGTAAGCTCAACAAAGTAAGCTCAACAAAGAGTCTCCCGTGCCATACCCAAATACATTGAAGACGAGTTTGAGAATTATTTACGTTGCGGCATTCTGGCCTATGGCTTTGCTCACATTTATTGCGAAGGGTGCGAGCACGAAAAGTTGGTTGCATTTTCTTGCAAGGGACGTGGATTTTGCCCATCGCGCGGTGCAAGGCGCATGGCCGAGGCCGCGATTTATCTCACCAACGAGCTTGCAAGTGTTGCTCTCGACATATCAATGCCGGCGCGTTCAAACATCGACTCCTGACGATAAAGTGGAATGTGGTCGCACTATTTTGACGTAGCAATCCATGCAAGAAGTCCTTGCTGCCCGCCAACAGAAATTGGATTTCACCCACCGTAAATCCATTAGCCATGCTATCATAGCCCCATCATGAACAAAACAGCGAGGGACACATGACAAAGCGGACGTATGACATCCGAGTGAGAAACGCGGTCGCGCGTTCCGGCGATCCTGATCTTTTTCGCAGTCTCAACATTCCACGGTCGGCCAAAGCACTGGCTTTGTGCATTTATGGCAATTCACTTATCCCTTTTCTAGCGTGTTTCGCCCGACTAGTAGACATAAGTCGCTTCAGAGCCGTTCGTAGCGTTAAAGCATTTTGAAAAGAATTTCGATTTGCCAATTGGATTGTGACTCTAATGAGATTATTGCCGGTTGTAGGGTGTATGATTGGGCCCGAGTACAGCGTAATAGGAGCAACCACTTCATAGAGTCGATGTAGTCCGAGTCTCTCTTGCTTAAAGCCAAAAGCAACATAACGCTCGCTTCGTGTGCTTACATTTTTAATTAAATATTGCCAAAAAACTAGGCTGTCTAGCGTGAGTTTACCGACATCGGCCTATTTCTTTCTGTAACCAGCCAAACATATTAGGCATGTTTGTCCAAAACTGTATACACAAAGTTTTCAGTTCTTGTTGCTGCCTGAGTG
>CAIZES010000206.1 GCA_903932045.1 uncultured Silvanigrella sp. | reverse complement strand
GCTCGTTGAAGTGGCCGATTTTTGAACAAGTGTAGGAATTCTATTCGGGATTTGAGGTGTGGCTTTTTCTTCTCGCAGAGTTGCGATAGAGCCCTTTGCTGGGGGGATATTCGACGATTGGTCAACGATGCTTAATTTTCAGAACTGAGATGTTTATCGCTGCGGAATTGAATTTCTTGCTTTGGCTGTCAAGATCCAGGGCCAGCTTGGAAAGGGAGATACTGAGCTTCGGGACCAACCAATTGAAGCGTGCTGCATTGTCTATTCCGTTGAATATTGCCGAGGCGTCAGGAAAAGTGGGAACAAACGACCGTGCTCGTTTCTTTGCCATTGCAAAGGGATCTACCATGGAATGTGGTGCCATCCTTGATTGCATTGAAATATGATGCAATCGTGGACTTCCTTTTGCTGTGCAATTTTAACGTGATTTCAGTGAAAGAGAAGTTGATTTTTTGTGGCCATGCAATGGAAAATACTATCCTATCGAAGCGAAATCTGCTGAAACTTGGTACGATTCGTTTGCCAAAAACGTACTTTTTGTTACTTTTTTTTAATGAACTTTTGCTTCAAAGGAAAAGTTCAGGAGCTGTTGTTTTTGGGGGATTCGATGAACGTTGTACAACTTTGTGTCGTCTGGTGAATATTTCGCAACTCAGGACGCTACTTGCTCAATGGGAAAACGAATGCCGACGTACAACCTTAGCTTGCCAGCGATACTGACATACCTTTTGCTTCAATTCCGTTGGTTTGAAAAATTTCCTCTAAGAGTTTTCGTTCCAATAAGTTTGTGGGAGTGCGTTGAAATGCTCGCCCCACCAAAAATTTTACGCCATCGCGATTGTTGTCGCGATCGTAAATTTTTATTGTAAAGTAAAGACCTGTAATTGTGAGGCTATCGTTGTCAAATTGCTCAATTCGTGTGACGGCTTGCTTGCGGTTACCTTGAATAGCCTGTGCATAGGCAAGCATAATTTGGGCTTCTTGCGAGGCGCGTTTTTCGCTTTCATAGACGTCAATTGCGGCTTCTAAAAACGTTTGAGCTTTGCGAACATCTTTGCCTTCCATAAGCATTGCAAAGGCCTCTGCCTCTAGCAACGTTGCTTTGAGCATGTGATCTTCTACGCCGCTTTTTTCGGCAATGTCCGACCACTCTCTGCACAGCTCCCATTTTGCATCAAATGCGTAAATGCGTGTGACAACAACTGCTATTTTTGAGAGGTTCCATCGTAATTCAGGCTTGAGTTGCAATGAAAGTAGCAAATGTTGCGCGGCAGATCGCGACGAAAAAGCTGCGGCCGTGCGCACATAGCATTCTACAATGCGAGGATCGTTTGAAGAAATAATAAGCAAACATCTAGCTAGCGTGTAGGCGTAGTGCGCATAACCTGCCACCATTGTTTTCATGGCATGATCAACCCACTTTTGCGACGCAACGGCATCAAAGGTGCCTGGAGGTGCAACGAACGCGTCTTCAATTTCACGCGCGAGGTCGTCGAGTCCTGCGGTTTCGAAAGTGTTATCTGGTTTATAGAGGCGCAAAGCCAGTGTGAGATAAGCACCATTCCATGGATTATTTCGCAATGCGCCTTCGATGTCGCGATTTGCTCTTTCCAAGTCGCCCAGCGCAAAGGCTGCTGTGGCACGCGCCCAGGAGAGTTCGCCTATGTGTGTTTCGTTAATCCATGAAAGACTCAAGCCGGCTTCAGAAATTTCGATTGCCTTGCTGTAGTCCGATGTTTTGAGCAAAAAATAGCAGCAGCGCACAATGGATTCGAAATTGTAGGGGTCGAGTTCATAGGTGCGCTGGAAAAATGTTTTTGCTTGGAGATCGGCGCCAAAACGCGAAAGAATTTCGCCCATGTAATATTGAGTTTCTGCATCATCGTCAATTTCTTTGAGAGCCTCTTGCAGCATGGGAAGGGCTGTTCCTAAATCGCCTGCTTGAAGCAATTCGCGGATTTTATTTTTGCGTTCCATATATCGGCGGATTGGGATGTTGGCTATTGCAAGGGAAGCGAGTGCTTGGCAAAACCGAATTTCCGATGCGCCATGATGAATTTCGTAAGCAATGGTGAGCGCATCTTTTGCTTGCTGGTTGCATCCTACCGAAATGCAGTGGCTTGTGCTTTGGACGCATTGATCAAGAGTGGAATCGGGTGCTGCAATTGTTGAAATATAGCACGAACGAGCAAGATGATCCACGCCAAACTGCTGGCAAATTTCCCCCATAAATTTGAGCTGCGATGCTCCCCGAGCGTTGGTCCGAGTTGCCGTAATTATCGCTTCAGCCTCAGAACGACATGCCTCTGCTGCATTTGAGTTTCCACTTTCATCGTAAGCTTTCATGGCGCCAAGCAAACAGAGTGCTTCTATTTCTGGGGGAACTTCGCCCTTTTGTCTTTGTAACCAATCGGCAAGCGTGCGAAGTGCAGCAATGGCCTGAGCGTATTCGTGTTTTGCAAAAAATTCGTGATAGAGTGCAATATGTGTTTCAAGCGATCCATGAACTAAAAACCGATCGATGGATTCAAATTGTTGGCTGTAGTCAATGTCGTCGGAAGGGAGTACGCCCATTTGTTGTAGCTCGGTCATGGTTGCCAGTACTGCAAGTGATTGGGGTTGCAACGATGCTGCTTTTCCCCACGCAGAAATGGCGTCGGACAAATTTCCTGCGTATTCTAACGCACAGCCACACACAAACCATGCAGCATAGTTTTCGGAAAAGTCGAGTGTGAATTGTCGGGCGCGTTGAATGCATTGTGGCAACGCATTCCAGTCTTTGTTGGTTTGTTGTTGTTGTTGTTGTGCAAGAGGATGTGCAACCATGTCTGCCCAGGCTTCGGAATGATGTGGCATATCGCTTGGCGCAGCATCATCGGCAACGTGTGGATTTCGGGAAACACGAAAGTTTTTTTCGGCGCTAAGATTTCCGAGTCCTAGTGCGCCCTGAGGGGGCAAAAGGCGTCCGCTTGTTTGAATTTCTGTGCGAGCAGATAAGCCGAACACATCGGCGTGACGTGTGCTTTCTTGTTTTCCCATGGACGGATTAATGAGTTCCATGTCTTCAGAGTCATCGGCGGCTTTTTGTTCTAGAAGCCGGATTTCTGCCAAAGTCCATGCGAATCGCCCTGCAATGCTTTCTGGCATTTCGCGAGTGAGGCGTTCGAGTTTGGGCACAAGATCGGAAAGGTGTCCTGTTTTCCAGGAAACTTCGACTAAGCGAAACATGACCTCGTAGTCTTGAGGATATTTCTGTGCCAGTTCCAAAAGGGTGCGTTCGGCACCTTCGAAATCTTGCACAAAAATGAGTTTATTGACCCAGTGTAATGATGCACTGTTTGGGTTCGATGCTACTTCGTCAGTAGCGGGAATCGCAGTGTCTATTTTACTCGATGTCGATTCGTCATCAATGCGCCATTCACTCATACGAGCTCCGTGTTTTAAGGATTTCGCGGAGACAACAGTCTTTGAGACTGATGTCCTTCTGGTATTCGGTAGCTCGTTTGGGAACTAAAGTGCTGGTGTCGGAAAAAACACACTTTTGACGCAGATTATGTTTTATAAAGGATAAAAAAAGTGAATTTATCTTGTGATTGTTGATAGGTCTAAAAATAAGCGTTCCAAAAAAACATGACACCTATAAACACAATTCCAAGTGCCAAAATAAAGAGGAACGCTTTGTAGGCTCCTTGTTTTGGGGGATTGGGTTTTGATAATGTGTTTGGTTGCGCAAACAATCGATCTACGCGTGAGTCAGCATCGTTTTCCGCAGAAAACTCCGTTGGCTGCGGAGAGGGAGTTTTTGTTGGTGGTTTAGGTGGTTTGGGCGATTGTGGTTTTTGAACTGTGGTAATTTGGCGTTGCACCTGTGGAGGTTGGGGTTGCGCCTGCATCGTGGGTTTGGGATTTGGTGGCAACGAAATCACAACCGGCTTTGGAATTGCTGGAGGTGGCGGTGGTGTTACTAGAGTTGCGACGGGCTGCACAGGAGCGGGCTGCACAGGAATGGGCTGCACAGGAGCGGGCTGCACAGGAATGGGCTGCACAGGAGCGGGCTGCACAGGAGCAGGCTGCACAGGAATGGGCTGCACAGGAATGGGCTGCACAGGAATGGGCTGCGCGTTGGTTTTTTCCTCGTTTTTTTCTTCGTTTTTTTCTTCACTCCGTGGGGCCGCTTTTTCGATGCTTGCGCGAGCCATTGTGTCGTCGTTTTCTGTAGCTTCAAATTGCAGCCTGGAGTGAGGTGTTTCACTTATTTGTTTTTCAAGTGTTGTAATATGTCGCTCCATTCTCCGAATGATGCGTCGTACAACAATTTCTTCAGATTCTTTTGGTGCCACGTTGTGATGCAAAATCGAACCCATTTCTATTCGCTTGTGCAGATAGCAATATGCAAGTCGTTTTTCCTTGATGTCTTGCTAGCCCGCTGTCTCGTAGTTCTATTGTTCTTTGTCCTACAATCCAGAATGCCTTCGGGTATTCGGAAAGGCAATTACCATGGCGCGGTTTTGACATTGGGTCTGTGACATAATTGTGCTGGTTTTGTTAAGCTGCCTTTCGTGACATCATTGTTCTATCCGTAAAAATCGGAGGGAGTTGACCCATGCAAAAAATTCTGGGTCTCGATATTGGAAGCTATTCGGTAAAGGCTGTCGAGATTCTCAATACCTACAAAAATTACAAGGTTACTCATTTTCACGAAATTGTTGTCCCTGAAATCGAGGGTGTAGATCCTTCCGATGTTGGCATGACCACCGTTCGCCAGCTTTTCAAACAAAACGATATTGCCGTCGACAAGATTTACACGGGCATTATGGGAGTGTTGGCCTCAACCAGAATATTTGAGCTTCAAAATGTAAAGCGGCGCAACATGGGTCTGGTTGTGCAGGGTGAACTTGAAAATCAAGCTCCTTTCCGTATCGAAGATGTTGTTGTTGATCACCAGGTTTTGGATGTTAAGGGGACGGTATCCAGTGTTTTGGCAGTGATGGCTCGTAAAGAAGATGTTGAAGCCTACTTAAATGAACTGCGCAAGCTTTCTATTGAACCCAAAATAATTGATGTCGATTATCTTTCGTTCATGAATATGGTTCCCTTTTTTCAATTTGAAGCCGGCGAGCAAGATAGCGCGTTGAATGGTCGCGAAGCAGCGGCGAGCATTGAGCCTCAACAGCGGCGCTATCGTCTTGTTGTTGATGTTGGACATCAAAAAACTTCAGTCGTGCTTTTTAAAGGCGAACGTTTGGTAGCTGCTCGTACCATTCGTATGGCGGGCAGGTACGTCACGGAGTTCTTGGCAAAAAATCTTGGCGTCACATACGGTGAGGCTCAGCGCATAAAACACGCAGTTTCACGCATTGAAACGTCCGAAAATGCAAAAGCTGAAGCAGGGCGCGAACGCGAATTTTTGGTTGCGCGCCTGATGGGTGTTGCTGTGTCGGAGCTTGTGCGTGAAGTGGCTCGCACTGTTTATTCTTTTGCCGCACAAGAAAAAACTTTGCCAGAAGTGCTTTTTGTGTCGGGAGGCACTTCGGTTATTCAAGGATTTCGCCAGTACTTGGAAGCTGCTTTGGGCGTTCCAGTAAAACCATTTTCATTTCAATCCGATAAGCTTATTATTGACGAAGATCTTGAGCATAAAACCGACTCCATGATTCAAGCTTTGGCACTTGGTTTGCGTGGTGTTCATCATAAGCGTCAGTCGCAAATTAATTTGCGTCGTGGCGAATTGGCTTTGGTTGGGAGCTACGATAAGCTTATTACCCAGATAAGTAATGTGGGAATTATAGTTGCAAGTTTGGTGCTCTGTCTTTTTGTGAGTTATCTTGTAAAATTGTTCATTCTTGGCAGTGAAATCGATGTTCTAAAATCTGAATATCGTGATGCCGTGAAAAAAACTCTAAAGACTGAGCCGGCGGACCTTTCTAAAGTGGCTGCCAAGAAAGACTATTCTTTTTCCGATTACAGCTCAAAATCATTAAAGATTATTGAATCGGAAATTCGCGAATCCGACGATGCTGTTAAATATTTTATGGAGCGTCAGTCAGTTTATCCGTTGCGCGTATTGGAAGAGATTTCTAAAATCATCCCCAAGCAAATTGCTACCGATGGTGCTGATGAGCAAAAGGCTAAGGGTCTTATTGTTGATGTTCTCGAATTTACCGTGCAGGGGCGCTCGTTGAATATTGAAGGAGAAACAGATAGTCGCGCATCGGCGGAGACTATTGGCTCTCTCTTGAAAGCGATGCCAAGTCTTCAGGCAGTTAATCTTACGGCGTCTGCAAAAACGGGTTCCGAAAAAATAATTAAGTTTCGTGTTCAGGCTTCTTTGAAGGAGGCTCTATAATGCAAGTGCAGGAATCCAATGCCTCTCCCGATAGGTTGTCTCGGTTGATGCTCCCTTTGCGGTCTTTTGTTTTCGGCCCGCAAAATGAGCGTCTTGAATACCTAATGGATAGTTTTCTAAAATTCACGCCGGAGCAGCGGGCCGCCGCAGTTGTTGGTGGTATTGGTGGGTTTGTTTTTTTTCTTTTCGCGATTATCTCCATGTATTTTGCAGCTTCTGTTAGTTTGCAAAACAGTTTGGATGCTGCTTTCGCCTCTACCAATCGTCTCAAAGAAGTTCAATCAAACTATACTCTTGCTCGCCAGCGTTTTAGCGAGTTGGAAAGTGCACTGCAAATTAATCACGAACTCTCACTTATCACTCTCGTGGAAGGCAAAGCAAAAGAGATGGGAATAACTGTTGGAGATTTTCCCTCTCAGCAGGATATCTCGGTGCCAACGGCACCGTTGAATACGTCCGCTCTTAAAAATTATCGGTTGGCTAAAGTGCGTTTTTCTGTGAATCGCGCCGGATTGAAAAAAATAGTTGAATTTGTGGTTGCTTTGGAATCGTTGCCAAATAGAATTCGTGTGACGAGTTTGATAATTAAACGTGGATTTACAGATAAACTTTATTTAGATGCAAATGTTGAAGTTGAGGCTATTTTGCCTCCAGCTTCCTGAATTGGAGTATTCGATGTCTTTATCTCAATCTCCGAAAGAATCTCACGAACTGGATAACAGCGAAAATCAACTGGAATCGCCCGCTATTCTAAGTGAGATGTCTAATCATGCTCCTGAAGGCGAAAAGTCGTTAAGCGCTGTTAAGGATAACCAGACTTTTATTTCTGAGTCCGGGCGGCGTAGCTTTGACTCGCAGACCCCACCAAATGTCTTCGATGCAACATCGCTTTGGAGTAAAGCTTGGTGGCTGCGTTTGGGTGGATATGCTGCTTTGGCCGTGGGTTCTTTTGTTATATTTTTGTATTTCACCTTCCCATTCGCGATTCTTAAGGAAACGCTTGTTGCAGCTGTATCTGAACAAATGCGCGCAGCAGGTTTAGAAATGCGCATTAACATTGGCAGTTTGCGTCCTAATTGGGTTACAGGTGTTGTTATGCAAAATGTGACCATCACAAATTTGCGCGATTCCGATGCTCAACTCAAATTCGAAGATGTCTCTACTCGCTTTCGCTTGCTTCCACTCTTCTTGGGTCGTGCTGGATTTTCACTTGAAATTCGCCAAGGCAAGGGCTCTTTTGTCGCTTCGGTTTCTCTTCCCATTTCGGGTTTGTTGCAAGGAGCCCCCAAGTTATCCGAGGGTGATTTCGTTTTTAAAAACTTTGCCATTGACGGCTTTGTTGCGCAGGGGTTGGGATTCCTTAAGGGCTCTTCTAATCCAACAATGGGACTGATTCTTCCACTTATTTCGGTAACAACGGCCGGCGGAAACCTTAACGGAAGAATGAATCTTGATGGTTCGGAACTCACTGTGCCAGAACGACTTAATGGTAAAGTTGAACTTGATGTAAAAGGAATGTTTCTTCATATTGCCGATAACGTTTGGCAGATTCCCCGACAGGAATTTTCTTCGGCTCATATTGATGCGTCCATTGATGCAGGAGCGATTGTTATTGGACCATCAACGCGTTTTGTGGCTCCCGACCTCGATGTTGGGTTGGGAGGACGTTTGACTCCTGCTCGCGGTGGTGCTCTGGATGCTGCTCTCAAATTAAAGCTGTCCATGCGTCGTCGTATTCAGCAGAATATTGGCAATCTTGTTCCTGCTGTTTTGAAGTGCTTGCAGCCTCTGCGTGAAAATGCTCTTCCCGATGGCGGAAAAGAGATGGTTTTGGAAGCAAAACTGAATGGTCCGATTGTATCTATGGTTTGTGATCAGAGTTGAGTTTTGTTGAGTCGTTGGGAAGTCATTTACCAAGAATTTAGACAAGAGAGCCTGCCCAGTACAGCGCTTTGATACATAAAACACTCTTGAGTTGCGCCCATTTTGAAGTTGAATTTGAGATTCGTCCTACGCTGCGGAAAATCATCGCTCTTGCGATTATTTCTACAAAAAACAAAACCGCAAAATTATGTTTACATCGATTTTTCGGACGATAGACTTCATTTTTTAAACAAAACCAATCTTTAACTCCTTATTTTTCCGTTAAGCTTTCCTGAAATTTGCTCATGGAAAGGATTACCTCAAACCACCCATCTCACTGCCGAGAAACGCGCACTCTTGGAAAGCTGTTTCGACGAAGTGCTCTTGGATGGAACATTTCCGGAAATCGTTATTAATCCTAAACAAGTTCATAGAAAAATTTTACAAAACTACTATCACACTATTTTTTATCGTGATGTTATTGAACGACACAATCCAATAAATCCAAATCTTATTAAGTTTATCTTAGATTTACTCATCAATAAAATCGTATTAACATATTCAGTTAATAAAGTCACAGAAAGAGTGAAATCGGCGGGATATTCCGTCCAGAAACAAACCGTGCAAGACACCATTACTTGGCTTAACGACGCCTATCTACTCTTTACGGTTCCCTTTTTGTCGGATTCTATTCACAAAAAAACACGAATCCGAAGAAACTCTACTGTATTGACAACGGCATCGTAAATGCCGTTACAAATGGATTTTCCGAAAACCGCGGGCGACGTCTCGAAAACTTTGTTTTTATAACAATCCGCCGCAAGTTCGAAAAAATATTCTATTACAAAAATGAACAAGGCTTCGAAACCGACTTCATTACTTTTCATGAAAGTTCAACGCGCCCATCTCTATGTATACAAGTTTGCGAAACGTTGAACGATCCTAAAACATGCGAGCGGGAGATTCGCGGCATTAAATCTGCAACGCACGATTTAAAAATAAAAGAGGGTCTTATCGTGACTCTGCGAGACGAAGAGATTATTCACGAAAAATCTTCCACCATTGCTATAATTCCCGCTTGGAAATGGTGTTTTAGTTTGTAATGCGATGCTCGCGGAACGCAGCTGTTTTCAAGCAGTTTGAGTCTGCACGGAGAATTCAATAACACTCCCACAGGAGTTAGCTGCCAAAGCTAACGTGATTTAAATCTTAAAGTGTTCTGTTCCAAACGGCCGGAAGTTTTTTTCTGGCCGCGCTTATCTCTTGCTTGGAAACTTCCGCGTAAAGAATACCAATTTCATCGTTAAATTGACTTATAATTTCGCCCCACGGCGAAACAATTATGGAGTGTCCGTAGTTGCGCTTTGTTCCGTTTAAAAATGTTCCTGTTTGATTACACGCTACAACGTAGCACTGATTCTCTATGGCGCGCGCGCGCACAAGCACTTCCCAGTGATCTTTTCCGGTTTGGTGGGTAAAGGCAGCCGGAAGAAATATGATGTCCAAAGGTTCTGTTTTTTGCAATTTCTGACGAAATATTTCGGGAAAGCGAAGGTCGTAGCAAATGGCGGTAAGCGCCGTCCACTGTTCGTTGTTTGATTTTATGTAAAAAGACTTGCATTCATTGCCAGCTTCAAAAGCATCGCTTTCACAAAATAGTTTTTCGCCATTTTCGGCAAAAAGATTGAATAGGTGAATTTTTCGATATCTATTTATCATTTCACCCGTTGGGCTATAAGATTCGGATGTGTTAAAAACGCGGCTTGTGTGAGGCGAGGTTTCTGCGTGAGAGCCTCCAATAATATAAACTTGAAGTTTTTGCGCCAGCCGCTGAATGGTGCTGAATACTCCTGTGCCGGCTTCGTTGGCATTTGATGCGCGCTCGGCATCGGCGCCCATAAACGAAAACATTTCGGGTAGCACAATAACTTTTGCTTTGTTTTTTGCTGCTTCGATAATCAGATTTTCGGCACGTTCGACGTTTTTCGCAACATTGTTTTGCGGATTGAGTTGGATGCAAGCGAGGCGCATGGGGTTACCTTTTTGAAGTCAGAAAACTTTGAAGCTTGCTAAGATTATCCGATCCTGTCTGACTGTCAATTTGCGTGCTCACATCGGCGAGTTTCGATAAGCCCGAATTGCTGCTGCCAGTTGCAGCTACTGCAGTTGCTGTTGTGCTTATGCTTTGAACAATGAGGTTGGCGTCGTCTGCGCTTAACGCTTGAATTTTTTCATCGGTGGGTGTGTAGGCTCCGGTATCGTCGCACAAACTCTTTTTTACGACAGTTATTGCAAGAGCAGAGCTTGCTACGGCAAGTTGATAGTTTTGCTCGGGTGTGCGACTGGCTTCGGGAATTGCGGCAATGGTGTCTCGAGCCGCGGTGAGCGCCGAAATATTGGCTTCGGAACCAGCGGGCATGAGCGACACAATGCTTGTCCACCCATTGTTTGTGGCACTCGCTGTTGAACTTGTGATGTTGGCTGCAATTTGGAGTTCGTCCAGTCCCACTTTTTTCATGTATGCCGTTGCCAGCATGCTTCTGGCTTCTGTGTCGTCTGGATGGCCTGCAATGTAATCGTTCAAATATGTAATAGCGCCGGCGTAATCACCTTGCTGAAATGCGCTTCGACCTTTGTCTTTGTCATCTTTTTTGTGCAGGCTCGAGAACAAGTTGTCGCCACAACCGGTTGTGAGTAAAGCAGTTGTTCCTGTGAATAAGGTCATAACCAAAATAGAGCTGCTGAGGGCTAAAAGTTGTTTTTTCATTGCGACCACCCCACGGCCAAGCGGGCGTAAAGGCGTCGGCTTCGTATGTCGCCCGGATTTTTTCCTAATTCTTCAGAATAGTAACCAGCTTCGGCCCGTACAATTTTGAAATTTACGAATGCGCCGTAGGTGGGATATCCCTGATTCAGTCCAGCCACGAAACCGAGTATTCCTTGAAATGAAAGGCGCGCGCCCATGTGAATGCGTTTGTACGGACTGTCTCCGTTGGCGTTTAGAACATCTCTATAATCGATGGCCATGGCGGCCGAACTCTTTTTTGTTGAAGGGGCAATAGAAGCGCCCACATCAATTGTTTGTTTGTCACTCGAGGGCCCTTTTGAGCCACTTGGAATAGCCCAAGGATAATTCATGTCGCCCACATTTCGTGCTACCAAACCAAAGCGTGTTCTGGATGTGTCGGCGAATTTCCAAATCATGCCCACATCGCCGCCAGCGCCGTTACCTCGTTGTACATATCTCGAAAGCGCACTGCTTGGCGTTAATCCTTTGAGTTGTTCTTCGGCTGTAAGAGCATCAAGAGCAATTGTTCCTTCATTTTTTTGTGCGAATTTCAAGTTGATACCAAGCAGAAGTTGGTCGTTCATAAACGAACGTCCAAATGCGGTATTGATTCCTGCTCGTGCCAAAACGTCGCCATTTGCAACAAGCATTCCTTTTGCAGGGTCGGTACCCAAAAAGACATCCGCCTGACCCCGTTCGTAAACTCCAATTGCAGCACGTCGAAAAACGAGTCCCGTGAAGTTCTGCACCGCTATGTGCTGTGGTTCGCCCTCAATTTGGCGAATAATGTTGGAAGCGGGTGCGTGGGTGGAAATGCTTGTGTATAAACTTTTTGCATTTGCGCTGACTTCTACCTGTGGGCTTGCCAAAACGATTTCGTTCACAATCCCCTTGACGTCAGCAATGCCCGCTGGGTTGTAAAAGAGGGCATCGTGACCTTCCGAGAGCGAAATTCCTGTGTCGCCCATGCCTAAGTAGCGGGCACTTCGGTATTCTCGCTGGATTTCGGCTGCCTGAGCAATGGTGCTTGTTCCCAAAACTGCGGGAATAGCACAATATTTCAAGCAATTTTTTGTGCAAAAAAGAGTCATAGTGCGTTCTTCCTTCCAACCCTGCTATCGGCTGAGAAACAAAAAACTGTATACTTTCATGAAAATTTTGTTGGCGTTTGATTTGGCTGGGGGCGCAACTCACGGTAATATGTATGGGATCTTGCACTCAGCACAGGGGGGCGTTTTGACGCGCATTGGTGTTTCTCCCATTTTTGTGGCCGTTTTAACGCTTGCGAGTGTATCTGCACTGGGGCAGGGGACTTTGTCCGACAAAGTTAAGCCCAAACCTTCAAAAGACGATGTTCGCGGCTACGATCGTATTTATGGTGCCGTAACTATAGGTGGCACTGGTGTAGAGGAAGCGGTGGGCAACCCAAATCCCGAAGAAAAGAAAAAGGTTCCCACCCTTGGTAATGCAGAGTATGCAGCAAATACTGAATTTTTGTTGGGCTGGGGTCCCGTTAGCTTTCGTGATTTTTCGTTTTTTACTCATTATCGCTATGCGCAAATTTGGTGGACCGATTTTCCTCAATTGGCGCGTTTTTCGTCGCAATGGCTGGGCTCACCCAAAGCCGAAACATTTTTATTTCCAACGAAAGCCATGGTGCGTACGCACGAATGGGCATCGGAATTGCGTTATTCCCTTCCGGATCCGGTTTGGGGTGTGAATTTGAATGCAGGCGTTCAAACCTTGTTGTCTATCGGTCGGACGGGATCGGCCCTGTTTGGGCAGCAATTGGAAACGTCAGATACCGTTTGGAAAATGGAAAATATGGCACCATATGTGTCGTTGCGGTATGGAAATCAGTTTCGCACACAGTTGGTTTTTCCATTTCGCACGTATCTCGACAAAGTTAATCCGCAAGCTTCATATGCTACGTATTCTTGGTCCAATGCGGGGCGTGGAAAG
>CAIZES010000205.1 GCA_903932045.1 uncultured Silvanigrella sp. | reverse complement strand
GAAGTGGTGAGTAACTTGTTGAATCGGTGATGAACTCGTTGATGAACTCTGTGATGAACTCTGTGATGAACTCTGTGATGAACTCTGTGATGAACTCTGTGATGAACTCTGTGATGGACTCGATCGCTACAGACCGTCCATCACACTCTTTCGGTCACACTCTTTCGGTCACACTCTTTCGGTCACACTCTTTCGGTCACACTCTTTCGGTCACATTTTTTCGGTCACATTCTTTCCAAAGTGTTCAGCCCTAAAAGGCTAAGGCCGCATTTGAGCGTGCGAGCGGTGAGAGCTGCAAGGCGCATGCGGTTTTCTTTTTCGCTTGTTTCGCTGGCGTTGAGTACCGGACAGGCCTCGTAAAACGACATAAATGCTCCGGCGAGGTCGTACAAGTATGTGCACAGATAGTGGGGAAGCAACTCTGCCGATACAGCGTTGAGAACTTCTGAGAACTGTAAAATTTGTAGAGCCAGCGTGCGTTCTTGTGGCGCCACAACTTCAATGGGGCCGATAGCAATGGCATCTACAGATGTTCCGCCTTTGCGCAAAATTCCAGCGATGCGTGTGTAGGCATACAAAAGATATGGAGCGGTATTGCCCTCAAACGAGAGCATTTGTTCCCAACTGAAAACGTAATCGCTGCTGCGGTGTTTGGAAAGATCGGCGTACTTTACGGCACCCACACCCACAGCGCGTGCAATTTGTTTTTGTTCTTCGATGCTGAGATTGGTGTTTTTTTCTTTGACAAGTGCAAGGGCGCGTTCTTCAGCTTCGTTTAGCAAATCACTGAGTTTTGCTGTGCCGCCGCTGCGTGTTTTGAAAGGTTTGTTGTCGGACCCAAGCACCATTCCAAATGTGACATGGTGAAGCTCGGTTGTTTTTGGTAAAAAATGTGCAAGTCTACCAAGAGTTTCCAGTTGATTAAAGTGAAGTGCCTGACGGGCATCTGTGACGGCAATAATGCTATCGGCTTTAAGCGTTTGCGAGCGGTACTGCAAAGCGGCCAAATCGGTGGTCATGTACAAATAGCCACCGTCCGACTTTTGTACAATAATGGGCAGTGGGCCGTCTTTTCCTTTGAATTCGTCTAAGAAGACGCATTGTGCACCGTGGTCTTCTATGAGTAATTTTTGCTTGCGAAGAGATTCTACAACGCCGGGAAGGGCGCTGTTGTAAGCACTTTCGCCGCGGACGTCGGAGCGTTTGAGAAGAACATTCAGACGTTCGTACACTTCTTCACAGTGATGAAGTGATGTGTTGATAAATTCCTGCAAATTGCGCAGTGCTGAGGCATCTCCCGATTGAAATTTTACCACGGTTTGGCGCGAACGTTCTTCAAAGGATTTGTCTTCGTCAAAACGTTTTTTTGCAGCGATGTAGAATTTTTCTAAATCGGAAAGCTCCACTGCTGCATGTTGTGCATCGCCTTTTTGCAAGTCTTCGAAATGAGCCAGAAGCATTCCAAATTGTGTGCCCCAATCGCCAACGTGGTTTTGGCGGATGACTTTGTGTCCCAAAAATTCTTGTACGCGCGACAAAACATCGCCAATAATTGTGCTGCGCAAATGACCAACGTGCATTTCTTTGGCCAGATTTGGCGAAGAATAGTCTACAACAACAAGCTGTTTGCGCGATAACGCGGGAATGCCCAATTTTGAACTCGCCAAAGCCAGAGTTGCTGCGTCGCTCAGCCACGAATTTTTAAGAAAGATGTTGATAAATCCGGGGCCGGCAATTTCAACTTTTTCTGCAAAGTTTTGCCACTCCAAGTTTTGTACAACTTGGTTGGCAATTTCGCGGGGATTTGATTTCAATATTTTTGCGGCAGGCATAATTCCGTTTGCTTGATAATCGCCAAATTCTTTTCGTGCAGAAAGGCGAATAATGGGGTTTGCTTCGGCAGGCAGACCAGCCTTTTGCATGGCTAAAACAAATTGTTCTTCAAGATGCGTGCGAATATTCATATGAGAGAGGCTCCGACAAAGAGTTAGCCCGATCAATGATTAGCTCGACAAAGATCGCTCAATTGCGAGTTTATGGGCTTCCCAGTAGTATGTGGAAAGCTGCTTCCAGTCAAAGAGCGGACTGGTTGATTCGACTCTGTTGCGCAAATCGATGCGCTCGCGGCGATCCATTGTGAGAATTTGCATCATGCTATCGGCCAAATGGTTTGCGCTTTCGTCGAAGGTTCGATACCTGCGGTCTACCACGTACATCCCACGTTGGTCGTGATCGGGAATGTGCGCGCGCACATAAGTTCCAAAACCGGCAAGGTCGCTGGTGATAGAAGGTACGCCTAATGCGGCGCACTCCATGGGTGTGTAGCCCCAGGGTTCGTAGTAGCTGGGGAATACGCCAAGGTGACAGCCGCGCACAAATTGATCGTAATCGAGGCCAATCAGTGGACTTGTGCCAGATAAAAATTCGGGATGAAAAACAACTTTCACAGGGTCGTCGGGATTGTTAAACATTTGCATGGCGCGAAGTTGTTGTAGAACAGGATCATCGGCATCGTTGTTCATGTCATGCGTGACAATAGATGGAAACTGACTTTGCTTCCATGCGTGTGTCATGCGTTTGAGACGAAGTTGTGCATAATCATCAATAAGATCGTCAATGTGAAGTTGTTTTCCTTGAGCTTGGCAAAGAAGCATTTTTTCGCCAATGTCGTTTGAAACATTGCGAATGGTGTTGCGGAGTTCTTTGAAGAGCATTTGACTCTTAAGAACTTGTGAGCTGATGCCTCGGTTTGGTGCACGGGAAATCACGAACGCCACAACGGTAATTCCTGTGCGAGCGCATTTGAGCTTCCAGTTGAGGCGTGCCAGCCCCTCTAGGAACATGTCGAAACCTTTGTTGCGAAATTCGTATCGCCCCGATGTAAAAACATACATAGTTTTGTCGAGATCAAAGGTATAACTTGGGAAAAAATGCCCCATCACAAATTCGTGAATTTGTTTTTTATATTGCACATGCAAATTTTGGAATTCGTGCACGGCGGAAAATCGCTGAATATTAAGTCCGTTGGGGAGCAAAACATCGGGACGTCTTCCCAAGAAATGCTCTGCTTCGTAGCCAGTGATGTCGCTGACTGTGGTAAAAACATCGGCGGACCATGCTGCTGCACGTTCAATTCCAAAACGATTTGTGACGCCCCAAGATTTTGCGGCACCAAAGGGATCTATATTGGGGAGGTAATGGTAAAAATTAGGGTCATTGGCAGCTAAGTAGCGGCCTAACAATGTTGCGTGAGTTGTAAAAACGGTGGCTACGGGAAGTTGGCGTTTGCGAATTTCGAGAAGTGGTACTGCGGCCATCCATTCGTGGAAGTGTGCTAGAATTGGAAATTGAAAACCATGATGATCGCTTGAGCTTCCGGCGTCGTCGGGGTCGGATTCGCGCATGGCATCGGCTAAACATTGGAAAAATTCTGCGGCAAGAAAACCAAAAAGAACGACCTCGTTGACTTCCGATTCGTCGCCAGCTTCGATGTGATGATCGCGCCACAAAAAGTATTTGCTTGCAGCAAGGCGATCGAAATGTGACATGTAATCTATAAGCACAGCCTGCGGTTTTCCTGTGATAAGCCAGCGTCCAAATTTGACGCGAATGCCACGGCTTTCCATAATTTCGCACGCTCGTCCAAAGGGGCCTGTGCGTGGAATTTCTTCAAATTCTGTTGAAGCTGTTTTAGGATTGTAAGGCCCGACGAGGCAATAACGATCGCCCCATCGTTTTGTGGTGACTGGAGCTTTTGAACGGAGCACGGTATAAATACCGCCAAGTTGCCAGCAAACTTCCCAGCCCACTTCTACCAAGAGTCTATTTTCGATGAGTTCTTCAGACAGCGACATTGCAAATCACTCCCACAGCGGTATCCAATTTGGTTGCATTGATTATTTTCGCACGGAATATTCTAGACGAATGAGGGAAGGTTTGGCTATGGCAAACCTCTGGCGGCGTGTTTTTTTGGCTCGGCACAGCTTTGCTTTGTGAGGATGTGGATGATTTCTTAGCTGGATGCAAAAAAATAGGGCATTATTGATGCAGGGAGAATGCCTCCCCAAACCGGACCCATCCAATTTGCAAAAGCATGAAGCAAAATTGCAAACCAAAGCGATTCGTCACGCAGCGCAACAAATCCGCAGGCAAGGCCCAAAAAGAACGCACCCGGCGATAAGGGAATGGCACCTTGGCTGAATGCTTGTTGCCAAACGGAGGGCGAGAGGGGGGCATGGAAGAGCCAAAACACCAGTGCCGACAAATACACTGCCCATAAATCTGCTTTTGATTGGGGCATTTTGTGTGACAGTTTATGAGCCAAAATGGGCTGTAGACTGCCTCTAAAAAAATACTCTTCATACAATGGGGTTGCGGTAATGGCGAGAATTGAGGGCAAGGCCGAAAATGCTGCGTTGAGGTGATTTGAGAGTGTCCATTGCCAGGTGTTGGGATTGAAAGCCATGAAAAGTGCCGATGTTGCCACAAAATATCCAACACTTGCTCGATAACCAACGCGGCTGCGTGGTTTTTGGAAGAAAACGGTGAGTGACGCAACATCTCCCTTTGTTTGAAACAATAAAAAGGCAGCACCCGAACCCAATAACAAAGCTGCAATAATGATATGAATATGCAGCGGCGCAGATACTACGGTTCGAGCCCAAGAAACACATATCCAAAGCGTAGCAAGTGCAACTCCTAGCAAGAGAGTCGATTTTTTCATGGAAGGGGCTCCTCTCGGGCTTGTGGGATTGGCATCCTTCGGTTTATGGTTGGAGCAAACCAACCCGTTCCTAAGGAGGAATGTTATGTCTGGACTTGCTCTTAACGTTGCAGAAAAAGATTTTCAATCGGTTGTCATTGAATCCGATGTTCCCTGTGTGGTTGACTTTTGGGCAGAATGGTGCGGGCCATGCTTGGCGCTTGGTCCTGTTTTGGAGCAAATTGCTCAGGAACGAGAAGGAAAAGTTAAAATTTGTAAAGTGAACGTTGAAGAATGCCCTGAGCTTGCTGCTCGCTTTAACATTCGTGCCATTCCTTATTTAGCCTTCATTAAAGGCGGGCAAAAAGTGGGTGAACTTGTGGGCAATCAGGCCAAGCAGAATATTTTGAAGGCGATTGACGCCATGGTGAGTGGTGGTTGAGGCTTGAAAACGAAACCCGTACGTCTTTTGCCTATTCACGAATTTCGAAATGAGCGCACCCTTCTTAAAAACTTGAAGGAGCATCGCGCTATTCTTGCATTGGACGAAGTTGGGCGTGGATGTCTTGCTGGCCCCGTAATGGCCGGCGCATCGTTGTGGTTGGAGCCCTCCGAACACACCGCCCAAGTTGATCCCCAGGGAATTCAGCGTTTGTGGATTCCACTCATTCGCGATTCCAAAAAACTCACTCCGAAGGCGCGCGATATTTGTTTCGATGGTGCGTCGCAAAGTTTTGGTGAATTTAGAAATAACGATGTTGAAGAAGCAGTGCATAGCGCGCTATCTGTTCCTCTTTTATGGAATGAAATGCGTCCTCCTTCTCAGGTTTCCATTGCATTTGATACTTCAGGAACCTTAGAGGAACGCATTCCCGCCAGCGAAAAATTGAAAACTCCCGACTCTTCTTTTGAACACTGGCATGCGCCTTTTGTGTGTGCGGGGGTGTCGTTGGGCGCTGCAAGTGCCGAAGAAATAGACTCCATCAATATTTGGAATGCTGTTCAGCTTGCCATGGGACGTGCGGTGCGGTCGCTTTTTGCAAAAATCCCGCAAAATCTGCGAGCGTTTTCGGAAAATCCTATTGTTGTTGTGGATGGTAACCACGGTATTAAAGTTGCGCGGGAACTTTTGGGAGGGCGTCAGGTAACTGCCGTTGGTGGCGACGATGCCTTCGCCAGTATTGGCCTTTCGAGCGTGATGGCCAAGGTGACGCGTGATAGGCACATGGCAGAACTCGCAAGACAGTTTCCTCAGTATGCGTTGGAAAAGCATAAAGGATATGCCACGGCCGAGCATCGCAAACTTATTCAGCAACATGGACCATCCTCCATACATCGCCGTTCCTTTTTGGGAAGCATTCTTGCTGGAGAAAATTTGCCCGAGTTGGAATCTTGACTCTTTTTTTGTGCTTTTTTTCGCTTTTTGGCGTCTTTCTAAAATTTCGCCGTAGCTTTTCTCAAGTTTGATTGCGTTTTTCCGATGCTTCTAGAAATGAGGAGATTGGATATGGCTACGCAATGGCTTGGTACCTCGGAAACACTGCGCAAAGAAGAAATGTCTTGCGGATTTTATCGCGATATCGCCGATGATTTGTGCGCTCCAATTGATTCCGAGCTCGATTTGAATATTCGAATCGATTTATACGAAAGTAAGTTAATTTACCTTCGCAATTTGTATGCTCAGGCTTTTCGTGACTTGAATGGGAACAATTGTGTTGGTGCAAGCCAAGAAGGTTTTACAAGCCAAGATTTGGTGCGCATTCGGCAGCTATTAACGGTTACAGAAGATTTTTTGAAAAAGGATTGCGTTGATTTGGTAAAGCATGGCCTTGAAAATGCAAACGCGCGTGCGTTGCGCTGTGCGGCTTAGTGAAAGGAGCAACATGCGGCCCGAGTTGGATGTGTTATTGCAGGAATTTGAAAGGCTCAGTCTGGACGACCGAGTTTTTTTGGATTTTGTAAATGACGATGAACTCGCCGTGCGTGTTCGTTTTCAAAAAATAGCGAATGGGCGATGCTGGAGTATTGGGTATTTAGCAAGTGAAGACGCATCTCGGCAAACAGTGTCTCGGATTCATTTTCCGGCTGTGCTTAGAGCGTTTGGAGTTTCCAATACCCTTTTTGAGCGGGAGCTGGGGGGAATTCTTCTCACTCAAGCGGCATTTGCCGACGAATTTGTGCGCGAGGTAAGCAATTTTTTAGGCGTTGATGCTGTTCGCAATTCCATTCTTCAAACACAACAGTTTATGGATTCGTTCCGTGAAGCTTTTTCAAAATGCACGCGGGATTTGGCGGTAAATGCTGGGCATGTTCCAGATGATATGAGTGATTCCAATGATCTTGCCACGTTTTTGCCGCAAAAGTCGGTGGAAAAAGCGAGACCCCGTTTTCGCGTGGTTAAAAACTCCTGAGAGCTTCGCGAACTTCATCCAAATGAAATGGCTTGCGCAGATGGCCATCGACGTCGATTTTGTTATCCTTGGCATATCCGGTGAGCAAAAACACGCGGCACTCTTCCTTAGCAAAACGTTTGCGGCATTCGTGCAAGACATCTTCGCCAGTTCCGTAGTCCAGCACATAGTCGGTAAATACAAAATCGAAATTTTGCGTGGCAATTTTGTCGCGAGCCTCGGCAAGCGTAGATGCACAGGTTGTGTGGTATCCCTCGGAAGATATGTATTCTTGAAGAATTTCGAGGATAGCGGGTTCATCGTCCACAAGAAGAACGCGTTTTTGTTTTACGGACATGGCTGTTTCTTGCTCCGAGAGCGGAGGTTCTGGACTTTCCTTTGTTGCACTGACTTCACTATTTAGGGCCTCGGCAAGAGGGAGTGTGAGGGTGAAGGTTGTGCCCATTCCCGGACACGTTGTGAATGTGAGTGTGCCACCGTTTTCTTCCGCTAGTTTTTTTGACAGAGGAAGCCCGAGGCCAGTTCCATGGCCAGAATTTTTTGTTGAGAAAAACTTTTCAAAAATACGAGGAGCGAGGTGGGCTGGTATGCCGCACCCGGAGTCGTGTACCGAAAGCAAAACATTGTTGCCTTGTTGCTGACACTGAATGCGAATGATTTTGTTTCCTCGGTTTTCCATGGCATCACGTGCGTTTGTGACTAGGTTTGTCAGAATTTGATTAATTTCGCCGGTACGTACGTTCACTTTAAGCGGAACATCGCCCAAGTTAATGTTGGTGCGTACTTGATGTTTGCTTAAAAGGAGTGTCATAAAAGTGAGGGTTTCTTCAATAAAAATACGCAGATCGACGATTTCTTTACTGGGCTCATTTCTGCGTGAGATGCTGAGTAAGCTGCCAACAATTGTTTCTATTTTTTTCGTGCCAATTGCAACGTTTTTGAGTTTGTGAGTAATATATTCAGGGTCTGGGGTGTTTGCTGCCATTTCTTTTCTAGCGAATTCCGAAGCACTTCGTACCACTGCAAGCGGCGTATTTATTTCGTGTGCTACCGTTGCGGCAAGTTCGCCGAGAGAAGCCATTTGTGAGCTTTTGAATACGAGTTGTTGCATTTCGTCTTGCTTGCGTTGAGCGAGTTTTTCTTCTGAAATGTCTTCACAAAAAATAAGATAACTACCATCACGCTGTTGTGTTGCATTCACGCGGCATGGGATGCGTTCTTGTTTTTTGTTGGCGAGCAGATACTCACGATTGGCAGGAAGTTCTTGTTTTTTTTGTTCAACAAATGAAAGGTCTTTGTTGGTGTCGTGAACAAGAAGCGATAGAAACGAGGTGTTCACAAGTTCGGATTTCGAAAACCCCAGAAAACTTGAAACAGCTGCGTTTGTTGCGGTTATCTGCAACGAAGCGTTTGTGATGAAAAGACCAATGGGAGAGTCTTCGATGTAGTTTTGCAGGGAGGCTCGCGCGGTTTCAAGTCGTTCATTCTTGAGTGAAAAATAAACCATGAGCAACGATATGAGTGTTCCTTGGTGAAGGAAGAGGGCGAGCATAAGTTCTGGCACACTGAGTTGGTTTCGAACAAAGGGGTATCGAGACTGAAAGAAAAGATTTACGAATATAAATAATGCCGCAAGGTATTTGAAGCGAGCCTTGGGAGCCGATGGTGAAAGGAATGCTTTGCCTGAAATGAAATAAAACGTAATCACGGCAAATGTGATTGGCGTGTGAACGAATGCAAATGGCAGGTGAAGGCTGGCCAAACCAAAATGGACACAGTAGGCGATGATTCCAAAAAAATACCAACCTTTTTGCAGCTTTTTGTTGAGAATTTGGTACGTGGCGGATGTAAAAAAAGAGTTAGCCAGGATTGCAGTTATGCATGCAACTTCGTAAGCAATGGGAACATTACCCTGATGCGAAAGACCATCGGCAATGCCGCAAACGATGGAAACAAGAATGGCAGCAGTGAAATCCCGGAATGCTTTGGCACGATCTAAAATAGCGATGAAGCCAAAGAGCAGTGCAAGTGCTATAAAGCACACCAAAGAAAATATTGGCAAGTAGAGATCTATGCCGCTCATGGTTGACTCCTTTTCTGAGTTCCGTTGAGGAATATCAAGGAGTATTGTGGAAATCTACATTTTTTTTAAGGTGTAACAATTTAAAATTATTAGTTTTTTCTTTTTTTTTTTTTTTTTGAAAATTGGGATGTTGCGTGAGTTGTGGTTTAGGCTGCGGCTTTCGGTTGGGGATTCTCTTTGGCATTCTTTTCAGGAAAAAGGTCGAGTTCAACGTGAATAGCGTAGCTTCCAGGGACATATGGGTTTGGTGTAAAGCTGACCTCTTTTGCACCAATGGACTTGTACAGTTGCCGTGCGCTTTGCACGTGTGGCTCGTCGGATGTGTTGCATTCGAGTGTTTTTTGTCCGTTTCGTGTTGCAAATATCTTGCTGAATGTTGTCACAAATTCGAGCATGCTGCGTCCAAGTCCGTGGCCTCGATATTCCTGCGACAAAGCAAGCCATCCGCCTCCGATGACATCTTTGTGATTCTTGTTCATAAGAAAAACGCCGCATGTGCCCACACACGCCTGAGTTTTTTTATCGACAAACGCCCAATATTGTAAACAGTTGTGAAAAACGTGGTCTTGGGCGAGTGGATCGTAAAGTCCGGGAAAAGGTATTGTGCTGAGAAGAAAGCAGAGCGCGCCCCCATGTTTGGGAAATTCTTTTTCCAGCAAAATATCGACCTGTGCAATGATGTGTCGGTTATTTTCGGTGATAGGAACAATGTCGAATGCCTTGGGCGCATTCAGGGATGTTTGAGTTGCAATAACATCTTCGGAAATAATAGCGCACTCTGCTCTAAATTGCTTCCAAATGTTTATATCAAATGGTGCATCGGTTTCTACCGAGAGTTTGTCCAGCATGCTGATGGTAAGAAGTGACATAGTGTTTTAACCAGCCTTTCGATTGTTGAGTTGTTCGAGTTGTTTGAGTTGTTCTTTTTGGATTTGTTCTTGTTGTTCTTTAAATTGATGTTGAAGATTGTCTTTGAGCTCTCCTTCAAGTCGAGCGTGAAGTGCCATCAAAATCGGCTCCAGGAGTTTTTGAGCGTCGGGCGTTAGCTTGCGTGCTTTTATTTCGTTGAGCCATAAAGTGGGGTCGTTTTTGGGAAATCGAATGTACCGAACAAGGGTGTCGTTGGTGATGGGGCCGGGTGGTTCGCCAAACTTTTCGAAGAGAGGCAAAATGCCAATAGGAATGCCGCCAATAGATTCCATTAACTTTTGGCTTCCGCGGTGAACGGTAACGGTGTCTGCAAAAAACAGATGGGCCGGCGTTTGGTCGCAGATATTGGCAAATTCTTGTGCCAGAGCGAGGGCGGCATGGAAAATGTCGAAGTAGGGGTCTGCTATGATAATTGCGGCTTCTATTGTGAGGTTATTCTGGTGCGCAAGAGCAAATACCGAGGCCACCATTTTATTCTGGAAGAACATTCCGAAGCCGGCAAAATCGCGGTTTTGAAGTTTTTCTAGAATCTTTTCCGGGTCCAATATCCAAGCAACGGAGCTTCCCTTTAGAATTTCCCGACTGTGGGCTGCAACTCTGGCAACATCATGTGCATCTTCGTCCGTGCGGGCTAAGCTTCGGACCATTGCTTCGCCAGAAATGTTTGGCAATGCGTATTCCACATTTGGCCAAATAATTTGTTCGAGCATTCCGTTATCTCCCTCGGTATCTGAATAACGAGGGGTGTTTCGGATTTTTTAACAGGAACTTTAACACACGAACTTTAACACGAACTTTAGGATGCACTTTAGGATGCACTTTAGGGGAATTTTTGGGATTGTTTTGGGGTCTCTCGGGATTATTTTTTTGCCCCGGCAAGCATTGCTGTTAGGCGCTGGTCTACGAAATTGGACGTGGCTGTAACAAGGGCAGTTGCTTCACTCAAAAGTGTATCGCAGCGTTTTTGCATGTCGGCTACGTATGAGGCGTCTTGGATGTCTTTCAAATTGATAACAACATTCCAAATACCGCCTCTCACACCTGCAAAGCCCATTTGAGCGCCCACAGCAGCATCGGTAATCGAGTTTGGGTTGCCAATTTGTGCAACTTCAAAGGCGAGTTTCATGGCATCAAAGCTGGCTGTTGCTGTGCGGCAGGGAACATCAATTGCAATTTTGAGGCCGTCTTGCATTTTGCGATTGCGAAGTTCTTTTTCTTCGGAAGTGTTGTTGGGCAAGCGGCGTGCTTCCATAAAGGCGTTGAAAGCATTTGTGTCGTCGTCGATGGCAATCAACAATTGGTCCTTAATTTTTTGCGACTTTTCTGCGATAGTGCAAAGGGCTTCGTCTTTATTTTCGGTGCCGGCTTTTCCGTGTGTCAGATTGGCCACCATGGCAGCAAGCGATGCGCCTAAGCTACCAGCAAGTGCAGCAATAGAACCTCCACCGGGTGCAGGTGTGTCGCGCGAAACTTCATCGGCAAATTGGTGAATTTTGAGGCTTGCCAGTGCGTTGTCGGCAAATTTTGGAAGTCCCAAAACTTTTTTCTCGACTTCAAATGGAACGACGTCGCAAAGTCCAAGAGAAAACGATGCGGTGCGCAAAACATCGGACACAGGAATTCCTGTTGAACGACCTTGCGCACGCAAATAGTGCTTTCCAGCTTCGTAAAGTGCTTGGAAGGGCACAAGTCCTACAATTTCACTTCCAGTCACAACCAGTCCGCGTTCGGTGGCTAGTTTGCGGGCTTCGTCGAAAACGGTTTGTGGAGAAGTGACCTTATAATTTGTGAGATTGATGGAAATTTGGGCCCGTTTGAATTCATCAACGTACCAGCCAATGGCCTTGCAAAATGAGAATTTTCCGGGAATGTGAACTTTTTGTCCGGCGAGTTTTGTGGAGTCGATGTCGTTGGCTTTTAAAAGTGCAGCCAAATTGTATCCGTGTTCGCTTTGGCAGTGTGCAATAATTTCGGGCTGTGTTTTGTATATTTGGAAACATGTTCCACAGGGATATTCGCCATCTTTGTAAAAAAGAATGTCGCCCTTGTTGTAGTAAGGTTTGGTGCGACCGGTGCGTGCGACGCGTCCTTTTTCGCGAAGTGAGAAAGCAATGTCGTTGGCATGATTTTTGTCAGACGAATTCAGTGTTATGTTGTATGCTACCAAAAATTCGCGGGCGCCAATAACGGTTGCGCCGCTACGCGCATTAAATTTTGTGGTACCAAAATCGGGTTTCCAGTGCGAGTCTTGTAATTTTTTTTCTAGGCCTTCGTACTCGCCTCTGCGCACGTCGGCTAAATTTCGGCGTTCTGGCGTGTTGGCTGCTTCTTCGTACAAGTAAATGGGAATGTGAAGTTCGCGTCCTACGCGTTCACCCAATTTGCGAGCCAACTGCACGCACTCTTCCATGCTCACATTTTCCACGGGAACAAAGGGCACAACGTCGGATGCACCAATGCGCGGATGTGCTCCTTTTTGTGTGCTCATGTCTATAACTTGTGCAGCTTTTTCAATTGCACGATAGGCAGCCTCAAGAACGGCTTCGGGCTCGCCTACAAATGTTACTACGGTACGGTTGGTGTCGGCGCCGGGGTCAACATTAAGCAGTGTGACACCTGAAACAGCCTCCACTGCATCGGTAATTTGTTTGATTTTTGCGTGATCACGGCCTTCAGAAAAATTGGGCACACATTCAACAATCTTTTTTGTCATAGGACGGTCTCCCTGTTTCTGCTTGGATGAATGGTATTTGCGGAACAGGGATATTTATCACGCGTCACGATGACGAGCAACGAGCTGACCGCATGCCGCCTGAATGTCGCGGCCCTTGGAAAGGCGCACTGTAGCCACAAGGCCCAGTGTTTTGAGTTCTTGTTGGAAGCTATACACACTGACTACCGACGGGCGCAAAAGCGTGGTGCCATCGTGCTCGTTAATGGGGATGATGTTGATTTTAACAGGGATGCCTGCAAAGAGTTCGGCAATGGCACGGGCATGTGCAGGGGAATCATTGACACCACGCACAAGCATATATTGGATAAAATATTCGCGTCTCGAAAGCTCATGATGTTTTTTGAGCGTTTCCACAATGGCCGAAAGTGGGCTGCGGCGGTTTGCGGGAATAAGTGCGGTGCGCTCTTTTTGAAAGGGTGAGTGCAACGAAAGAGCAAGGCTGGCTTTTGACTTTTCCAAAAATTCGTCCAGTGCGGGTAAAATTCCCACGGTGCTGACGGTGACCTTATTGCAGCTGAGGCGGGCGCCTTGGTCGTCGATGAAAATTTCAACCGCAGGAATAATGCTCTCCAAATTATCCATGGGCTCGCCCATGCCCATCATCACTATGTTTGATATTTGTTTGTATTCTCGCAATGGTGAATTTTTGAATTCGGGGGCATTTTTACGAAGATGTTCGGCAACCAAAAACTGGCAAACAATTTCGTCCACACTCAGATTGCGCGTGAAACCCATGCGGCCGGTGTGGCAAAATACGCAGGCCTGACGGCATCCCACTTGTGTTGAAATGCATTGGGTCAGGCGATCGCGTTCGGGGATGAGTACGGTTTCAATAAGACTGCCGTCTTGTTTGAGGCGCATCATAAGCTTTGCAGAGCCGTCGGAATCGCTCATTTCAATGGTGGCAAGTTCAACGGAAGGCAAAAAGTGGAAGCGCTCTTCCAGGGCGCTATGAAGTCGTTTTGTGACTCCCAATTCGGATAATCCAAATCCTTTGTGAGCATAGATGTCTTTGAATAAAAGTCGGGCCCGGTGTTCTGGGTTTTCCAGTCCCTCAATTTGAGCAAGTTGTGCAGCGAGATCCTGGCGCGTGAATGAAAAAATATTGATGTGCGACACAAGAGTATTCCCATAAGCGAGTGATGTTTGTTGTGGTTCGTGATGCCAAGCATGGCATCTGTAACGAAGCAGAGTCTTTGCAACAGAGTATAACCTCTGTAACAGAGCATAACCTCTGTAACAGAGTATAACCTCTGTAACAGAGTATAACCTCTGTAACAGAGTATAACCTCTGTAACAGGAACCTTAGCACGCCCCATGTAGAAGTTCATAGGGCATTTGTTTTGAAAACCGGAAGTGTGCTAATTGTGCTGCCTGCGCCTATTGCGCCCCCAACAAGGAAAAGGGACTATGAACGCTGAATCAAAAAAATCTCAAAAGCGAGCGCTCATCGCACACACTAGCTTGCGATCCTTTGTTCGCACTGTTGTGCAGTCTTTTTTGCAATCTTTTTTGCAATCTTTTTTGTTGTCAGTGTTTCGGTTGGTTCGAAAGTACGACATTTTATCTTCGTGGCTGTTTATCATTTTTGTTGATTTATTTTTTTTGCGAGGATGGCTTCGAGTCACAGAATTAGTCACTGGCGTGCGATTTTTAGTGAATTACGCTTTGTCTGCTTTCATTTTGTTGGCGTTTGTTTCTGTGTTGCGACGCTGCGCTGCGCGTGGAAATGTGTGGCGTTGGGGCACGGCTTTGCTGCTTGCTCTTACTATGATTTTGCAAGACTCTCATTTTTTCGTTTATAAAGAGTACATTTCTAGCTTTGGCATTCGTTTCTTTTTCGAAAATCCTGGCCTAATTTTACAGGGTACAGCCAATGTTGTTCCTTTTTGGAGATCGTTGGTCTTGGTGGCTCTTATGTTTCCAGTGCCTTTTTTCTGGCAAAAAATGAAAGTGCAGCAATCGCGGTGGTGCAGAGTGTTTTCGGGTGCGGGAAAGTTTTTGGCGTTTGTTGGCGGCGTGCCTTTTTTGGCCTTTTTTTGGTACAGCAATACATCGCATCAGGCGGCTCCCGTTGCTTTGGCTGCCTCAATTGTGGAAACTGCGCGAACTCTGCATTTCCGTAATGTGAAATTTCAGAAACCGGCCGTGCCAAAGTCCAATTTGCAAAGTCGTCCACCCAACATTGTGTGGATTATTGGTGAGTCTCTTTCGGCGAGCCATGTGGGAATTTTTGGATACAATCGCAATACCACTCCGCATTTGCAGGAAATGATGAAAAAGAAAGAGCTTGCTGCGTTTGGAAATGCAACGTCGGTTGGTGTGCACACAATGGTTTCAGTGCCGTATATGCTTACTGGATTGCAAGGCTCAGATCCTGATGGGGCTGTTTATCGCACTCCAACTATTTTTGATTATGCGGTTTCTCGGGGCTACAATACAGCATTTTTGAGTTCTCAGGATACGCGTTGGGGCGATTTGGGACAGTTTGTTGGCAATAGTGGCGTTGAACATTTTTTATCGGGGCCGCAGTTTAATCCAAACGTGTCTGTGCACAAAGGGGCCGACGATATTTTGGTCTTGGAAAAAGGGGTGAAGCCCTTTTTGAAAGATCATTCCGATCCGTTCTTTTTGGTTGTGCAAATGGATGGCAGCCATTATCCCTATTCCGAACATTCACCCAAAGAATTTAAGAAATTTTTGCCAGAAGATGAAGAAAATTCTTTGAACGCGTACGATAATACTGTTGTTTATTCCGATTATTATTTTAACGAAATTGTGAAAGCGGTGCGTGAACGAGATCCGAACGCATGGATTTTTTATTGTTCCGACCACGGCGAAAATATCACAAACCTCGATGGCATGTTTCATTACACTTTTGGTCGAAACATTATTCATGTTCCTCTTTTGGTGTGGCCTCCGCAAAATGCGTTGGCTGATATTTCTAAAAACATCGATAGGCCGGTTACTCAAGTGGACATTGTTGCTACAGCTCTTGATTTGATGGGGGTTTCACCCGTTGCACCGCTGGATGGTTTGTCTTTGTTTCGTGATGTTCCTGCAAATCGGTTGCGTGTGGTAAGTTCGCACATGGCAACAATGCAATCGCATTCTTCGGCGGTCGTTGTTTATCCCGATCTTTCGTTTGTGTCTGTTGATTACGTTCGTTGGAACGTCACGCTTAAAGACAGAAAAACGGTGGTTCCGTTTGAGCAGGCACCATTGGAAACCAAGCCGCTTTTTTCGAGGCGGATTTTATGAATTTGTGCAGGCATCAAAAAGATCACCCACTCCCAAAATGCGATCAAAGCGTTGGGCGATGGCATCAGTGGGTTTGATGTCTCCCGTTGTAACAAGGACTCGTTCTAAAGTGTAATGCGCGAACTTGGGATAGGCATCTACCATAATAGCTATTTTTTCATGACAATATTACGACTTATTTCGACTTATTTCGACTTATTTCGACGGATTCTCTCGATGGCACGGATTACGATTCATTGGGATAGGCGGAGATATTTACTTTTTGTGTGCAAGAAACTCATTGAAGCCCATAATAAGGCTGGAAAGTACTTTGTCTTCTGATTGCGCACAGGCGGCACATTCAGCGCTGTTGCAGAGTTTCTCAAGAGCGGCAAAAACTTTGCAATGACGACAATTGCTGGAACAGAAGTGAGACTGCTGAAAACCTGGATTTCCGAAAAAGATGAGCCAATCGCCGTTGCGACAAATAGGCCTTTCGCTCTAGCAACCGATAGGCAACTCGCCGAGATCTCAATGCGAAAATGGGGTTGCGAAAGCGCCAATCGAGACGCCACAGGAAATCTACGCTTGCCTTTTCCTTGGGCTCACCACATCAATATTTGTCGCCAGCAAAACGGAACCTGCCAAAGATTTTTTCACACAGAATTATTGTCGTTCGTCCTTTAAGTGTGCAGAGTCTAACCGAATGGCATTGGGGTTGGGGCAAGTTGGTTTTTATAATTGTGACAAAATCTTGACGTGCACAATTTCCTGTGCCGCGCGAACAAGTTTGGTTTATTTCGCACTCATTATTTCGCACTCATTATTTTTCTAAAGTGGGTTTGAAAAGTGCCGACAACAGTTTTGTCACGAGCATTTTTGGGCTTGTGTTGGTTTAAATCTAGTATGAGGGGAGGTTTTGTTGATGAAGAACATTTTTTCGGCACTTTTTGTTGGTGCGATTGTAGTTGCTTTCTATGCATGCCGGCCGGCATCAACGGATACCCATGTTTTGGGTGGTTACAGTCAGAATGGCGGTAATTCTTCCAATGGCAAAGTTGGTCAAGAAACGCAGAATAGCAATAGCGGAAATTCTTCATCCAATGGCAAGGTGGGGCAAGAAACTCAGAATGGTGGAGACGCTGTAGATCCGAATTGGAAAATGCCAGTGTGGTTGGCTCCTCTTTGCAAATGTGCAGGAACTAACCTTTTGTATCCTGAATATCTCGACTCGAAACTTTCAGGCTTGTGCTGGATGGAAAAGAATAAGCCTAAGTGTGTTGCTGAGTGTACAAAACTGATGCAAGACGCAGGAGGGGCATCGGCACAAGGTTGTCCAAGTCAAAATACTCAGGCACCAGTGGCACCGGTTCCGAATGAGCAGCAACAACAGCAGCAAAATCAATCGGGCAAAACGGGAAGTATGTCCAATTCAAATTCGAATTCAAACCAGAACTCCAGTTCGCAATCTTCCCAAGGGCCAGTGGCACCGGTTCCTGTTGAGCCACCTCAACAAGAACAGCAAAAGTAGAAAACAGCAAAAGTAGGAAATAGTAGAGAGGGTTGCAAAGCTATCACTGTTTGATTGACTTAAGATAAAGTTCTTGAATCCCATCCAGAGAAATGTGGTTCACATCAATTTTTGTATTTTGATCGTACCACATTTCTGTCACTTCTCCCGAAAGCTCTGGCGCATCTTGCATCCATGCAAAATCGGGACGCGTTGGACTTTCCCACATGCCACCCAGAATTTTTCCTTGTGCATCCAGCTCCAAACGATAAAGATACGTTTCTGTTTTTGTGAGATTGTTCTTTTTGACAAGATGCGAAAACCACGAAGGCTTGAGTTCCAAAGTGTATGTGACGTCCGACTTTATGTGTATTTCTTTTTGAGTATCCGCTGCAGCCCCTGGAGAAGCTCCTTGATTTTCGGAAATGACTTGTGCTTGATAGGAATATACGGGTTGATTCCAAATTTCCTGGCCGGGGTCGCGGTCGATAATAAATCCGTGTTTGTTGGGGCGCACAAGGTTGGTTAAAAGAGTGTGAAATGAGCCTGCGTTCATTCCATTGCATGGATTTTTGCTTGAAACATTGTTAAATTTTGGGTCAATAACATCGCAACGGTATCCGGCGTAGCGAGGATGTTTGGTTCCTGTCAAGTCGCGCGCTGTCACTAGCAAAGCCTTGATGTCGGATGAACCAAATGGAATGAAAACTCCTTGCTCATTCTGTGGCATTACTTCTTTTGGTTCATCAAAATATAACGCGGACACCGTCCAAGCGGGGCAGGCGCCTTTCCAGTCGGGGACAGGTTTTCCCTGCGCATCAACTTTGTGGTTGCGGCGTTTGGCGTAATCTACGGTTGGATAATCGAAGCGTCCCATGTAGATGTCGTATTTTTCGGCAGGCGAAAGAAACATGAGGTCGGTGAGCGACATCTTTTTTACGGCATCAAGATTGGGTGGGCTAGGGGGATCGTACGACCAAACATCTTGAGTTGGTCTTCCCGAAACCCAACGCACGCCTATGCCCCCCAAGTTTTCTTGCCAATAACTGTCCGACCAAGGTTCGTGTGCAAGTTTTCCGGAGGTGGGAAGTTGGGCGAACCTGTATTCAAATCGAGGATCGAAGTTGTTGGGATTGTTTTTTTGATCCCAGCTATCGGTGACGTGGGATGTGCTCTTGTTTGCAATTTTGCAGGACGCTAGAAGTGCAATCAACGCGCCTGTTTTGAGTCTGTGTTTCAACATTGCTGCCCCTAGGAGTTGTTGGAATCGGAATTTGCCTGTTTGCTATTCTAACATCGTAAGGGACAAGAAAAGGGTTTGCAATTGGGAGTTCCGAGGCGCAGCAAAGAAGCACAGCAAAGAAGGGCAGCAAAGAAGGGCAGCAAAGAAGGGCTGCATCGAGAAAGCACAACATCAAAAATTTGCCAAGCTGCTCAGCCCTTCTTCCCAAGGGACAATTTCAATTCCATCACCAAACAAGCCCAGAAGCCCCTAGATTTGTCTATGGGGTAAGGGCGTCTAGACACGATGAGTACGCGCCCAGCGGTTCGTGAAACTGATGAAGGGGCGAAGTTCTCGTTTTCTTCGGACAGAATTTCCATGGCTTCGTTCAAGACTACCAACGCTTTGGACGAATTCATACTTTGTATCAACAGTCGGGGGAGCACCGCTTGCGGTCATTAAACAGGACTTTTGCCTTAATTGCGGTGTTGGCATGTAACGTATAGCCCCCGCTGGAGGCACACCGGTCTCAAACACAAAAACCTGCAACTCTGCTTTCGGTTCCCTACAACGTGG
>CAIZES010000204.1 GCA_903932045.1 uncultured Silvanigrella sp. | reverse complement strand
CGCTGATGTCTGGAAGACCAATATCGACAAGAACAACATCAGGCGCTTGTTCAATCGCGTTTTGCAGTGCGTCATTTCCGTTGCAAGCCTCCGATACTTTCATGTGAGTTTGATTTAAAATGGCCTTGAGTAAAGCTCTGTCTTGTTGATTGTCTTCAACAATCAAAATTCTTTTTTCTTTTGTCCACTCAAATTTTGAGCTGTTTGAGGGCGTTGTTGTGTTGAGCAAGGTTTGAATATTTTGCGATTGCGAGGTTTGTGTTTGTGGAATGGTAAACGCAAAACGACTTCCTTTTTCTGGGGCGCTTTCTACCCAAATTTTGCCGCCGTGTTCTTCAACTATCTTTTTTACGATTGAAAGACCCAAGCCAACTCCGCCATACTTGTGGTATAGGCCAGTTTCTGCTTGGAAGAATGTGTCAAAAATGCGTGACTTAACAGTGTCGTCAATACCTATTCCTGTGTCCCAGACGCATATGGTGAATTCGGAATTGTTGCGCGATGCGGTGATACCTATTTCGCCGCCATCGGCCGTAAACTTGATTGCATTTACTAATAAATTCGAAACAACTTGCACGATTTTATTTTTGTCGGCGCAAGCTATTCCCAGTTTTGAATAATCTTGATGCGTCTTTATGGATTTTTGGCTTGAAAGAGTGCTAACGGAAATAATACAGGAGTCCAGCATTTGGGCCAAATCAAACTCGCTTTTTCGAAGTTCAAATTTTCCCATTTCTATTGCTGAGGCATCAAGCAAATCCGTTATTATGCTAAGCAAATGATTTCCCGCGTTCGAAATGTGTGTCAGATATTCTGTTAGTGTTTCTTCTGAACTTTCTTTCTTGGTTGTTAAAAGTAGCTCGGAAAACCCTATGATGGCGTTTAGCGGTGTGCGTAGTTCATGGCTCATTTTTGCTAAAAAAAGGCTTTTTTCTTTGTTAGCGCTTTCTGCGCTTTCTTTTGTTGCTCGTAATTCATTTTCTTTTTGATTTCTGTATTCAATATCTGTTGCAATTCGAAGTCGCATTTCGTTGATTGCAGACGCAAGGCGATCGAGTTCGTCTGCTTTAGAACTGGATTTTCGATTTCGTTTTAGAGTTAGAATGTTGTCGGACTTGTTGAACTTGATTTTTGCAACATAGCTTGACATCGTATAGAGATGTTTGGAAACGATGTGGTTAATAATGATCAACAATACCATTGATACAGCAAGTGTTTTTAACGCTATTTGTTAGGAGAATTATCCAAAGTCATGTTTGCAGGCGCTCATAAATTGCAGTCATATTTGATTGAATAATCAGTTGGCCTGCATTTTGGTTTTGTCCGGTAAATTCGTTTCGAAAAATAAGGGGAAAGGTGCTGGTGTTACTGTTTTTTGTGATGGCTCCGGCAGAGACTCGAAAGGCGTTGTTGTCGTTGAAATAGTCGATAACTTCGGCGTAGACAATGTCTTTCAATTGCAAAAGCCCCTCGAGTTGCAGGATAATTTGTTTTTTGTCGAGATTGTATACGCTTCTTTCCAATGCCGGAACATAGCTTTTTTCTACGAACTGAATTTCTTCGTTTAGGTTTTTTGTGTCGCGTTGAAGGTCGAGGTATAATTGTAATGCAGTTGAAAATAAAGTGAAGAACGCACTGCATAACACAAAATATAATAACAGACGCTGGGATAATTTCATGTGCCTTGTGTTCCCTTTATTCTCATTTTGCCTTTGTTTTTTTTCTGTTGTTTTGACTATCACGTTGTGTTTTGGGGCAATGGTTTGGTACCCCAAAAACAACAAAGTGAACCACAAAACGTGTGGAAATGTTAGCACGGCTGCTTATTGGGATCCAAATCAACATTGTTTGTTAATGGTATTTTCTATGTGAGGCACATACACTTGCGGGTTGTTCTTGTTGTAAAATGCCGCGTATTTGACGCTGATTGTGAGTGATGATTGTGCGATTGTGGTTGAGGCCAGCGCCGAGTAATATTTTTCTTACCGAAAAGGGCTGGCAGAGAATCGATGTCCTCAAAGAGAACGAGAGCAAAGCAAAAGATCGAGTTCTTATTCCTGCAGCTGATCGAGGCCTCGTTTTCAAACCTTTTTCCTATTTGAAACCCATTGCGTTTACCAAGGGTCCAGAAGAGAAGCCTGTGATAAGGATTCAAACTTTAGACAATCTGGCCGTCGAAATGACAGAACTTCATCCAGTGCCTATCAAACAAGGGAAAAGCATAGAAATGGTTCAAGAGATAGGTCTAGTAGAGATCATTGACAACCTTGCAGGGGTCGACAAAAACGAACTGGTAACGACTGGGCAAGCAACTTTGGCAATGGTTATCAATTGTCTTGGCTTTGTTTCCAGACCGCTTTACATTACATCTCAATTTTTCAAATCTCGACTGGTCGAATTTTTGATCGGCAAAAGCAAAAATTAAAGGTAAAAACTCTCCATTGCGATACAACATCGCATAGTTTTTATGGGGAGTATGAAAGTAGCGAGTCATCGGGAGTTACTAACGCGGTTGGGGACGACGAGCCTTGTTGCGTAGAAATTGTGCATGGCCTTTCGAAGGACAACCGAGCAGATTGCAAACAAATTGTTCAAGAATTGCTTGTTTCTAGCGATGGTGACGTGCCTCTGATGCAGAAGGTTCATTCTGGAAACACGAACGATGCAACCATCTTCAAATAAAGACTGGCCGCGTTGAAGCAACAGTTTGTAGACGCCAAAGATCTCATGCCAGAGTACATTGTTTTTGATTGCAAGGGTTATAGTGAAGAGAATGTGAGGCTGTGTGCAAAGGAAAACCAAAAGTGGGTTACGCGAATTCCTGATAATGTAAAAATTGCAAAATTGTGTATGCAAAATGCGGCATCAGAATCCATATGGTAAGGGTTGGGGAGCGATGGAAAGGATGCAGACGCAGAGTATACAGAGTTTGATGTTGAAACGCATGGAGTCGCTCCAAAGTTGTTTGTCATGCAAACTAAACATGACCTAGAAAGAGCAAAGAAGATTATTGATAGGAGAATTGCGCAGGAATTGCAAGATATTGATAAGGAATTAAAGAAGCAACAGACTCATCCTCACTACTGCGAAGCTGATGCTCGCGCAGTGTTTCACTAAGGGTGAATCTATGTTTTGATGGCGTCGATGTTATTCGAGAACAAATCTGAAAAAAATATGGTGAGAAATTGTGGCTACCGCAATACGAGTTTGAGGCGGCAGAAACCCTCCAGAAATTGCGAAAGGGTTTGTGATGAGCACAACACGCTTAGTGTTCCCGAGTTGGTTGCCGGAATAGTCAGAAATGTGATGGTATTTTTTTGCACTTCTTTGACCTGTATCAGGCTCATCTTGTAAGATTGTAATGAAGTATTGTGCTCGGCAAGCGTTGCTTGGTGGCATCTTGTTAAGGGCGCATTTGTGAAGGTGCAAAAACTATGTTTGAAACTGTAGGCGTTGGGCTGCGGTGGTTTCATTCGTTTTGCATTTTTGCAATATTCCTAAATTGTTCTGCATTGGCCTCAGAAAAACTGGTTTTGCACATCGATTTTCCAAAACTCACGTGTAGCACTGCCAAAGTTAAAGAGCAAGTTGACGAGGCTTGCCGAGCCATTGGCGACAATCTTATTGCAGGCAAGGGGCCGTGGGGTTTTGGTATTTTCGATGCATACGAATGCAGTATTGGTGGGTTTTCAAAAGGGCAATTTAAAGAGAATCATTCTTTTGTTTTAAGAGTGGAATGGCAACAAACGTACACTGTGGCGTCGTTACTTTTTGTTGTAGCAAATCAAAACACGGTTCGTTATCGTCCCGAAAGCGTTGCGCGAGTGCCCGCAAGTCCGTATCGTTTGGATATTTTGGCAAACAAAGATATTGCTCGCCTTGTGAGCGCCGAAATTTTGGACAAAGCTCCTTTTCAGGCGGCATCAAATAGTACAGAAAGTCGAGCGACTCGTTTGTTGCAGAGTCGTGCTGTGATTGATTTTGATGGCAACGAAAAAAATTTTCCAGCAAGTGATTCTGGCTTTGCAAATATGAAGGAACACTCTCCCAAAAATGTATGGAAATTGTGGCGTGTTGCCTTTGATGACGCGGCAGATGCGTGGGTGGCTTTACGAAAAGACGATGCATTAGTACCATCGTTTTTAAACCGAGAATGGTGGTTGAGTACAAAACGACGGGGGTTGCGCGCTAGCGAAATTAAAGCTCAGCGTGATGCCGCGATTTCCGTGGAAACAGAAAAACTCGAGCGACGCCTTTTGGAACAATCTGCTAATAAAATTGAAGCAGAACGTAAAGAACGTGACGCAACAAGTCAGTGCTTGGCAGCAAGCAAAGGGCTTGGCAATCCGGAGGAGCCACTTGTGGTTGTGGTTTCCGACCAAGGCTTGGAAAAAGGAAAAGCTTCAAAGGTTATGAAAATGAATGCATTTGGAACCTATCAGCCGCAAGGAACATTTGTTGATAATGCTTTGGAAGCAGGTATCGAAGTTATTCCTGGCAAACTGCCTTGGCTTTCGAATGTGGTTTTTAATTGGAATTACCTCAGAATGAAGTTTTCAAAAAATGTTGATTATAAAGAGTTGAGTGAAATTGGAACAAATTCAGACAGGCAGAACGCAACGAGTACAAACTATATTCGTCACCGTTACTCGCTAGGCTATGTGGCGTCGGTTCCTGCGCGCATGTTTTTTGTTGATGCTCAGCTTAAGCTTGGTGTCGCACATCAGGAAATTGAGTTAGGATCTGGGAGCTCTGCCACTGATACCGACCTGGACGAAACCATTTGGGGGACGTTGAGTTTGTTGTTGGGTATTCGCGGAAACAGCAATAGTATTTATTGGGCTTTGCGGTTTGCGGCAGAAAGCGGTTTGCAAAGCCGTTTGGCCGAACAAGAATGGACGGTGTCAGGTTTGCTGCAATGGAGCGTGCCAAGGTTATTGAAGATTTCAAAGCCAAAGTTTGATTTTCGGTTTGGCCCGTTTGCGCGTGTGAACTATGTCAAATTTTTGTCGTTTGCAAATGCTTCAAACGGATCGGATTTTCAGGAAATTCACGCAGTGCTGACTTCTGCTGGTGCCGAAGTGGGGGTGGAGTGGTGAGATTTTAGATGAGTCAACAGCAAAAAAATTGAAAAACTTTTTAAGTGGGTGGATAAGAACACAAAGAAGTAAATAAATTCCACAAACAATTCTGCAAAAGGCTTTATGAAATTTTTATAAAAATTTCATAAAATATGTATAAAGTTTTATGGTTTTTCGTCGACACAAGCTCCTGGCGCACAAACGAGGAGGGGCGGACGATGTTTTGGCGGGTAAACTTTCAAACGTTGCTTGCGCTCACGTTGTTTTTTTGTGGGGCATGTCAGGGGGGCACTCGAGTTGCTCTGCGTCCGATTGATAAAACAAAACTAACCGGCATTGTTTCCTCTACAAGTGGTAGCACGTTGTCGGCATCAGCTGCGCTTTCTGTGGGTGATAAAGATTGTCCGTATGGCGGAACGGTTACCGAATTTTACAACGACGTTGATGGCGATAAAAAATATAGCTCCACCTACGATTCAAATCATGTGTTTCGAAAAGTTTGTAATGGCAGTGATGGTAAGGCAAGCACGGTTACAATTTATATTTCCGACGTTCTTGCAGGCGATGCGTCGTGTGGATCGGGCGGAACTCGGATCGATCGGTTTGACGATGCAAATGGAAACGGAGCCTACGACGCTGGAATAGATCTTAACTTAAGCACAACTCACATATGCAACGGCACAAATTCTGTTTCGGTTGTGGCCGAAGTTTCTAGCACAGGCAGTGAGTGTTTTAACTTGGGGGGTACCCATTACGAAACTTTTACCGATAAAAATAGCAATGGAATTTTTGATGCTGCGGTAGATAGCGATCGTTCGGTAAAAGTTGTGTGTAACCCGCCTCGCCGCGAAGTGATGGTGTCAAATTTGAACGCCGATGCAGCAGTGTGCCCTGCAGGTGGAAAATTGCTGCGTTTTTATACCGACGTGAACGGAAATCAAAGCTTTGATAGCGGCGTTGATGCTGATTATGAAGAGCATAAAGTATGTAATGGTGTTCAAAGTGGAGTGAAAATTACAACATTGGCAGCCAATGCAGCGGGAAGCGCGTGTGGTGCGCTGGGTGGCAAATTGGTAGAAATGTATCGTGATGTCAATATGAGTCACGCTTATGAAGCTGGCATTGACACCGACTATCAGAGTTACGCGCTGTGCAATGGAGAGAACGGAAAAACAAGCATTGTGCTTCAGCAACAGCTCAACGTTGGCGATACAAATTGTCCGCAAGGTGGCTTTAAATACATGAGCTTTGTGGATGAAAATGCAAATCAAGTCTACGATGCGGGTACAGACACGCAGTATCGTGAATCAAGCGTTTGTAATGGTGCAAGCGCAAAAATTATCAAAAGCGTAATAGCTTTGGGTGATGCGACGTGTCCATCGGGTGGCGCTTGGTACGAAGTGTTCACCGACGTGAATGCAAATGGTACCTACGAGCCCGCTGTTGACAAAAATTATACCAATCAGGCCATTTGTAACGGGCAAAATGGCGGTGTGAATGGTTCTAACGCTGTTGTTTTGAGTTCGGTTCTTGCCGTTGGAAGTGTTGCTTGCCCAACTGGTGGAACTCAATTTGAAACGTTCACGGATGTGAATGGGAACGGTGTTTATAATTCTGGTGTCGATTTAAATCACAATACATACGCTGTTTGCAAAGGCGAAGCGGGTTCAACTGGCGCCACAGGAGCAACGGGTGCAGCCGGTACAAATGGAACAAACGGGACAAATGGTGCTGCGGGAGCCCATGCTGTAGCTTTAAAAACAACGCTCAATGTGGGTGATTTGTCGTGTGCAACCGGTGGTGCAAAGTATGAGATTTTTACCGACATTAATGGGAATGGAACGTACGAAGCCGGAGTGGACGCAAACTATTCGATGCATATTCTTTGCAATGGCTTAGACGGATCAAATGGTACAAACGGAGCAAATGGTACAAACGGAACAAATGGTAATAATGGGCACAGTACGCGGGCATCTTTGACTTCTTTTGGAACGGGAACAGGAAGTTGTGCAGGTCGTTCGGGTGTAACTGTAGCAACT
>CAIZES010000203.1 GCA_903932045.1 uncultured Silvanigrella sp. | reverse complement strand
GGATTTTCGAAGCACCCGTTGGGTGCGGGACTCGGCGCTGGAAATTTGGGAATTATCGATGGTTTAACTAGATTTCCGGGTTTCCATTCACGGATTCAGGTTTTCGTGTTTCGTTTCAAGTTGGCATTAAACGTTCCAGCGTTGAGCGAAGAATTTCGTCCTCTATGGGTTTGTTGAGGGCCGCGTCGGCATTGGCAGCCAAAAGTTTTGCAACACCAGGTGAAAGATCGTCGGCCGTTGCGCCCGTAATGAATATAAATTTGAGTTCGGGAAATTGCTTTTTCACGGTTGTGAGAAGTGTGAGTCCACTTTCTTCGCCCAAGAAAAGATCGGCGATGATTGCGCCAATTTTTTGATTTGTGAGAACCAGGCGAGCGGATTCCAAATCCGTTGCCACTATGGCGGGATATCCAAAGCGGCTCAGTTTCTTTTGAAGCATTGTGGCAACGTCTTTATCGTCATCTACAATGAGGGTGGTGGGGGGCTTGGGCTTGATATCCGAAGCAACGCTGTCTTTTTGCGGGCCTTGTTGTTTTCCGGCGAGCGGCAACAAAAAGCGAGCAACGGGATGGCCGCGATCGTTCAGGCCAACATCCAGATCAATTTCCCATAGGCTAGCGAGATGAACGGACGTTTCAAAAACGCATCCAACATCTTGAAAGGGGGGTTCGTGGGAAAAATCGACATTGGAAACGTCGAATTGAATAGCATGTTCACTCTGAGGCTCTAATGTTACGTACAGTGGAATTTTTTGAGTTTGATTGTTTGCTACACCAGCATCGCAAAATGCGCGCAATGATTTTGATGGTGAGAGCCAATCTGCAAAAAGTTTGACAACCGAAATCCAGAGAAATTCAAGCTGGTTTTTATCGACAACAATGTCCGACGTGGGCAGGTTTTCAGTGATCCACTTTGCCGAAATTTTTACCGAGCCAATGTTCAGAATGTCTGAGACGACTTGCTGGAGAAGAAGAATTTCTTTGTGTTCTTTTATTTTTCCGCGAGCGGCACGATTGCGTTGAATAATTTCTAGGATCATGTCCGATGCTTGTTTCATGCGGCCTTGTATGCGCGCAATTTCGGTGAGTTCGGTTTTGATTTCATTCCCTAAAGGCTTGTCTTTCAATTCCTGAATCCAGTTGCTGATCATTTCGCAGTAACCGTGAATTTTGGTGAGTTCTCCCGAAATTTCGTGGTATCCCCAAATTCCGATTTGCCCGATGGCGGTTAAAGCGGCCGCATATTGAGGATCCGTGCTGGAAATCTGAGGACTCATTGTAAGAGGATTTTTTTGACGGGCTGCATTTGTCATCTCTGTGAGTTTGTTCTGACATGTTTCAATGGACGCATAGAATTCCTGCACAGTTGCTTCGTCGGGTGGAGTATCGGATCGAACTGCTTGTTGCAGGGGACGCACAATTTTTTCTTCGAAGAGCTCAGAAATCCAGTCTTGTTCAAATGTTTTTGCCAGAGAGTGCAAGTTGAGAACAGCGTTCTGAATTCCAAACAAATTTGGTTTCCTGAATCCTCGTTTTTCGCAAAGATTTACAATTGCGCGGAGATTGGAGAGCTTGCTCAAGGTGTTTGTTGTGAATACGCTCACCAGCTCTGGCGACAGTTCTTGATTTGACATGTTTTTGCTCCTACCCCAAATTGAAATTTCGTTTCTAGAAAGGATAGCACGACAAAAAGTTTTGGAGCATTCCGTGTCAGATTTGTGATGGTTTGGGGTGGCAAAGGGAATTTATGGGGGCTTATTAACCGTGTTGCACGATTTTGGCCGTCGGTTTTGGCCGTCGGTTTAGAGACGCGAGATATTGAGAACGCCAAAGGGCAAGTTGATTGTTTTGGATTTTGCCACTTCCAGATTGACAATGCTGTTCGCCATTTTGTCGAGTTCGCCGAGAGTTTCTTTTTCGCGCCCACGCAATTGAGGCGGCAAATTCTTTGTAGCTGTGCTTGTTGCGTCTTTCTTGGTTTTTTTCATGAGATAGCGAATTGCCCAAAGTGCTATGGGTCTGGGGATCAAGAAATGCGTGTCTTTGGGAAGGCGAGTGAGTTCGCGATTCATTTGCTCAAGGGCTTCTCGGGGAAGTTGTTGAAAGCCGCGTGGTGGAAACTTGCTCCATTTGAGTTCGAGCCAACGGCCTTTGCCACGAATGCGCGAAGGAGTGAAAAGCCAGCCTGCCGAAAGCTTCCATAGCACTATGGGCAGGAGAGCAAGAGCTCCCCAGTAGGAATTGAATCCAAGAGCACTGAGGAGCAAAACAGTGCCCCAAATCAAGTAGTCGTATGTTTGTAATGAAAATGATTTTTGGGGCATGCGTTGAAACAGTTGTGCCAAAGCATATAAAACAAAAACAATAAGGGCGATGGTGAGTGAAAGTCCGCGAAGAACATGTTGAGCAATACTTAGAAATTCCATGGGGCTTCCTCTGACAATGAAGAGAAACTAAAAAAAATAAATGGCCGACACAAGTTAGGTTTTGTGTCGGCATTTGTGTTGTGCTTCTGTTTTTATCGAAAAGGGAAGAAATTTCAAGTACTCGTGCGAGAATTAATGCAATGCAGTTAATTCGTCGCGCTGATAAATCCGAGTTGTTTGGCGGTTTGCCATGTGGTCTACAAGCACTCTTACCATTTCCAGATCATTGAGCGAGTACACCTTTGAGTCGGTTCCTCTTCGTGCCACATTTAAAAGAAAGTTACGCCCAACAACCACCTGTTGTGGATGAACACAGGACTCGGTTATTTTTTCGGCACGGGAAATGAGTTCGTTAATGGTGGGAAACCTAAAATTTAGGTCCACCGTTGCTGCATTGAAATGACCGCGCTTTTGCATGGGGCAATCCTCCTTTTGGGAGGCCTGGTTTGAGGCCTCGTTGGGTTTCATCAAAGTAAGTGCAAGGTTTGTGCCAAGATTTTTTTCAAAGCCCAATCTGGTATATCTCTGGGATAATTGTGTTTTTTGAGGATGTGGAGACTGATGAAGTTGTTTGCTGGTGTCTAAGGATTAGACAGTGTCGAAACATTTTACAGCAGAGGTCGGAAATTTTCTGTTTGCGGCAAAAAGAAAACCCTCGGCCGGAGCCGAGGGTTCTGCAGGAGGTGTCGCGTCTCGTTCGAAAAGTCCTGCTTTGCACCAGGGAAATCCTGATGCGTAAGTAATTAGAAGCGGTAGTGGGCGAATGCCTTGTTGGCTTCGGCCATCTTGTGCGTGTCTTCGCGCTTCTTCATGGCAGCACCGCGACGATTTGCGGCATCCATGATTTCAGCGGCGAGCTTGTCGCGCATGGACTTTTCACTACGAAGGCGTGAATAAGAAATCAGCCAGCGGATTGCCAGAGCCTGACGACGGTCAGGGCGGACTTCCACGGGAACCTG
>CAIZES010000202.1 GCA_903932045.1 uncultured Silvanigrella sp. | reverse complement strand
CGAGCTGGAGCCAGCACCGATACGGCGTCGTAGCGGATCCACGCACTTTTTGCGTCCGACCAAAATTCGGTCCAGGCGTGAGCGTGCTTTTCGCGGACGAGAATTGTGTGGTCCCCAAACAAAAACACTTAGACCGCAAAGGCCCGTCCATCCTGCTTAGAAAGCCAAGGCCCGCCTGTATGCAGTCCCTGCATGCCTCTTTCAAAAGGAAACATGTTGTGATATCCTTCCTTAAATGGAGGAAAGATTTTGCACTTTCTTTCCTTTGAAAACGAGGGCCTATGAAAGCTACAGAATTAACAATATCTTACAACGACATTATCTCCGATTCCCGGCGTCATCAGCCCGACACTATGACCATACGGGAACAAGCTTGCCGCATCCTTCCCAAAAAAGCGACCGTAGCCATAGGCATGCGTCGCACGGGGAAATCTTATTTTTTTCATCAACACATGAACGATCTTATCAAAACAGGAAGAGATCCTGATTCGATTTTATTCGTCAACTTTGAAGATGATCGTTTAATGGGCATGAATGCCAAGAATTTACGTGAACTGATCGAACAATATTTTTTGCAGTTTCCACAATTTCGTGTTGATGGTTGCGTGTTTATGTTCGATGAAATTCAAGTGGTCGAGGCTTGGCAGCAGGTGGTGCGCAGCATTCTTGATCAAGAAAAGGCACAGGTGTTTCTTACAGGATCCTCAGCAAAACTGCTGAGCACCGAAATTGCCACGAATTTGCGCGGTCGCTCGATCGCCATTGAAATCTTTCCCTTTAGCTTTTCCGAATTCTTGAGTCACAAGGGTATTACACACAAAAATAGCAGCCATCCCGCGGCAGAAATGCGCTCGCGCCTGCAACACGAATTACGAAATTACCTGGCGCAAGGTGGCTTTCCTGAGGTTATCAATCTCGATAACATTGCCGCACGCGAAGTGCTGCAAGGATATGTCGATACCCTGATTCTCCGAGATGTTGTGGAAAGACACAAAGTAACAGCACTTGTGCCTCTGCGGCAAATGCTATTGCAAATTCTCAGCAACCCATCAGCACTTCTGAGCATAAATAAACTGCATGGCGATATGCACTCCCGAGGGATTGCGGTTAGCAAAGATACACTTTATGCGATGGCTGGGCATTTGGAAGATGCTTATCTTTTCCAAGCCACAAGCATTCATTCCACATCAGAACGCGTCCGCCAAACCAATCCTCGCAAAATATATCCGATCGATACAGGTTTGGCCATGGCTTACATGCGTGCATCCCAGCGTGATATCGGCAAACTTCTTGAGACAGCCACATTTATGGCTTTGCGGCGATTTTGCAAACATATAGATTATTATCGCACTCAAGATGGCTATGAAGTCGACTTTATTATTCAGTCCCATGATTTTGAAGATATTCTGATCCAAGCCTGCGCGCAGATGGATACTGCGGACACGCGAGAAAGAGAACTGCGCGCTTTGCAGTCAGCCATGAAGGAAAAAAAGCAGAAAATCGGTTTTGTCGTAACGCTTGAACTGGAAGAAAAAATAAAATGCCCAGAAGGCCTTATTTTAGTCATACCTGCTTGGAAATTTTTTCTCGAGCCGCAGCACTGGCTGTCAGAGCACTGAAAAATAATACCCACTAAAGAGGTAGTTTAAGAATTGTAGTTCCGCCCTATTTTCCCAAAAAAGTGTCAAAAAATTTGCGTAATAAACCAATCGTGCTAAATTGCATTTGCAACCTCAAACCCAACACGGAGGGCTCACATGTTACATTTGCGGAAATGCCTCGTTTGGAGCCCTTAGGGAATTCAAATTTTCTCCCTGCCCCGCCTGCATCATCGCGACAAAGCAGCATTAACTTTGAACAATTTTCCCTGGCATGTCACCCCTGAATCACGTTAATTCGGATACGAATCGCCATAAATTTCGATAAGCACCTTCTCTGGTGCCCAATTTCAGTATTTTACATCGACTTTATAAATGAAATATTACACTAAAACACTGATTTTTTGGAATTTTTCCATGTTTCACCAAACTCTAGCGTGAGTTTACCGACATCGGCCTATTTCTTTCTGTAACCAGCCAAACATATTAGGCATGTTTGTCCAAAACTGTAT
>CAIZES010000201.1 GCA_903932045.1 uncultured Silvanigrella sp. | reverse complement strand
GAGCCCGCGACACGCGGCACGCTGACCACCACGACAGGCGCGGACGTTTACGTAAACGTAATTCGAAAATCGTGGTCTTCGACGTGCCGCGTGTCGCGTGGAGATTGACGTGGCCGATCCCAAGTCAAGTTTGTTTAGATGCGATGGCCCTGATGCCCTCATAAACTTTCTTGCTACATCCCATTTCATTTGCTATAAGGGTACAAGTTTCAAAAGCTTCTGAAATTGTTTTGTTACATGTCAAATTGAAGAAAGATCCGAGTCAAACACTCGATCCAATTGAGTGGGGCGCTGTTGTCGCCTAAAAAAAGACTGAATCGGGAGGCATTTGAACCATGACTCTTGCAACGCTTTTTGAATTTCAAGCCAAAAGACGACCGGACCATGTTGCGCTTATCTGCGACAACATCTCACTGTCCTATACATCACTCAACGATCTCGCCTGCAAATGGGGTCACGTTCTTCTTTCTCAGGGCGCAACAAAAGGCTGTCTTATTGGCCTCTATTTAAGCAGAAGTGTTCACGCATACGCCGCAATACTTGCTTGTCATAAAATTGGAGCGGCATACGTTCCTCTCGATCGCAGCTATCCTCCAGAAAGAGTGCAAGACATTAGCACCGATGCCAGTCTTGTTTTTTTAGTTACTGAATACGCCCTGGCAGAACGCATTCGCGAAACCATTTCAGTTCCCGTTCTTATTCTTGAAGACGTCGAAAAAGAACTCCATCAGTTTCCATCATTCCTAGATCTACAGTCTCACGCACCAGCCCACAACGATCTCGCGTACGTTATTTACACCTCTGGCTCAACAGGACGTCCCAAAGGAGTCATGATTGAGCACCGTAATGCCTGTCATTTTGTAGCAGCTGCTCTCGAAACCTACGGTGTTAATGAAAACGATCGTATTTATCAGGGATTTTCACTTGCATTTGATGCTTCTGTTGAAGAACTTTGGCTTGCCTGGGGTCAGGGAGCCACACTTGTTGCAGCATCCACCGAGGGCGCAAAATGCCCCGAGGACGTTGCCGATCTTATTCGTCGCGAAAATGTGACAATTTTTTCCAGCGTACCCACATTCTTAAATTTGATAGAAGATCCTTTACCATCCGTTCGAATTGTCATTACCGGAGGCGAGGTCTGCCCTCCGGAACTTGTCAGCCGGCTGGCACCTGGCCGCATTATGCTCAACACGTACGGACCAACTGAAGCCACGGTTGTTGCAACACTTTCGCGCTGTGAACCTCAACAGAAAGTCACCATTGGTCGTCCATTGCCCGGATACACAGCGCACGTCGTCAGCGAAACACTGAGCCTTACTCAACCCGAACAAGAGGGCGAACTTTTGCTTGGCGGACCAGCAATAGCGAGAGGATATCTCAATCGACAAGAGCTCACGGCCGAGCGTTTTGTGAAATTGCCAGAGTTAGGCAATGGCACCTTTTATCGCACCGGCGACAGAGTTCGAATGGACGAAAAAAACAATATCGAATTCTTGGGAAGAATTGATGATCAGGTTAAAATTAGAGGATTCCGAGTAGAGCTTTCTGAGATTGAATCGGTGCTACGCGAACAGCCAACAATTCAAACTGCATCGGTTGCCGTGCAACAGGAAGACGGCATTCCTATTTTAGCTGCCTACGTCATTCGCGAACAAAAAGGTGAATTTACCGAAACAGAAACATCCACTATTGCGCATTCCATTCGCCAACGTTTGGCGGAATACATGATTCCCAAGTACCTTGATGTTGTTTCCGAATTTCCAACACTTCCAAGCGGAAAAATAAACAAGGCACTTCTTCCATCGCCCAAAAGCCTTCTTCTCCGTCAAATTAAAACACAAAATGCTCAATCAGACGACAACAACACAGATGTCGACAAAAATCTTGCAAACATCCCCGCAAACATCCACGCAAATAGCCCTGCAAACAGTATTGCGCACAATCCACTGGAACTGCGAATTGCTGCAATTTGGAAAAAAGTTTTTTCCATGGAAAATTTACCTTCCATCTCAGAAAATTTCTTTTCTGATTTAGGCGGACACTCTCTCCTAGCAGCAAGGGTATCAACACTTTTGCGGCGTGAACCAGAATTTGCCAATTTGAGCGTGCGTGATATTTACACACATCCTACAATTTCAGAACTTGCTAGCTGGACTCAAAATCACGTTGCATCACAGCACCCATTTCATGGAACTGCAGGTGAGCAACAAAACCAGCACACAACCCTTAACAATTCTGACACACTTCATTCTTCATCGGATCTCAACGAGTCACATATTCTTCCTGCTCCAAAAATAACACGATTCGCGTGCTACGCCGGGCAAGGACTCACGCTGGGGTCAATAGCAGCTCTTTATGCAGCCATTACAATTGTTGGACTTCGCATTGAAACAATTTGGCAAGACGGCGGTATCAGCACATCGCAGCTTTTCATTGCTTCAATAGCCCTCTTTCTTTTGACTCCCATTTTCCTACTTCTTGTGGCCATTTCTGGAAAGTGGCTCATCATGGGGCGCTTTCGTTCTGGTCGATACCCACTCTGGGGTTCTATGTATCTCCGTTTCTGGATTGTTTCACGACTTCACGCCATGAGTGGCGCCAGTGCACTCTCGGGAACACCTCTGCAAAATATATATTTCCGTCTCATGGGGTCAAAAATAGGATCTGGAGTTGTCTTAAATTCCTCTCTTTTCTCATGCTTCGATGTTCTAACCATTGGCACAGGAACTTCAGTTGGGGCAGAAACGCAAGTTTTAGGATATCGCATCGAAAAAGGCGCCCTCGTTATCGCCCCAACCCACATTGGAAAAAATTGTTCCGTTGGCATTCACTCCTGCATCGGCCTCAATACAAAAATGGAAGACAACAGTCATTTAGGCGATCTCTCTCTTTTACCAGACGGATGTGCCGTCCCCCAATTTGAAGTTTGGCAAGGCAGTCCAGCGCATCGCATAGAAAAAATTCCCGAAGATTCACAGCTCGCAGCGCGCAATTCCATTCGAGCCTTTTTGTATTCTATGCTTGGCTGGTATTCATACTACGCATTCCTAGCAATCTCTGCTATCCCTGGATTCTGGATTGTGGAGGCTACTGTTACAAACTACGGCTGGTTTGGAGTTGCAGTTGCACTCCCAGTTCTTAGCATTGTCACCATTCTTACATTTTGCCTGACACTTATCGTCACCAAAAACATCGTTCTAAAAAATCCTTCTCCCGGAAAATACAACGTTGACAGTATCTTTTTTGCACGAAAACTTTTCATAGACAGATTGATCAACCTCAGTCGCACGCTGCTTCTTCCACTCTACGCAACAATCTATACTCCCATTTGGATGCGTCAGTTAGGGGCACACGTTGGACGTCGCGCTGAAATTTCGACAGTTTCAAGCATTTGCCCGGATCTCCTAACAATTGATGACGAATGCTTTTTAGCCGATGGCGCAATCATTGGTGGCATGCGTTTGAGGCATGGTTTCGCAGAAATCGCACGCAATCATGTTGGAACCCGCACATTTGTTGGAAACAGCGCACTTCTTCCAACAGGTGTAAACCTTGGCAGCGACTGCCTCGTTGGATGTCTTTCGCTCCCTCCCCTAAACGAACGATCGACAATATCGGGATCAAAATGGCTCGGTTCACCAGCGTTTTTGCTTCCTAAATTGCAACCAACAGAAACATTCGATTCATCTGTCATATTCAAGCCAACAAAACAAATGATTGTGCAACGCGGGCTCATCGATTTCCTACGCATCACACTCCCCGCTTGCGTAAACATTGGAGGTATTCTTGCCTGGGGCTTTGTTCTCACCCATTATTCAAACCTCCCATTTTGGCTCCTCTGCATTCTCATGCCCACTGCAGGCCTCTTCATCAAATGGATTCTTGCGCTTGTTGTTGTGGCCCTTAAATGGCTTGTTATGGGACGTTTTCAACCCACCGTAAAACCACTCTGGTGTCGTTACGTCTGGCTAAATGAAATGGTAAATGGTTTGTATGAAGGAGTTTTTGCACCCACAATGGCCGACCTCTTGGGAAGCCCATTTATTGTGCCCTTTCTTCGCCTTTTAGGAATGCGTATCGGCCGCAGAACCTACATTGGATCGCTTCTTTTTTCGGAGTTTGACCTTGTCTCCATTGGCGACGATACCGCTCTCAACATGGGTGCTACCGTTCAAACTCATCTTTTTGAAGATCGCATCATGAAGTCATCCCATCTGCAAATTGGTTCTGGTTGTTCTATCGGAAATATGTCGGTGGTTTTGTACGACACCGTTATGGCTCCCGAAAGTCGCTTAGGCCCCCTTTCGCTTCTCATGAAGGGCGAGCACCTTTCCACCGCAGGCGAGTGGACGGGCATCCCCTGTCGCGAAAAATCAAAAAAATACAGAAGCTGAGCAACTCGTGTCCGAAAGTTTTACCACGAAATCATCACAAATTTCCACACTCATATTAAGCAATAGCGCCAAAATAAAGGTTTTTGCTGTTAATCTTGCTGATATTTCTATTCCATCCGAAACAGAGTTAAGGCATTTTCTCACCGCAGACGAACTTCTGCGTGGGAAGTTGTTTGGAAACAAGATTGAAAGCCAGAAATTTTTCCTCCGTCGCATTTGGCTTCGCCAACTTTTGTCCAACGAACTCAAACTGTCGCCAACTTCCATCAAAATTGCCTATTCCAAAAATCACAAACCCTTTTTGCAGCACTCCCATCAGACAAATTTCACTGACACAAACAACTCCACCAAGACCGACGCTAAACTCGATTTTAACGTCGCATCGCGAGACAACTTTGCTGTTTGCGCAATCTCATACCAGGGTGCCGTTGGCATTGACATCGATTACAAGGAATTGGTAATCTGCAATGCAGAACTTCCCACACATCTTCTTCATCCACAGGAACAAAATGCTCTCCTGCAACTCAATCCAAAAGAACGTGCCATACTCTTTGCTCGCATCTGGACCGCAAAGGAAGCTCTCTTCAAACGCACCGGAGAAGGAATAACTGAACACATGGCATCAGCAAACTGCCTTAGCGCAGCTCTCCATCCAACCTCGCAAACTTCAAGCTATTGCTATTTCGAAATTGCATCACGCTTTACGGTTTGCGTCTCAAAAAACAGTCCGGAGTTGTCATGAAACGCATTTTGATCGTTTTTGCCCATCCAGCAATGGAAAAATCGAAAATTCAAAAACAGTTGTTAGCGAGTGCAGCAACATTACAATCCCTTACAATTCACGACCTTTATGAACAGTATCCCGACTTCGCCATCAACGTTCATCACGAGCAAGAACTCCTTCGCATCCACGACACCATCGTATTTCAATTTCCTTTTTATTGGTACAGCTCTCCATCTCTTTTAAAAGAGTGGCTCGATTTGGTTTTGGAATATGGTTTTGCCTACGGCCATTCGGGAACTGCACTCGCTGGAAAACAACTTCTCATTGCCACGTCCACAGGTGGTAGCCAAGAGGTCTATCAACACGAAGGACACAACAAATACACCATGAGAGAATTCCTACATCCTTTTGAGGCAACGGCTTCACTCTGTGGAATGAGCTATTTGCCCCCATTCATTATTCATGGAGCACACCAGCTGCGAACGAATGAAGAAGCTATTCAACAACAGGCTGATCGTTATCGCGAACACCTCCTTCTTTTACAAACTTCCTAGGAGAAAACGCCTTGCAAAACTTTCTTTGGGAAGCCTTCGTTTATTTAGCGGCAACTGTTCTTGTTGTACCTTTTGCAAAACACTTTCGAATTGGTGCAGCTGTTGGATATCTCATTGCAGGTATCATAATTGGTCCATACCTCTTAAAACTTGTGGGTTCAGAACGTGAAACTGTTCTTCGATTTGCAGAATTTGGCCTCGTCATGGTTCTATTTTTAGAAGGCCTTCAACTTCAGCCCACCGTTCTTTGGAATTTAAGGCGTTCGATATTTGGTATGGGATCCGCACAGCTCACTTTGTCGACAATTGCAATAGGCACTTTAGCATGGGCTTGCGGCCTTACGTGGCAAACGTCAATTTTGTTAGGATCTATTTTATCACTGTCATCGTCGGCAATTACAATGCAAGCGCTTGAAGAACGGGGACACGAAAAAACAGCCGTTGGGCAAAGCTCGTTCTCAGTCCTTCTCTTTCAAGATTTGGCCGCAATTCCCCTTCTCGCAATTTTTCCACTTCTCCTCATACAGCGCACTCATTCCATTCAGGAGAGTCACGGAACCAGCACGCACCCAGCCTGGCTGCAGGCAATTCTCATCATATGCATCATGGGTGCAATTGTGGCTTCGGGAAAATATTTGCTGCGCCCCATTTTTCGATTCATTGCAAGATTGCGCTCTCGCGAGCTTTTCACAGCCACAGCACTTGTTTTGATTATTGCAATTACGCTTATTATGGAACTCACGGGAATCCCCCCCGCATTAGGCGCATTTCTTGCCGGCGTTGTTCTTGCAAATAATGAATATCGATACGAACTCGAGGCCGACATCGAGCCCTTCAAAGGCCTCCTTGTTGGCCTTTTTTTTGTTTCGGTAGGAGCCTGCCTTAACTTTGGCGCCGTAATCAATGCACCAGCTTTAACTGCAAGCATTGTTCTGGCACTTATTTTGTTAAAAATAGTGACCTTATTTATTGTGGGACGCATTTTCAACTTATCGTTAACCGAAAACTTTCTTTTTTCAATATCTCTTGCTCAGGGAAGTGAATTTGCCTTCGTATTTTTTTCATTTTCAGCAAATGCCATTGGACTTCCCGAAAACATTGCATCCCTACTCAATGCCGCCGTCGCTCTTTCAATGTTGTTTTCGCCTCTTTTTGTTCACATGCAACAATATTTTTTAAATCGAGTGACTCCAACACATTCTCAGAACAAAGAGTTTGCCCCCCTCCCATTGCAAGAGCATCCCGTTATCATTGCTGGCTTTGGTCGCTTTGGTCAGATTGTGGGCCGATTCCTGCGAGCCAACAACATTGGCTGCACCATTCTCGAGTTAAATGCAGACACTGTTTTCACACTCGAAAAATTCGACCAAAAAGCGTTTTATGGAGACGCAACCCGAGTCGACTTACTGGAGTCAGCCGGAATTGCGAAAGCAAAAGTTTTTATTATTGCTATTGATGAGGCCGAAAAATGCACCGAACTCGCGACTCTCATCAAAAAACTCTATCCGCACCTTCACATCATGGCACGCGCATATGATGTTATTCACGCCCATGAATTACACGAAGCGGGAGCAGACATCATTGAGCGAGAAACCTTCAGTTCTTCCCTAGATCTGGGAATTGAGGCGCTGCGAGCCTTAGGATTTAGAGCTCATTTCGCAACACGCGCCGCGCGCCTTTTCAGAAAACACGACGAAAAAGCGGTTCGCGAAATGGCCTCGATTGAAAAAATGGAGACCTACGTAAGTCTTGCCAAACGGCGTGCTCGAGAGCTGGAGAAGCTCCTTCAAAGAGACAATACCAAGAATGACAGCGATATTGATAAAGCATGGGATCTCGCCGCACAGCGATCGACACCAACTGAGCCCACCACGTAGCTCATTTTTAGGAACCCCATTATTGAATGTCTTTACATAGCCATATTTTGCCTTGAAACATGAACAGTAGCGAGTCATCAGTTAGACTGCAGCGTTCTTTCCTCGAGGTAAAATGAATGACTACGCGAAATCCTAATTTGGATTCTCAATCGGCCGGGATAAATCAAACAGGAAATGCCACCACTCCAACTTGGCAAAACCAGTACTTTCGCAATTTGAGCCCGGGATGGTTCACCGGCATTCCCCCATCAGATTGCCCTGGTTTCCGTACCGATGGAGTGTTAGGATCGTTAACGCAACCTCGCCTCGACACCTGCACACGAAGTGAGGTTCTTTCATACTTCAACAACACCTGGACTCTCACTGAAGTTCTTTTTTCAGCCTTAGTTTCTGACGATGTTTTTTATCGCACTCCCTATCACGGTCTGAGACATCCCCTTATTTTTTATTATGGTCACCCTGCAGTATTGTACGTAAACAAACTCCGGATCGCGGGCATTTTAAAGGCACCGTTCAATGAGTATTTTGAGAGTATTTTTGAAACGGGCGTCGATGAAATGTCGTGGGACGATATGTCAAAAAATGACATGAAGTGGCCCGCAGTCTCTGAGGTCACTGCGTATCGAAAGCAAGTATACGAGTCCATAAAAAAGGTGATTTTAACTCATCCAGCACTTGATGACGGCCACAAATTTATCACGCAAGAGAGTTCGATATGGGCTCTTTTTATGGGCTTCGAACACGAACGCATTCATCTAGAAACATCTTCTGTTCTCATGCGTGAGCTTCCACTTTCTTCCGTGTGGAAACCGCTTTATTGGCCCAACCTACACTTCCATCCTAGCCGAACGAGAGGAAAGACTGTTGCCCCCGAATTCCCCACAAATAACATGATTCCAGTGCCCCAGGCGCGCGTTTGTATCGGGAAAAAAAAGGATGACCCCTTTTATGGTTGGGATAACGAATACGGATATCGTGAAGTTGCTGTCCCAGAGACCCGTGTCTCGCAATTTCTTGTGAGCAATGGAGAATTTTTAGAATTCGTTCGCAGTGGTGGTTATAACAAATCCAAATATTGGGCAGCCTCAGGTTGGCAATGGCGAGAATTTCGCAATGTCAAATGGCCGAACTTTTGGATTTCGGACGGACCACAAGGCGCCCACGAGTACAAACTTCGCACAATATTCGAGGCGATAGACATGCCATGGGATTGGCCTGTAATAGTGAATTATTATGAAGCAAAGGCATTTTGCGCTTGGAAATCGGAGCAAACCCACAAACAACTTCGTTTGCCCACAGAGGCCGAGCATCATTTGATGCGCTCAACAATGCCCTCTGCTGATGCTTCGAATCTTAATTCGAATTCGAATTTGAATTTGAATTTGAAATGGGGCTCCGAAACCTCGGTTGACGCTTCGCTAACAGAGCCTCAATTGATGAACACCGTAAAAAACGGCCCCATTCCTGCCGACGTATTTGGTAACTCTTGGCAATGGTGTGAAGATCATTTTCATCCCCTTGCCGGCTTTGAAGTTCACCCATTTTACGAAGATTTTAGCACCCCCTGTTTTGATGGCCGCCATCAGATGATCATGGGGGGAAGCTTTGTCAGCACAGGCGATGAGGCTTCGCATTGGGCCCGTTTTCACTTTCGGCCACACTTTTTTCAGCATGCCGGAATTCGCATGGTTGAAGGGGAACCAGTGAGTTCCGTGCACATTTCAAAACAGCCAAAGAGCCTACAAGATACCCAGGCGTCGGCAGTATCACAAACACTCCAAGCACCTCACACATCTGATTTAGAAAAAAGGGAATCAGACTTTTCATACGTAACTCACATCATAGAAAAATATCTCTCTGAATTTTCAACCATGCCACCCGCCGGACAAGATTTCGATTTTAAAACCGAAAAGACTCGTTCCGATTTTGTAACGCCATTCGAGATTGAATTCAACCAGCAGCGACTGACGGAACTCACGGACCAAAACGCCCGCGCGATCCATGACGTTTCCCAATCGCAGGAACGAAAAT
>CAIZES010000200.1 GCA_903932045.1 uncultured Silvanigrella sp. | reverse complement strand
CGGGGAAATACCGGATCCCATTCCGAACTCCGAAGTCAAGCTCGCCTGCGGCGATGGTACTGCACCTCTAGGTGTGGGAGAGTAGCACGGTGCAACCTTCTAATTTAGGCCACAGCATTTGCATGCTGTGGCCTTTTTTTTCTTTCCCATTGTGAGCCGTAGCGAATTTTCGCCAGCTATCTTATGAGCTCCACGTTGCAAGTTTTTCTACGAGGAGCACCCTCATTAGATGTGATTTGTAAGAGTCTCTTTCTTTTGCACTATCGAGTTCGTAGTCTGATTGAGCTCGAATGGAGTCAGTGTTTCCACGGTTCTTGCGTAGACCTCTAGAAATTTGTCCCACTCAGTACGGCCGACGGGTCCGATTTTTTCTAAAATACAATTCTTCTGTACGACTGGTTGTACAGAGCGTGTTCATTCTTGTGGGGAGAGTCTGGATACTCGATAAGGAGTGAAGCGCCTTGCAATTTTTGTACCCTTTGTGTTAGGAGGGAAACGGTCGCCACGTTGCGGCTATTACTTTTTCCCGTCGGTTTGGCGGTTGTATTTGGTTTAGGAAGGGGGTGATTACATGCCACACGTTAAAGTTAAAGAAGGTGAAACTTTTGAAAGCGCTCTTCGTCGCTTTAAGAAACAGTGCGAGAAGGCTGGGGTTCTTTCAGAAATTCGCAAGCGTGAGCACTATGAGAAGCCCTCAGTGAAGATTAAGCGTAAGAGAATGGCGGCTCGCAAGCGGGCTCTCAAGAAAATGAAAAAGATGGTGGGATAATCCCCCATCTTTTTAGGCTCTATTTTTCAAACTCAAAATACTTTGTGAGTGTTGCTGATGTCTCGTCTAAATGGGGCAGTGGTTCAAGAACTCGTGAAGACGGTTGATCTCCAAGAGTACATGCGCGGACACATGGAGCTAAGACGCTCGGGTGATCATTACTCCGCTCGTTGTCCTTTTCATAACGATTCAACTCCTAGTTTTCATGTTTGGGCAGATCATTTTCATTGCTATGGCTGTGGAAAGCACGGCGACGTAATTGAGTACGAGAGATTTCGTTCTGGAAGTAGTTTTCGGGATGCGGTTGTATCGCTCGCGGAGCGTTTTAATTTTCCCGTCCTCATTGCGGATGAACAAGACGAGAAAACCGCGGCTCTTCTAAGTGAGAAACGCCGGTGTGTGGAGCTCATCGAAGCTGTGGGTGAATATTATCATCAGTTTTTGTTTTCAGAAAAGGGTGAGGAAGCTAGGAAATACCTCGCTTCTAGGGGATTCGGGGACGCTCTGTGTCAGGTTTGGCGTCTTGGATTGGCTCCTAGTTTTGGAGTTTTGGAGGAGTTATCGAGAAAGAATGGTTGGGATTTGCGGGATCTTGAGAATGCAGGACTTCTTGCAACGACAGCAGATAAAACGCGGAAATACGATTTTTTTCGTGGACGAATTGTGTTTCCAATTCGGAACGATCGAGGACAAACCATTGGTTTTGGTGGTCGAGTTTATAAAATTGAAGATGTTTCCCGAAAGGAAATTCCCAAGTTTATCAATCCACGTGAAACGGTTATCTATTCTAAATCGCGAGTTCTTTTTAATTATGATCGTGCTCGTGCTGCGATTGTTGGTTCTGGTGACGTTGTAGTTGTTGAAGGATATATGGATGCGTTGTCGTTGGCGAGTGCTGGAATTGAAAATGTTGTGGCGGTGGCTGGAACGGCAATGACGCCTGAGCACGTAAAGCTTTTGTCAAAGAGTGCTCGTCGAGCATTTCTTTGTTTCGACTCGGACAGTGCGGGGCAAAAGGCCGCCGAGCGTGCGTTTGAAGTTGCTTATCCGATGAATCTTCTGGAACTTCTTTTTTTACGTGTTAGTGATGGCAAAGATCCTGATGAGTTTGTCCGGAAACATGGTGCGCAATCGTTTCGTGAATTGATGGGTTCGGCCACCCCACTTATTGAGCAAGTAACGAACTGGGCAAAGACTGGGGAGCAGGGGTCGCGCGAAGCGTGGATTCGGTCCGTTCGCAAGCGGGTACTTCCGGTGCTTGAAAAGAATCCCGATGCAGCGCAGCGAGAGGTTGCATTAAGCGGAGTGGCGAGGGTTTTGGGATTGTCATCGGTGGCGGTTCTTGCGGGGCTACCCAGACTCGGGCACGCCCTTGATGGCGGGACGGGAGAGGTTAGCCATTATGTTGCTAGGTCTTCGTCACAGGTTGTCCTTGCTAATGACCCCTCTAGCGAAGATGCTCTAAACTTGATTCGCTGGCGTGTTGGTGGGACGGTGGAGATTAAGCTGGTTGTTGCTTTACTGTGTCTTCCAGTTATTCGAGATGGTGGAGATATGTCTGCGCTTGAGGGGACCTTCTTTGCGGATGGATTGGTAGAAGATGCTTCCAAGATGGAGATTATGGCTTCAGATACGGTAGAGCTTGTTTCTTACATCTGTAAATTGTTGCGGGAAAAGTGTGTGGAGATATCGCCATGTGATCTTCCTTTTTCGGAGTTTCTGAAGGGTCCACCCGCTCTACAAGCTTTGGTAGCGTTGATGAAGGGTGATTTTGGTTATCTAGAGGAATTTGGTCTAAAGGCGTGGCCTCGACCAAGTTCAAAAGAGCGAATAAGTTTGAATTCTAGCAAGGATGTACTAACCTTGCAGAATGCTAGTTATATCAATTTTTGTATTCAGGATGTCCAAATGTCGCTAAAGCGAGGATCTCTTCTTCAGTATCTGACCCATATTATGGCGGAGATTCGGCAGAAATGTCAGAGAGCAAAACTCTTGGGGAAGTTGAGTTGAAGTGGTACAAGTGTTTTCGATGCTTCGGGGACTTGACAACCCCTTGAGTCTTTTTGGATAAGGACCCTTTAGGGCGATCTCAACGATTTTGGTTGGAGGAAGAAAAATGGCTTCTTCGCGTTCATCAGGAACCAAGGGCAAAAAACCTGCGGCTTCTAAGACAAGTCAGAAAATGAAGGCGAAACCTGCGCCATCGAAAAAAGTGGAGCCGAAGAAAGTGCATTCGAGCAAGCCGGATCCTAAGAGAATTCAGCAGAACTCGAAGACAATACCCGTAGCTTCCAAGAAACCTGAACAACCAAAGGTGTCAAAGCCTGAAAACAAACCTATTGCGAAGCCTGTGCAACCGCCCAATTCTAAGAAAGCGCAAGCTTTGCCTCCGAGTAAGCCATCGGTTTCTGCTGCGACACCCGTGAAAAAAGTGTCACCAACGGCAATCCAAAAACCTTCTTTGGCTGTTCAGGGAAAGCTGCTAGAAAAAGTGGCTTCTCCAGTCGTAGCGAAAGGTCGGACCGGCGCGGCGCAACAAAATATACAGAAGAAGTCATTTCCAGCTGATGTGAAAGATGCCGCAAAGGCCGCGCTAGAACCACCTAAGAAGCAGATTCCCGCAATTTCGGATTCTAAATTAAAAGTGAAGCCAGCCGGGGATCATTTGCAACTGAAGGGGAAGTCGACCAAGTCGACTGTGCAAGAAAAGCCATCAACGGCTAAGAGTGTGCCTCCTCGGAAAGAAGTTGCTCCACAGCTGAAGTCTCAGGTTCCGGACCTTTCTCAGAAGGTTGTTGCTGGAGGAAAATCTCAAGCTGCATCGGTAGGACCGAAAAGGGCTCCCGAGCTTTCGGAAAAGGATAAGAGTGCCAAGGAATCTGAATCTTCGGATGCAAAGGTAACTAAGGCGGGTGCCAGCGCCGAGGATACTTTGGCCAAGAAGAATTCTTCTGGAAAGAAAGGGTCTGAAAAGCGCAAAACGCGTGAAGAAGGAGACGATGCCGCTGAGGGGGAAAATGAGGAGGGGGAAGGAGGAGCTGATACCGATGAACTAGATGATCTCGGTGTCGAAGGGGATCTTGATTCCGAAGAGCCTTCCGTCATGCCTGACGACGATTTCTTGGCAGCTGAAGATTTTGGGACGGAAGCTGCAGAAGACGATGATTTTGATGATTCTCTTGGGCGGAGTAATGATCCCGTTCGCATTTACTTGCGAAAAATGGGACAAGTTGCTTTGTTGTCTCGCGATGGTGAAGTGGAAATCGCAAAAAAAATTGAGGCAGAGGAGAATAAGCTTCTTGAACTACTAGTGAATCTTCATATAGGCGTTAAGCATATTTCTGACGTGGGTGTGAAGTTTCTGGAAGGTACAATCAAGGCAAAGAACCTGGTTAAGGGTTTTGATGATGAACAGGACCAAGCCGCTGATGAAGGGCATTCACAAAGGGTTCGTGCGCTAGTTGAGTCTTTGTTGGAGCAAGCTAAGACTGCGAATACCGTCCTAGCAAAGTACGATTATCTTTCCAATGACAAAATGCCTGCAGGGGATAGGGAAATTTTGACGAATGCCCGGCATCATATGTTTGAAATTGTAAAAGAAATTAACATTAATCGGCGTATCATTCAGCAGATAGTTGCCGAGCTCGATCATCATGCAAAGGTTGTTTCAGATAGTGAGAAGGAGCTTTCTAGGGTTCGATATCGTACGCGCATGGATGAGGGGCGCCTTCATTCTTACGCTCAGGCTGATGCGCCTCGCCCGATTGAAGTGAATTTTTTGTCTGAAAAAGAATGGGACGCATGCAAACGTGCGGTTGTTCAGGCGCAATCTGTGGTTGCTTCGAGTGAAGAAGCCTGCCGTTTGAGTCGAAAAGATATTCCTCGAATGTATCAGCTTGTGAGTTCAACGAATCGTCAGGTTGAAGACGCAAAGCGTGAGCTTGTGGAGGCTAATCTTCGTTTGGTGGTATCTATCGCCAAGAAATATATGAATCGCGGTTTGCAGTTTCTTGATCTCATTCAGGAAGGCAATATTGGCTTGATGAAAGCGGTGGAGAAATTTGAGTATCGCCGAGGGTACAAGTTTAGCACATATGCGACTTGGTGGATTCGGCAGGCAATAACTCGCGCAATTGCAGACCAGGCAAGAACGATTCGTATTCCGGTTCATATGATTGAAACCATTAATAAGATGGTTCGAACAAGTCGCTATCTTCTCCAAGAAATGGGGCGTGAACCCACACCTGAAGAAATTGCGCAGCGAATGGATATGAGTATCGAGAAGGTGCGAAAAGTCATGAAGATTGCTCGTGAACCGATTTCTCTTGAAGCCCCGATCGGTGAAGAGGAAGACAATCACTACGGCGATTTCTTAGAAGACAAGACACGCGGAGCTCCAGTTGATGTGGTGTCGAGTCAGAGTCTTTCGGATCAAACTCGAAAGGTGTTGGCCACTCTCACGCCGAGAGAGGAAAAAGTTCTCCGCATGCGATTTGGCGTTGGTGAGAAAACAGATCACACACTGGAAGAAGTCGGTCAGAGTTTCGACGTTACGCGTGAGCGTATTCGTCAAATTGAGGCCAAAGCACTTCGAAAACTGCGTCATCCGTGTCGTTCCAAGAAGCTGCGCGCCTTTATTGAGAACTAGAAAATATTGGAATTGAGTCTTTGAGGCACTTATCCTTGCCGGCGCTTTCTTGCAGAATGCGCCGGTTCTTCGTTTGGTAGGTTTTCTAGTGAGCCCTGAATGTACTTGAGTATACGTTCTTTTGTGTACGGTGGAGTAACGAACACAGTACTGTTTTGGAGTGCTGTGACTGAATCTTCCATCAGTTCGTGTTTGGGTGAATCGTAAGCAAAAGTTACTCTTCCTTCAGTGGCAATGGTGAGTTGGCGTTTTTGTCCGGTGGTTATGCAGGAAGGATAAAAAAGAATTGCCTTTTCTAAGTCGAAGAGTTGTCGAATAATGTCATGTATTCCTATTGCTATGGCACCAGTGAATCCGATGGACGTGAGGCTTGCCAGGATTGTCTTCGCTATTGGTTCATCTTGTGAAAACAGAGTGGCAACGATCACTTGATGTGTCGTTCTGGACAACTCGTTTGCAGCATATCGCGTGATAATCCCTTTGGGAAACGCTTTTCCAAGAGTTTCTTTGTTGCAAAGAGTGAAAAGAATTTCTTGTAGTTCAACGGTGGAAAATGGCCTTCGAAGATAACCGGAGAATCCAAATTTTGTGGCCTCTGCGGAATCTCCTCTGCGAGGTGTTTGAGGAATGAGAAGAATTGGCACGGATTTTTCTTTTAAAACATCTGCAATTCTGAGGAGATCTTGGTCATTTTGCCAAAGCAGTGCCCCGGAAAGGAGAATTGCAGCGTCGTAGAGAGAAAAGTTGTTGGTGCTGCTTCTGAATGTTGGAAAATCTTGTAGGATGATTTCGGAGGAACCAGAGCTTTTGATAACCTCTACTGGTTGGTTGCACGACTCTGGTGAAGCAACGACGACGAGTAGTTTCTTGCTTTTGAGGCTGCTCAGCATTGTGAAGGGAATGTCTTGTTTGTTGTGCGAGATTTTCGCGGAAGATGAAAACCCAACAAACTCGCGTGCATTTTCAGGTTTCTCAGCAAGCGCGATTTGATATGAACGAGCAAGGAACCTCAAGAGATCAATATTGCTTGCGTCTTGAATTCGATTTGCCTTTTCGGCGGCAGAAACGGAAATCTCTAGAATGGATTCTTCTAGTGAATAGTTTGCAATGATTCTTGCTGTGGTTCGATTTAGGATGAAGAACTCGTGAAGTACCGCAATAAGAAAGTGTTTAATGTGACTCGGGCTGCTGACTATCTTTCGAGGGATTTCTGGGTCGATATTTATTTCAACGGGGTTAGGTTCCACAATTCGTGCTACGGATGCGAGTAATTGTGGAAGCGAGAATTCGACAACGTCATGTGTGATTTCTTCCGATCCATTGTGCAGGATATCGAGTTGGGTGTTGATAAGATCAGTTAGTGCTTCACTGTGAATATGTAGGCTTGTTTTGGCCTGATTTTCATGGAGTACATTGATTTTCTCTGTCAATTGCTGGGCAATGTCGAGTTGTCTGCTAGAGATTGACCGGAGAGCGTTACGTGCAATGGTTGCTTCGGAAGACAGGTTTTCGTGAATGCAGATGATTGCAACTCGTTTTCCAAATTTTGATAAAGTTGTTATTGATACCGGGTATGTTTTAGTATTTTTAATTGTCCGAAATGTGTATTCCTTGGCAAAAACGCGAGGTGATCTTTGATCGAGGACTCTAATTGCGGCTGCAATAAGGTCTTCGGGTATTGCAAGATTTGAACTGGTTTTTGCGTTTGAGACTTTTTCTTGTTGGGAACCATTGCCTTCTTGTGCCGGGAATATTTCGTGAAAGCGTTGATTAACGAGAAAGAAACTACCGTCTCGCGCTGTAGCGATGATTGGCATTGGTATTTTTTCCAGAAGTCCTTCAAAAAGTTGCTCGTATAGCTGCTGCTTTTGATTGTCTTCTTCGAGCGCAAGGGCAAGTCTTCCGAGTTCGTCGTTTGAAAATTCTTCTAGTGGAATTTTTGGCGGTTCAGGGGTTCTGGTGAGAGTAATTGTTTGAAAATTTCGTATGGGCACCTGCCATGTTTGATTTTTTGAGAAAAGTTTGTCGAGTATTCTTTGTAACAACGTACGTAATTTTGTGAAATTGGATGTGAAAAAATGGATTCGGCCATCAATTTCTCGCCCGCTAAAATCTTTTGCTATGCTCCCCGTAGCTTCGAAAATTCTGCGTGCAAAAATAACTTTTGTGATTTTGTCGAGGTTTTTGAAAACTATGGCATGCAGAAGGAGTCGTGTGGTAACGGAAAAAGCTGTAGCAATGCCCAGTGTTAACAGTAGAATTTTGAATTGACTCATGGGTTTTGAAACCAGAGAGTCAATAGTGGATTTTGAAATTGCGAGGGTTTTGTTTGCCGATAGGCGCGTTTGGGTTTTGAGGAGAAAAAACTTACCGTTTGCAGTTGCAATGGTGCAGGGAAATACTTGTCCTTCACAAATGCTTGCGTATTCGGATGGGGAGACGATTCCAAGGTTTTGGCCAGAATGTTCTTGAGAATTTTTTGAGAATTCTTTTGGGAGTGCTGTTTGTTTGTTCGGAATGTTGGCGTCCAAGATAACTGTGATTGCCTCTACGATTTCTTTCTCTTGAGTTTCGGAAAGATGTTCGTTTTGAATATATGCGTTGATTTGAAAGGTGACGAAAAGAATCGTTGAAAGAATAAAGAAGGAATAGATGAACACACGATCTTCAAGGGGTATGTACTTTTGAGTGTGGATGGATGGAACGGAACGGTGACGCATCTTTTTTGTCACTCCTTGATTTTTTTTCACTCCGTTAGTCTCGGTGTATTTGTGTAGAAATTGAGATTTCTTGGAGATGTGTGTCGGGGCTCTGGCATGTTTCTGTGTCGCCTTGTGCGTTATGCTTGGCACGCCCTATTGAAATTGGCCGACAAATTTCCGAAACCCCTTGCATCTTTTTCGATATTCTGGTTAGCATGTCTCGCCTGCGGGATTTTGTTCTGACGTCCTGTCGTTTCCGCAGCTGATTGTTTTTATGTGGTTTTTTCATCATAGTGATGATCCCTCCAACTTCCCCTTCAATGGTAGTTTTCATGACAGAAGATACGAAGAATGTTGAGAATAGTGCGTTGATTACCGAAACGAAACCCAGTCGGCTTCCAAGGCGAATTGTTCGCTCTAGTGAACCTCCTCGAGCCGAGGAGCCTTCTGCAGAAGAGGTTCGCCCTGAGGCGGAGCCTACGGTGGGGCCTACAGTGGGGCCTACGTTAGAAGCTTTGCCTTCCGATGAATCTTCTGGGATTTCTTCTTTGACGCCTCCTCCTCGCAAAGAGGGTGAACGTCGTGTTTTCTCTCCGAGCGGGGCTGCACGTCGTGAAGGTGGACATCCGGGACAAGGCGGACCTTCCGGTCAGGCTGCAGGTCAAATGCGCGATAGGGGTCTCCGTCCTCAGGGTCATGCCAATCATGGGGGACAGCAGCGTCAAACTGGCGCCAATTTTAAGCACGGCGCTGGTTTTCAGGGCGGGCAGTTTAAGCGACAGTACTCTGGTCTTCCTCAGGTTGACGAAAAGGAACCGGAATTTAACCGCGATGTTCCCTTGATGAACTTGAAAGAAATTAAAGAAAAACACATTTCTGAGCTTGTTGCTATGGCCAAGGAAATGGGTATCGAGGGGGCAGTTAATCTGCGAAAGCAGGATCTTGTTTTCGCACTCCTGGAGGCTCAGGCCGCTCGAAATGGCGTTGTATTTTCGGAAGGTGTGTTGGAAACTCTTCCTGATGGATTTGGTTTCTTGCGTGCGCCTGACTATAATTATCTTCCAGGTCCTGATGATATCTATGTTTCTCCATCTCAAATTCGTCGTTTCAATTTGCGGACCGGCGACACAGTGTCGGGGCAAATTCGTCCGCCGAAAGATAACGAACGATATTTTGCTCTGCTTAAGGTTGAGACCGTTAATATGGAAGCACCAGATCTTTCTGGTGACAAAATTCTCTTTGACAACCTGACCACCATTCACCCAGATCGCCGCTTTAAAATGGAATACGGTGCTGAACCATTGAGCACGCGGGTGATGGATCTGTTGTGTCCAGTGGGAATGGGACAACGCGCGCTTATCGTTGCGCCTCCACGCGCTGGTAAGACCGTTCTATTGCAGAACATTGCTAATGCCATTTCTTCGAATCATCCTAATGTGGTCCTCATAGTTCTTCTTATTGATGAACGTCCTGAGGAAGTTACTGAAATGGAGCGCACAGTTAAGGGTGAAGTTGTGAGTTCCACTTTTGATGAACCTGCTACTCGTCACGTTCAGGTGGCCGAGATGGTTATTGAGAAAGCAAAACGGTTGGTTGAGCACAAAAAAGATGTAGTGATTCTTCTTGACTCAATAACTCGCTTAGCTCGTGCGTACAATTCCGTTGTTCCGCCAAGCGGAAAAATTCTTACCGGTGGTGTGGATGCAAATGCTTTGCACAAGCCAAAGCGGTTCTTTGGTGCGGCTCGAAATGTTGAAGAGGGTGGAAGCCTTACGATTATTGCAACGGCACTTATCGAAACTGGAAGCCGCATGGATGAAGTGATTTTTGAAGAATTCAAAGGCACCGGAAACATGGAACTCATTTTGGATCGTCGCTTGGCAGAGCGCCGCATTTGGCCTGCAATTGACGTGAACAAATCAGGGACGCGTCGTGAAGACCTGCTTCTTGAAAAGGATGTTTTGAACCGTCTTTGGGTTTTGCGTAAGGTTATTCATCCTATGACTCCGGTGGAATCTATGGAATTCTTGATTTCTCGCATGGAACGTACCGACAGCAATGCTGAATTCCTTGCTGCAATGAACGGATAGTGAGGATATAGTGTGACTGTTTTCTCACATCCTTCTCAATTGAATCCTCTGAATCACCGAGGTTTTTTGACCCTGATTCGGGAGCGACTTGGTTCTTTTCCCGAAAAAGGACAGATTCAGGTTCGCGACTGGGATTTTTCAACTGTTGAAGGCGTTTTTACGGTTCAAGTTTTTTTGGACAAGGGCCTTCAGCATCCGAAGCTTGGGCGCATGAAAGGGCTTCTTCTCGATGAATGCGCTGCAGTGCATCATTACCTTATGGAAAAGGGTGTTTTTCAAGACTTTGGTGACGAACTTTCCTTTGAGGTAGGGTCTGCTGGAATCAATCCTCGTTTGCGCGAGGTGTCCGACTTCGAAACCATGTTGGGATGCTGGGTGTCAGTAGAAACATGGGAGCGTATTGAAAATCGTCGAAAGTATGTCATGATTTTGGATGGAATAGAAACTAACGGCAATGAACCCGCGATACGCTTGTGTGAAGGGACGAATTGCTATGTGGTGCCTGTTTCAAGTGTTCGTCGTGCCGAGGCACTTCTTGATCGTGGGCTTTTGGATGGATCGAAAAAAGCGTCCAAGAAGCGGGTGAAGAATGCCTAGGCGTTTTTCCCTGTCTCAGGCGTGACAAATCCTTTCGATAGCGATATTGAGACGGAATTGTTCGCATGATTTCCCCGGGTGGTTTCCTATTTCCAGGAAGCACGAAATGCAGAGTCACTCCTGAGCCCTGTTGTTGAGACGGAGGATGGAGGCGGGCGGAATTTGTTTTTGGAGTGTGTCCAATGCAGGTTGATTTAAAACAGGTTCTTGAAGCGGTTGAAAAAGAAACGAATATCGACACTCAGCTGTTGATAAATGCGCTTAAGGAAGCGCTTCTGACGGCCGCAAAAAAATATTATGGCGACTGCTCATTTGAGGCGAAATTTAACGAGGAAACTCGTGAATTTGAACTGTACAAGTATCGTGTGGTGGTTGATGGCACGGGAACGGTGAATGTGCATCGTGAAATCCCCTACGCAGAAGCTGTAAAAATGGATGAGTCGCTTCAAATAGGCGATGAGGTTGGTGAATCTCTGTCAACAGCAGAATTGGGCAGAATTGCGGCACAGTCTGCTCGTCAGGTTATCGTTCAGAAAATGGGTGATGCTGACAAGGAACGTATTGTTCGGGATTTTCGGGAAAAGAAACATCAATTGGTGAATGGTATTGTTCGTCGTTTTGACAAGGCGGATCTTATTGTTGACTTGGGTTCTTGCGAAGGCGTTCTTCCTGCTCGTGAGCAGATTCCAAACGAGAAGTACAAAATTCGCGATAAAATTACGTGCTATGTTTTGGATGTCAAGAAATCGACCCGTGGTCCACAGGTTGTACTTTCTCGTGCAGATCCTGAAATGCTTGTTCGCTTGTTTGAGCAAGAAGTTGCTGAAATTGCTGAAGGTATTGTTGAAATTCAGAGTGCGGCACGCGATCCTGGAAGTCGCTCTAAAATTGCGGTGTTTAGCAATGAAACGTCGGTTGACCCCGTTGGTGCCTGTGTAGGAATGAAGGGTGCTCGTGTTCAGGCGATTGTTCAAGAGCTTCGTGGCGAAAAGATTGATATTATTTTGTTCGATCGCGATCCCGCTCGTTTCGTTTGTAATGCACTTGCTCCCGCAGAAGTTACGAAAGTAATTGTGAACGAACGCGTACATACTATGGAAGTCGTTGTCCCCGATGATCAGCTTTCGTTGGCCATTGGTAAGCGAGGTCAGAATGTACGTCTTGCGGCGCAGCTTACAGGATGGAAAGTTGATATTCGTTCAGAAGCCAAGATGCGCGAGCTCATGCAAGATTATAAGAAGGTTATTGCTCAAATACCTTCTCTTGGAGAGATGCGCTCTGAGATTCTTGTGAACGAAGGTTACAAGGATCCTGCTGATATTGCTCGTATGGAACCAAAAGTTTTGATGCGTCTTGTTCGCTTGTCGCAAGAAGAATGCGATGCAGTTATTGCTGGAGCGCAGGAACTCGCTGTTCGTGTGAGTCGGCGTGAAGAAACAGAAGATGCTTCCGCCGCGTTTTTTGATCCGTTTGATATCGAGTCTGCTATTAGTACGGAAGCTGAAGATGATACGGGCGAAGAACGTGAAATTCAGAATATTGTTGAAAAAACCAAATTGAGGCCCTTGCAGGATCCTGAGCGCGTGGATGTGCGGAGTGTTCCTGGGGACAAGCTTCAGTATTGGATGAAAATTCGTGGTGTTGGTGAGCATACGGCAGCCGTTCTCCAACTGGCGGGATTCACAGATTATCAGGGTGTATCCGAAACCAAAGTTGAGGATATTGCATATCGCACAGGCTTGCCCCAAAAATTGTCAGGAAAATTACGTGACGAGGCAGCCAAAAAAGTCGGTGTCTGAAAGACGGGTACTTGAAGAGTTGGACTGGGACAAAATTGAAAAGGTTTTGAACCGGAGCAGGGAATTGCTATGGCAAGGTGGAGTGGTTTCGATTCCAATTCTCGATCTTTCTGAAGCTCTTTTGCAAGCACTTCAGGCTGCGCGATCTAGCGGCCAACTTGTGGGAGGACTTGAGGCAATTGAGACTTTGCTTCAACGTGAACAATTGGGCCTGGAAAAAAACGGTTCTGTTGTTTCCAAGAAAAGTCTTGCTGCTGTTTCCAGAATTCTCTTGCTGAGCAACGACGGATCTGAGCGATTTTATCGTTCAGCGGAGAACATGCAAAAACGTTTCGGAGCACGTTTGTTGTTGTGTCGGCTGAATGCTAAGAGCGATGACTTGGGACGGCTTTTCGGTTCCAACGCGAATGTGAAGGCTCTTTTGGTGGCTCGAAAAGAGTTTGTAAGTCGTGTCTTGGCCGTTTTGACTCCATAGCACAAGCTAATTTGGGGTCAGCTCATTTTTTTTCATCAAACCTCTTGTCATAGTCTTGATTGCCTTTTACAGTCGCGGCAAGTCTCGCCCGATAGAGTCGTTTGGCGTGTTTCGGGCGTTGGTGTTTTTTTTCTGCCGCGAGTGGCAGGCTGGGACTGTTTTTTTTGTCGGTTTTTCCAGCACGGGAGCGAGGTTGAATGAGTCGAATTAGGGTTCTTGATATTGCGAAAGAACTTGGTCTTGAAACAAAGACCGCTATTGTTAAGCTGCAAGATTTTGGCGTTGTAGTGAAAAATCACTTTAGCACTATTTCCGATGCGGAAGCCGATAAGCTTCGCTCAGCTGTTAAGACTGGAAAATCTGCAGAGAAAGATGCTGGCAAGCCTGCGTCTAAGATGGTTATTCGCCGTCGTTCTCCGGAAATGGGAGAAATACCTCCCGCAGGTGTAGATGCATCGTCTTCTGTGATGGAGCGTAGCGAGAAACCAGCATCTGTTGCCGATAAACCAGTAAATGCGGTCGCCGCTGTCCGTGTGCAACCGAGCGCATTGGAACCTAAGAGTATGTCGACAAGCTCCGAGCGTGCGACATCTCAACAACCTTCTTCTTCGCCGGTCGAGAGAGTTGAAATTCCATCTCCTGCGGCGGAGCCGATTGAAGTTGCAAAGCCATTTCATTCAGAAGTCATTTTAGAATCGCCGGCAAGTGCAGCACAGCCTCAAGCAAGTGCAGCACAGCCTCAAGCAAGTGCAGCGCAGCCTCAAGCAAGTGCAGCGCAGCCTCAAGCAAGTGCAGCACAGCCTCAAGCAAGTGCAGCACAGCCTCAAGCAAGTGCAGCACAGCCTCAAGCAAGTGCAGCACAGCCTCAAGCAACTGCAGCACAGCCTCAAGCAACTGCAGCACAGCCTCAAGCAAGTGCTACGGGTCGTTCTCAAGGTCCGACTCAAGCTCAGGCCTCTGCTCAACAATTGCAAACGCCTGCGCAAGCACCGAAACAGACTTTTTCCGGGGCTGTTATTGTACGAAAAGCCCCTGTGCCAACCCCGCAACCTGCAGCTACTTATTCTGCGCAGGGCAAACCACAGGTGCAAACAACTCTTGTTTCGGGTAGTCCTGGTTCGCGGACTTACATGCGCCCCGCTGATGGAAATCGTCAATACACAGCTCGTCCGCCTGGCGCCGGAGGCGCGCCCCAAGGGCAGCAAGGGCAGCAAGGGCAGCAAACTCCGGGAGGGCGTCCGGCCCAAGGGCAGCGTGATGATCAACGTGGTGGTTTTACTCGCCCAGAGGGTGGTCGTCCGTTTTCTCCGCGTCCGGGATTTGGTCCTCGTCCAGAAGGAGATCAATCTGGTGATCGTGGAAATCGCTTCGGCAGTGCGGGCGGTGGCGCTCGTTTTGGTGGCGGTGCTGGCGCTGGTGCTGCAGGCGGTAGACCAACATCTTTTGTGACTTCAGATGTTCTTCCAACCAAAGAAGGCGGAATTCGTCCGAGAGCGGATCGTGATAGAGATCGTGATCGTCGTGGTACGGAAGAGGAAGAGTCGCGTCGTCATGGAAAAGTTAAAGGTCGTCATGACGAATTCCAAGATGAGTTGTTGTCAGAAGATTTTGAGCTACCAAATTCAGAAGGATCAGAAGATGGTGCAGCTGTCGGTGTTCGCACTGTGTATGCTCCTATTCCAAATCGTAAACGTGGATCTGGTGCTTCCGCGGCCGCTCGCAAGCGCGAAATGCGCAGAGCGGAAACGGCGAATCCTACAAAAGCATCAAAGAAAATTGTGCGAGTGGATGCTTCTATCACTGTAAATGATCTTGCTGGCGAGCTGAGTGTAAAAGTCGGCGCTGTTATCAAGACTCTTATGCAGTTTGGGATGATGGCTTCCGTTAACCAAGCTCTCGATTTTGAAACAGCAACAGTTGTTGCGCAGGAATTTGGTTTTGAAACTCAGAATACAACAGTGTCTATTGGTGATATTTTGAGTAAGAAGTCGGGTGATACCTCTGCTGAGCCTGAGGTTGAACGTGCGCCTGTTGTGACAGTTATGGGACACGTTGACCATGGTAAGACCTCATTACTGGATGCTATTCGCAAGGCTGAAGTTGCTGCAGGTGAGGCTGGAGGCATAACGCAACACATTGGTGCTTACCAAGTAACTTGCAATGGTCAGAAAATTACCTTCTTGGATACTCCGGGTCATGAGGCGTTTACTGCAATGCGTGCCCGTGGTGCTCAAATTACGGATATTGTTATTTTAGTTGTTGCCGCCGACGACGGCGTGATGCCTCAGACAATTGAGGCAATTAATCATGCGAAGTCGGCAAACGTACCGATAATTGTTGCAATTAACAAAGTTGATAAGCCCGGAATTAACATTGATCGCGTTCAGCGCGAGTTGTCTCAGCACGGTGTAACCTCCGAGGAGTGGGGTGGTGAGCATATGTTTGTTCAGGTCTCTGCAAAGACAAAGCAGGGTGTGGACAATCTCTTGGAATCTATTCTTCTTCAGTCCGAAGTCTTGGAGCTTAAGGCTCGCATCGCTGTTCCATCAAGTGGCGTTGTGGTTGAAGCTAAATTGGACAAGGCTCGTGGTCCTGTTGCTACCGTTCTAATTACTCAGGGAACTTTGCGCGTTTCCGATTGGATTGTCGCTGGAACCTCGTACGGTCGTGTTCGCGCTATGTTTAGTGACCGCGGAGAAAAACTGTTGGAAGCGGATCCTGCAACACCGGTAGAAATACTGGGTCTGGATCGTGTTCCTGCGGCTGGCGATCAGTTTAACGTTGTCGCAAATGATGATGTTGCCAAAGAAGCTGTCGCATATCGCTTTGAAAAAGCGCGTATGGGTGCACTTGCGGCCGAGAAAAAAGCTTCAGTTGAAGACCTTATGGCTCGTATGGCCCAAGCAGACAGCACAACAAAAGAACTTCCCCTGATTATCAAGGGCGATACACAGGGGTCTGTGGAAGCTATTAAAGCGTCGGTACTGAAGCTAAATACGGACAAAGTAAAAACAAAGATCATTCACTCTGCTGTGGGTGGAGTTACTGAAACAGATGTTGTTTTTGCAAAGGCCGCTGGAGCTTTGATTATTGGTTTCAATGTGCGTCCAGATCGCATGGCAGCATCCATTGCCGAGCAGGATGGTATTGAAATTCGTTGTTTCTCGATTATTTATGAACTCATTGATAGCGTACGTCTTGCAATGGCTGGGCGTCTTGATCCTATTCGTACTGAGAAAGTATTGGGTCGAGCCGAGATTCGTAGCTTGTTCTCAGTTCCAAAAATTGGTGTGATTGCCGGATCTTTTATTACTGATGGCAAAGTTATTCGAAATGCTCACGTTCGAGTTGTGCGTGATGGAACGGTTGTTTATACTGGCCGGATTTCGTCTTTGAAGCGTTTCAAGGATGATGCAAAAGAAGTTCTACAAGGGTTTGAGTGTGGCTTGGGTGTAGAGAACTACAACGATCTTAAGGTGAGTGATGTTCTTGAGGCCTTTGTTATTGAAGAAACTGCAGCGACTCTGAACTGAGTTTGGAGGGCTAGTGGGAACTAAGAGAATTCGTCAGATTTCTGAAGATATTCGTGAGCACATTGCGACGTTGTTGGTGATGGGGAAAATTTCCGATCCTCGACTTCGTGATGTGACTATTCTTGATGTGAAGGTTTCTCCGGATCTTCAGCTAGCACGCGTGTATTTTTCGGTTCGTGGTGATGAAGAACCGCGACGGTCGGAGGCTGAAAAAGGTTTTCGAAGTGCGGCAAGTTTTGTTCGACGGTCGTTGGGCGAGGCTTTGCGGCTTCGATATACTCCTGAGGTTGTATTTCAATTTGATGAAACAGCGGCTCGGGCTGCTAGAATGAACGATATTTTAGGAGAAGTGCGTCGCGAGCGTGAACAGGACGAAGCAAATGCCTCAGAAGTGTCAACGGAATCTCCAACGGAATCTCCAACGGAAAAAAATTGAATGACGTTGGATGTGTCTCCGCGAACCGGTTTTATCCTCATTGACAAGCCCGTTGGCTTCACAAGCATGACCGTTGTGCGTTTGGTGAAACGTAATTTGGGCATTTCTCAGGTTGGGCATTTAGGAACACTTGATCCTTTTGCGTCGGGCTTATTGCCAATTCTTTTGGGTGGAGCAACACGACTCAACGATAAAGTGATGGATGGCAAGAAAGCATATTCATTCACGATTTCGTTGGGAGTGGAAACAGATACGCTCGATTCTGACGGCAAGGTTGTTTGGGAACAGCCCGTTTCGGCCGACGTTTCTGAACAGATTGAGCTTGTGCGTCAGCAATTCCTAGGAAAGATTTCGCAAGTTCCACCTGCGTACAGCGCAATTAAAATGGATGGTATAAGCCTGTACGAACACATGCGCAGGCACGGTGTGTTGCCTCGTGAAATTGAAACCAAGACCCGCGAAGTGTATATATATGAACTTACTTTTAAAGGTTTGCGAAGTGATTCTGCAGGCAAAAGTCTTCTCGATTTTTTTGTGATTTGTGGCAAGGGCACCTATGTTCGTAGCTTAGCTCGCGACATCGCAAGAGCCTTGAATACATGTGGTCATTGTTCGATTTTGAGACGCGAACTTGTGGAGCCGTGGTCGGTGAGTGAGGCGCTGGTGTTGAATGGTTTGGATGGAGACGCTTTGAAGGCAGGCCTTTTGGGAGCTTTGCGTCCGCCAGAAGACCTCGTTCCCGCCATGCCTATTGTTTTGGGGCAGGGCTTTGGCATAGAGAAGTGCTTGTCTGTAGGAAATGGTTTTGAGGAAGCTGCTCAATGTTTTGAGTGGTTACGTGGTTCTCCAGAACAGTTTTTAACCCCTTTCTGGGGCCTTGTGCGATGTTCTTCCGGGATTACCTTTTTAGCGGAGTTTTGGCCTTCTGAGGGCGGAATGCTTAAGGTTCAACCTAGAAAAAAACTTTGATCCAGCGCTTTGGCGAGATTTTTTCTTTCAGGTAAAGCTGAAACCAGAGGTTGACCCACGGGAGTGGCTGTGCTATCCCAACGAGACTTACGGCCCGTAGAAGCGGGCCCGATATTGCCCAGGAGTTATTTATGAAAAACGATATTCATCCTAAGTACGGACCTTGCGAAGTCAGCTGCGCTTGCGGCTATCACTACCAAACACGTAGCACTCGTTCACAACTAAAAGTTGACGTGTGCCACACCTGCCATCCTTTCTTTACTGGCAAGCACAAGGTTTTGGATACAGCAGGTCGTATCGAGAAATTTAACCGTAAGTACGGTACTAAAACAGCAGCTAAGTAGTTTCTTGTTTCTGTTAGCAAACCCCTTCGTTGATACGTTTCTGCGTACATCGAAGGGTTTTTCTTTTTGGAGCTAAGGAATATGCTGTCCCAACTTGCAAAACTTGAGAAACGATTTCTCGAAATTGACAGTCTTCTGAGTCGCTCCGAAGTTATATCGGACACCAATCAATTTCGTAAGTTAAGTAAAGAACGCGCGGAAATCGACGAAGGCGTTCAGTTGTATCGCGAACTCAAAAAGTGCATGCATGAAATTGATGAAGTCACTGTGCTTTTGGAAGATAGTTCGGGAGAAATGGCTGAACTCGCTCGCCAAGAGCAAGTGACCTTACGAGATCGAAAGATTGAGTTGGAAGACAAGCTGAAATTTTTCTTATTACCCAAAGATCAGAACGATGAGCGGAATGTGATTCTGGAAATTCGTGCAGGTGCAGGCGGGGATGAGGCAAGCTTGTTTGTAGCTGATTTGTTCAGAATGTACACTCGTTACTGCGAAGGGCAGGGGTGGCGTTTTGAGGTTCTTTCTACCAACGAAAACGGTTTGGGTGGTTTGAAAGAAGCAATTGCTCTTGTTGAGGGCAAGGCTGTTTATCGTTTTCTAAAGCATGAAAGCGGAGTGCATCGAGTTCAGCGTGTTCCTGTGACGGAGTCGCAGGGGCGTGTTCATACCTCAACGGTAACCGTGGCTATATTGCCCGAAGCCGATGAAGTTGAAGTATCAGTGAACGAATCTGATTTGCGTGTGGACACCTATCGAGCCAGTGGCGCGGGCGGTCAGCATGTGAATAGAACCGATTCAGCAGTGCGTCTTACACATATTCCGACAGGAATTGTTGTTACCTGCCAAGATGAACGTTCGCAAATAAAAAATCGTGCTCGGGCCATGAAAATCTTGAAGTCGCGCTTGTTGGAAAAAGCTCAAGAGGAACACGATCGTTTGCTTTCTGAAGAACGAAGATCACAGGTGGGACGCGGAGATCGTAGTGAGCGTATTCGAACATATAATTTTCCGCAGTCGCGTGTTACCGACCATCGAGTGAACTACACAACTCACGCTATTGATTCATTTTTAGAGGGTAATATTGGTGAGATTGTGGCGGTTTTGCAGGAGAAAGCAAATGTCGAGGCTTTGGCAAGACAAGCAATTTCGGACAATGGGCTATGACAATTGTTGAGAATCGTACTCAAAAGGCTGCGGAGAAACAGACAGACAAACAGACAGACAAACAGACTGAAGTTTGGACTGTTAAGGATGTTTTGGCGTGGACTTCAAAGCGTTTTTCAAACGCAGGTATTGAAACAGCGTTGCTTGATAGTCAATTGCTTCTTGGATCGGTTTTGAATCTCGATAAAGTTCGGCTTTACATGCATTATGAGCGCCCTTTAACTTTGGAAGAGCGGTCGCAGGTGCGTTTGTTGATTCAGCGTCGTCTTGCAGGAGAGCCTGTTGCATACTTGTTGGGGCGAAAGTATTGGCATACCCTCGATCTTCTGGTTGATTCAAGAGTCCTTATTCCACGCCCTGAAACGGAAACTCTTTTAGATTTTGTTTTGGTATGCTGGGAGAAAAATGTTAAAACCCCGCGTTTTATTGTTGATTTGTGTACGGGTTCTGGCTGTCTTGCAATTGCTTTGGCGAAAAAATTTCCCGAGGCAAAGGTGATAGGTGTTGATTGTTCAGAAGACGCTTTAGATGTTGCGCGCGAGAATGCTATTCTCAATTCTTCTGAAAATGTTGATTTTCGAAAGGGTGATGTTTTTGACACCACACTCATGCAAAAACTTGTTTCTGAGTTTGGAGAGATTGATATTCTTGTCGCAAACCCGCCATATGTCACGCATAGTGAATGGCAAAATTGTGCGGCAACTGTGCGTGACTTTGAGCCCCAGCTTGCACTTGTTTCAGAAAATGAAGGTCTGGCACATGGATCTGCAATTGTAAGGGCCTTATCAACAGACACAATGTCTAAGAATTCGGTGTTTGCTATGGAGCTTGGAACTGGGGCGCCTCACAGAATTGTGAATGCGGTTGGACTCGCTGATAGTGCTTCGTGGAATGAATTTTCGTTTCATTTGCCGATTTGGGAAATTCCCCGGGAGTGTTGGTTTGGACTTCGTGACCTAGAGTCGCGGGCTCGCTTTTTATGTCGCGTTTCGGGCTTACAAAGCCGATGTTTCGAGCCAGTGAGCGATTGCGACTCCAGTCTCGATGAGGCGTAGTTCGCTTTGTCTTATGAGCTCGGTATGAGTGTGTGGAAGTTTTTCGAAAAGAAAATGAATGTTTTTTGCGTCTAGTTTTTCTTTCATTATATTGATTTTTCCACTGTATTGCCCAAAAATTCCGAAAACAGGAACGTTTGCTTTTTTTCCGAGTTTGGAAACAATTGTGGGAGCCTTTCCGTAGAAGGTTTGATCGTCGAGGCAGCCTTCTCCGCAGACAACCACGTTTGCTTGAGCAATGTGAGCAGCAAGATTGTTGACCCGAGCCAAGCGTTCTGCACCGAGTTCAATATGCAAATTTGGAAAAACGGATGAGAGTCCTAAGCACAATCCTCCTCCAGCCCCAGTGCCAGCCTTTTCAAGATCAAGGGTTGGACGCGAATATGCTTGCAGTTGCTTCCAAAGGTGTGTGATTCGCTTTTCGATAAGGGGAATGGCTGCTGGTGTTGCACCTTTTTGCGGTAGAAATGAAGCGAGGGATATTGTGCTAACAGGCGCTGCAGGGGCATTGACATCACAGAGGGCTCTCACACGGGTTCGTTGCAGGGCTTCTGATAGTTCGCCCTTTAATGAGATGGAAGTGATTTTTTCCATGTTTTCGAGGCATGGATAGAGAATGTTTCCAGAAAAGTCTTGAGCAGTCACTCCCAGCGCTGTGGCGAGTCCCCATCCAGCGTCAGCGGTGAGGGTTCCTCCAATGGCAATCCAGAGTTCTATTGGGCGGAGCTCCAGGGCCTTTTGAATCAGTTTTCCCAAAGCAAAGGAATTGGACTGAAAGAGAGCGTTTTCTTGAATGGGCTGCTTGCCCAGGGGAGATTCTAGGCCAAGAACCGTTGCCGACTCAACGAGGGCAACGCGTTGCTTGTTGTCCCAGTAAATGCAAGACTTTGTTTGGGTGCCATTCCAATCGGGTACGGTAACGACAAAAGCTTCCATGCCTAATTTTGATGCAATGAGTTCTGCCGTTCCTTCGCCACCATCGGCCATGGGGATAATCGTCGAAATTACTTTTGGATTTCGTTTCCGAATGCCTCGTGCCACCAGCTCGCAGGCCTCTTGTGCCGAGAAGGTTCCTTTGAATTTATCGAGTGCTAAAATAGCGTGCATAAAGGTTTCCCTTCGGTGGATAGGTTGGGCGGAAAAGCGATATGGAAATCATATGCTGAAGTTATTTGGGAACCAAGTCCCGGATGACGAAGGTGGGGTACCCGTTGAATTGCATTTGGAAGGGCGCTTTGCTATGTGTACCGGATAGGCTGTGACGCAATTGGACTGGTTTTACGAGAATTAAAGTAAGGGAGAATACGAATGGATACAAAAGAACTCGAAGCAAAAGTCATCAAGGTTGTTGCTGAAAAGCTGAGCATAGAGGAAAAGGCGATCACAACGTCCTCGCGTTTTCAAGAAGATCTCGGTGCAGACTCGCTCGATATCGTAGAGTTGTTGATGGAAATTGAAGAAAACTTCGGAGTGAACATCTCCGATGACGAGTCAGATAAGCTTAAGACAGTGGGAGACGCTGTTAAGTTTATTTCGGCCAAAGTTTAAGCTAGTCAAGAAACCGTTTTAGCGTTGCATTTCTCGTTCCCAAGTCGCTTTGCCAGAGACACAGCCTGTTTTTTTTGAAATCAAATGCGAATGCCGGATAAGGGAACTTTCTACCGGCTTTGGGGACGTTATGAGAATAGCAATAGCCTCTGATCATGCTGGAAAAGAACTTAAGAGTCATATTATTGATTTTTTGACTCTTACCGATCATGTTGTCTTAGATTATGGTGTGGCAACTGATTCTGTGGGTTCAGTGGACTATCCTGATTATGCCGATATTGTTGCATCGGAAGTTTCGAACCTTCGGGTGGATCGTGGCATTCTTATTTGCGGTACTGGCATTGGGATGTGTATTGCGGCGAATAAGTTTCCAGGAGTGCGTGCCACTCTTGTTTATGATGAATTTACTGCAAGAATGAGTCGTTTGCATAATGATGCAAACGTTTGTTGCATGGGTGCTCGCACAATCAATCACCACAGAGCTCTAGATTTGATTAAGTTATGGCTTGCAACTGAATTCGAAGAAGGGCGTCATCGCACGCGTTTGGCGAAAATTGACCAACTTGAAAAGAGAATACAAGGACAACATAGCTGATATTTTATTTCATAGAAATAGATACAGACCGACGAGGTAAAAAATGACTAATCAATTTCTTTCGTTTTCAAGGGCAAATCTGCAGGAAAGTGACTCTGAAGTTGCCGCGGTGTTTGGGCGTGAGGCTAAACGTCTTGAAGAAGGACTTGAGCTGATTGCATCGGAAAATGTGCAGAGCCCTGCGGTTTTGGCTGCGTTGTCCAGCGTTCTTTCGAACAAGTACGCTGAAGGATATCCAGGGAAACGCTATTACGGCGGATGTGTGCATGTTGATGAAGTAGAAACAATTGCCATTGATCGCGTGAAGCGTCTGTTTGGTGCTGAGCACGCAAATGTGCAGCCCCACAGTGGTGCACAGGCGAATCAAGCAGTGTTTTTGGCATTCATGCAGCCAGGTGATACATTCTTGGGAATGAATCTTTCGCATGGAGGCCATTGACGCATGGATCTCCCGTTAATTTTTCGGGTTTGGTTTACAAGGCGGAAAGTTACGGAGTTCGCGAATCTGATGGACGCATTGATTATTCTGAGCTTCGCGAAAAGGCTCTGGCATGCAAGCCTAAAATGATTATTGCTGGTGCAAGCGCGTATCCTCGAACCATTGATTTTGCAAAGTTTCGTGAAATTGCTGACGAAGTTGGGGCTATTTTGATGGTTGATATGGCGCATATTGCCGGCTTGGTGGCTGCTGGTTTGCATCCGAGCCCTGTGCCTTATGCTGACGTTGTGACCAGTACAACGCACAAAACACTGCGCGGACCTCGCGGTGGTATTATTCTTTGTAAAGAAAAACACGCAAAGGCTATCGACAAAGCTGTGTTTCCAGGGCTTCAGGGCGGTCCTTTGATGCATGTTATTGGTGCAAAAGCGGTTGCTTTTGGCGAGGCACTTCAACCTTCTTTCAAAAAATATATGGAAGCCGTTGCTGCGAATGCCCGTATTCTGGCAGAAACTCTTATGGCAGAAGGCGTGAAATTGGTGTCTTGTGGAACCGATAATCACTTAATGCTTTTGGACCTTCGTGACTCTCCTCTCAGTGGAAAAGATGCGGAAGCTCGTTTGGCACAAGTAGAAATTACTGTGAATAAGAATACAGTTCCTGGCGAAACACGGAAACCAATGGTTACGAGCGGAATTCGCATCGGTACCCCAGCAATTACCAGTCGCGGACTTGCTGTTGAAGATATGAAACAGTTGGGCAAAGCTATTGCTCATGTGTTGAGTAATGATGATTCTCGTTTGCCACAGGCTCACGAAATTGTTCGTTCTTTGTGCAAGAAGTATCCTTTGTACACGGGTGTTTTGGGAAGTCGTGGATATGTGGAGCCGGGGCGTTAAATTTCTCGGTTCTTTTCTGCGGAGGAGGTCAAAATGAAGTGTCGCAAGTGCCGTCATCCGGATACTAAGGTTTTGGAAAGCCGTGAAAGCAAGGATGGTATGACCATTCGCAGGCGGCGTGAGTGCCAAAACTGCAGTGAACGCTTCACGACGTTCGAAAAAGAAGACGAACAGCCTTTGCAAGTTGTCAAAAAGGACGGAACTCGAGAGTTTTTTGATCGCAATAAAATAATGCGAAGTTTGTCTGTCGCTTGTCAAAAGCGTGATGTTCACGTTCGTGACTTGACGTCAGTTGTGGACTGGATTGAGCGCAATATCTCCCAGTCTGAAGAAAAGGTAGCAACTTCAACAGCGATTGGAGAACAGGTCTTGGAAGCGCTGAGATCTCTTGACTCCGTCGCCTATGTGCGGTTTGCTTCGGTCTATCGTGCATTTTCTGATCCGGAAGATTTTGCTGAGGAGCTTAGGCGTCTCTCTCAAAATCCCAATCGGAATGCACTTCCGGACGAACTCGTTCGGACCACTTCCCGCTAAAAAGTTGTTTTTTGGCGACGAAGTTGCTGAGAGACAAGGGTTTTTATCATGTCGAGACGAACAAATCAGTGGATGCAGCAAGGGGAAAGCCTTTTCGCAACCACAGCAACTGCTGTGGGGGTTGCTTTGCCTCGTGCGTCTTCGGCATTGGTAACAGCTTCTCACTATGCAGTACAAAAAAGAATTTTGGTGCCTGCTTGGTGGCTTTCTATTCATTCGTTTCGTGCAAATGGTAATGGTTTTTCGGCGGGAAATTTTTTGAAGCCTGACGATCTTGCTCTTGTGGGACCTGCATTTCCGCAAAAGTTTTTTCATCTGGTTGCCACAATTTGGAATGAGCTTTTCAAAGTTCAGGCTGAGGGGAGTGGTATGTTGCGCGAAGTGGAAATTCCGTTGGACAAATTGCTTCGCGGTACATGCGCAGATCTTACAGAACAGCTTAGGGTGATTGAGGAATTTTGGAGTGCCTCCTATAGATGTCTTCGAATGAGTTCCGGTGTTTTGTCGGCTGGTGGCACGCGCAAGACAAAAATTGATGCTGTGGGAACTCCTTTGAGTGCAGTTTGGCGGAGTAGTTGTCTTCAGGGTGAACATCCAAAATTGTTATTGCATTTTTCTTGCACTCTCAACGATTTCCTGAATGGTCGATTTTTTGCAGATTTTTTGGGAAAATCGTTTTCTGGTTTGGGCAGCGTTGTGAGTTTGAATCCCGATGTGTTGAGTGTTCTAGCGCAGGGACGTTCTCCCAAAAAACTGTCGGCCTACCTTTTTGTTGAGTTTTCAAAACGACGGCGTTTGGTGGAGAATGAGCCTGCTTGGAATGGGGGTTGCGTATCTTCAGCCTCGCTTTTGGCTTTTCATAAAGATCTTTTGGGCCGCACAAAGTCGCTATATGATCATGGCGTTTTTGGTTGGTATGAGTGGGCTCCTCGCAAACGAATTTCAACCATCCGTGGACATATGGGTGAGTTTCGTTCTGATAAAACAAACGTTTTGCATTTATTTCGTGTTTCTGATCATGCGTTGGCGGCTGCTCGTTTAGAGGATTGTATGTCGCAAACATCGGCAAAAGTTGTAAAGGTCGTGGATGCGCATGCGCTTATGTCGGGTTCGGATCGCATGATTTCAATTCGTTCATCCGTCGCAAAGAATATAACAAAGGTGAAACCTGAGCCTGTTGTTGTTGAGGTGAAACCTGAGCCTGTTGTTGTTGAGGTGAAACCTGAGCCTGTTGTTGTTGAGGTGAAACCTGAGCCTGTTGTTCGTTGTGGTGCGCAGGCGGAGTTGAGTTTCAATGATGATTTTTGGGCAAAGATGGTGGAGTATTTGCAGTCGCTTTCTCCTGATGAACAACAAGCCTTGTCCCGTGAACAGGCTCGCATGAGTCAAACACGATTTAAGAGCTATATGGCGCGCAAACTGGGCATGCGACCTCAGGTTCTTTCTGACAAATAAAATATTCTGACAAGTCGCTTTTTGAGCGAGAGTTGTGTGTTTGTGCCATTAGGCTTTTTTATTGATTTGATGAAGAATGGCCTGCAAACGTTCACGACCGGTAGCGAAGGTTGATTGAAGAGCTTCAAATTCGGATGCGGAAATTTTTCCGAGAACCCAACTTGTAACAGCACTCTTGTGTTGGGGGCGTCCTATTCCAATTTTAATGCGATGAAATTGATCGGTGCCTATCCGTGCCAGGATGTCTCGAACACCGTTGTGCCCGCCGTGTCCACCACCGAATCGGGTGCGGAGTGCTCCAAATTCTTGATCAAGATCATCAAATACGACAACGATATTGCTAGGGGCGATTTTAAAAAACTGCATGCATTCAAGAACGGATGTTCCAGAAAGATTCATGAATGTTTGTGGTTTTAGGATAACAACTTCGTTTCCATTCCATCGGCCCTTTTGGAAAATGGCTTGAAATCGATTCTGTTCTGGGGTGGCATTTGCCTCAGATGCAAGGGCATCAACAAAAAGAAACCCGGCATTGTGACGAGTATTTTCATACTCGCTGCCAGGGTTTCCAAGTCCGACAATAAGAAACATGTCAGAAATTACTTACGAATAAGCTGTGCAATTGCGGGACGACGAGTACCAGCTTGCAGGCGTAAGCCTGTAGGAAGCTGCGAGCCTTCAAGGTGAAGAGTGGCGTCGACAACGAGAGAGCTCACATTTACGGTGAGTTTCTCTGGGAATGCGGACACAACGCCTGTGAGTTTGATGCTGCGCAACAAGGGGCGGAATGTAGCGTCTTTTTCTTGTTCTTTTGTAAGACCTACATATTCGATAGGAAGAATAGAGGAGATCACTGCATTTGTGTCGACTTCCTGAAGATCGATATGGCGCGGCTTGTTTGTAAGTGGGTCAACCTGAACTTCGCGCATAATAGCCGTAATGGTTTTGTTATCGACTTCAACGGAAAGAGGTTTGCTCCAAGTGTGACCTTTGGGCAAATTGCGCACGCTGATTGCAAGGTTAAGGTTTCCACCCTTGCGATACATAACGGCAGGAATCATTTCGGCTGCTCGTAGGGAACGAAGCTTGGCCTTGGAAGTTTCACGAGTTTCGGCTTTGATTACAATCTTTTCGCTAGACATGTTGGGAAGCTCCAAAAATGCAAATATGTATACACCCGCAGGGTGAGTTCTGTTCGATACAATAGAAATTCTTTTTGAGCAAGGGAGAATCGGGGCAATGAGGTTTCTCGGAGCGAATCTATCCTTGCCATTGACCTAGGGCTAGAGTTTGAATTAAAAGCTTAAGGTTCAATTGTTCCGCTGATTTCAGAAAAAATCTTAGCGGAAAATCAATCGTTGCCACTTTGTTGTGCATATTGGGAGAGAAAAATGAAAAATGTTGTACGTTTTATGACTGTTGGAGCTATTTCCGTGGTTTTGGCGTCGTGTGCGTCTAAAAAAGAAGCTCCTGCTCCAAGTCCTGAAGCTATTGCTTCGGCTACAGCGGCACCAACTCCTGCTCCCGTTGCAACGCCGGCGGCCGCCCCCGCTGTAACACGTGTTCAGGAAGTGAGTCTCGAAACCGTTTACTTCGATTTTGATAGTTACGTGATTACTCCTGCATCTCAGGAAATTCTTCGTAAGCAAGCTCAGGGTCTCAAGACAAATCCTGCTATTAAGATTCAGATTGAAGGTCACTGCGATGAGCGTGGTTCCAATGAATACAATCTTGCCCTGGGAGAGCGTCGTGCTCGCGCTGTGAAAGATTTTCTTGTTGGAGAGGGCGCTCCTGCTGAGTTGCTGTCCATTATTAGCTTTGGTGAAGAGAAGCCTGCTGTTCAGGGAACTGGTGAAGAAGTTTGGGCAAAGAATCGCCGTGCCGAATTTAAAAAGATGTAACAATTGGGCAGCGAGTTTTTATATTCGCCTGAATAATTTCAGCACGCATGACGCATCTTGCTATATTCGATTTCATTGGATTTAATCAGATTTAATTCCAATGAAATCCCATTTGTTATATTCTAGAGAAATAGTTTTATTGTGCTGAATCATTTTCTTTGTTCTGCAAGATACTTTTGTCTATTTCTCCGTACTTTTTGTCAATTTCAGAGAGTTTCATTCTAAGCTCAAGCACGCGTTGAATGACGGGCGTGATGGATGTTGATGAGTCTTGTGCATTTTGAATTACTTTATCTGCCGTGGGACAAATATTTGGCTCGGTCGGGAACTTTTTAAAGAATCCGACTGCAATGCTGAGCCCTGTTTTGAATCCCTGTAAAGCCGCAGTGCCGCCGGACATCACTGCACCGATGGAGGCTCCAACGCCACCCAAGGTAAAACTGAGAAGTCCTTTCCAAAAGTTTTGTGATGACTGGCTCACTGCATAGTTGTTTTCGCATTCATCTTTTCGCATACGTAAAAGTTGTGCATCATAATAAAGTTGAGAATAAAGACCAGCCAAGGAAGCTTCGGCCAAGGAGAGCTCTTCTGCTGTTTGCATGAAATCTGCTGTTAAAGTATTTTCGTAGGCCAATTCTTTAGTGACAATGAGATTGTAACTACAGGTTTCTTTCTTTGTAGAGCGTTCTGGTTGAAGACATGGGTTAATGACGTAAAAGAAATTTCCGCTTTTTGCAGAAAGATCTTGAAATCGTGGGCGAGCATTATATGAATTTGTTCCTCCCACAATTTTACAGTCAATTGAGTTTGTCCAAATGCTATTAACCCATACCCATTTTAATTTTTGAAGTCTGCCAGCACTGTCGGCGGGGATATCCTCTAATTTTTCTCCGCTGGCAGTTTTTAGAATGACTTTTGAAGAACATCTTGCAATTTGTGCGTAGTCGGCGCGTTTTTCTTCGAGTCCGGTTAAACTGATTGTTGGAACGCGAAGAGTTCCTCCTTCGGAAGCGGGCGCGAGGAAAGGCTCTGCAGCAAGACTGAGGGCTGCCGACTCGGGGGGAATTGGTGTGAGATATTGGGCAATGGCGTCTTTATCTTTGAGTTGTACAGATGGGTCCATGTTTTTCTGGACAGAGATACTGCTCTCGCCAAGAGGACCGCAGGCTGCTAGGGCCGTGAGAGCACCAAATTCGCATAATTTTTGGAGACGGATTCGATTTTTTTTCATTTGCCCTCCCCGAATGTTCCCTGATTTTTATGCGCAACTTCGGCTTCGTCTGCAGCTGCGGCAAGCTCTTTATGGGTGTTTTTGAGCTCGTCTGTTTTGGTATCGGCCTGCATTGCAAGTTCCTTAGCTGTTGTGCAGGATCGAGGAAAGTCGCTTGCAGACGAAAAAAGCCATTGCAGGGCCTGACCAATTTGAAGTCCTTGTCCTGCAATGGAATCTCGGTTGTCCCAGGTTTCACTCCAGAGTTGAGTCCAGGTTTTTGCACCGCTGTGAACAGCCGCAATGCCTGATGTGGGTAGCGAAAGTTCGAGCCCGAGTGAAAGTCCAATACCAAGAATTTTGCTTAGAGCCTCCTTACGTTTGACGCGTGCCTGTCTGTCGCTTTCTTGATTGTCGCAAACAGCGAGAGCATTGTTGGTTGCTACTGTGAGGTAGAAAATTTCACGACCTAATCCATCAACTTTGTCCCGCAAATCTTGCACGCGTTGCAATGCTGTTGTTGTGCTTTCGTCTCGTAAGTTTTTGTAGTCTGCAAGAATATTTGAAATTGCAATCTGGCGGCTGCAGTTGCGTTTTGATGTGTATTCTATGTCGGTAAGTCTTTCAGTTGAAATACATGCTCTGGCAAGATACCGGTACGAACCGCTGCGGACATTGAGATCTTGAAACGATTTTGACGAAAATCCGCCGGACACAAGTACGCAATTATTTATTTGGGATAGTGCGGCATCCCAAAAGTTATTTTGTTTAAAAATGCGTGTTTCATCATCGGTGCTTGGACTCCCTAGATCGACGTCGGAAAGATCTGCTGTGGGTCCGCGAATAATTGCGTCCGACTTGCAACGAATGATTTCGAGATAGTCGGCTTTTTCGGGAAGCATATAATTGAGAACAGGGGTTGCGCCTGTCATAAAATCTTGTAAGCCGGTTCGTAGTCCGTTGACACGAAAGTTGGAATTATCTAGGGAAAGTGCGGATACTTTTTCAACGTTTTGAAGTGTAACGGTGTCGTCTCCCAACTTTGGAGACCCGTCCGCAGAGGTGGTTGCTTGTTTTTGGGTAGCGACGGGACTTGAGCAAGCTGCGTACAAGAGTGCCGTAAGGCTAAATTTCGCGAGACTCGTGATTTGGATGTTTCTTATGTTTCTTATGTGGTGTTTCATACTCATTCCTTTTCGCTATAATGATTGTCTCTAGGTTATTGCGCAGGACAATCCGTGCGGTGCATGAGAGTACGAAACGCCTGATTGAGAGATATATTTTTATCTGCCCACACTAGTTTTCCTTCTTGGAATGTGAAGTTAATTGCGTCGGACCTGTATAAAACTTCTCCATTTACCTTTAGTGCAAGGGAATCCAATCGATACATGTTTTTCTCGCTATTTTGCCACTCACACTTTTGACCAAACATTGTGTTCCAGCAATTGTGAAATGCGTCAAAACCCACGCCACCTTTTTCGATGCTGATATATTCGATGTCGCCAATGCGTTTTCCACTAAAATTGTGCGACAAAAAGTGGCCAGCGTTGATGAAGTAGCTGAGTTGTTCTTCGTCGGGGTTTGTTTGTGCAAATTGTTCGCCAAATCGGAAGATAAATTGACGAGGGTTATCCACATCATGACGAGGGGTTGCTTCAATAACGATGGGCTTGTTGGCAAGATGTGCTCCATTGATTTCGAGCTCAAGAGTGCTAATGGGGAGTTTGGCAAAACAACCAATATTTCTATCGCCAGTGAGCTCAAGGGTTAGCTTGCCCGAGCGATCTGATTCACGATCGATATCTGTTGTGGAGTCGCTGAGAGTTTTTTTGAGATCAACGATATCCTTGTTAAGGCTATCGAGTTTTTTTGCATCAGAGTCGCTTGCTACCAATCCTTGTGTATCTTCAAGGCTTAAGGCTGCTTTGGTTTTGGCGTCGTTTTTGGCACCGGTAATAATACCGTCTATTTCTTCGTCGGTGACAAGGCATGGTGACGTGTTTTTTGCGGACTGATTTTTCCACGCTAGAATGCTATCCAAGGCAACGTCTATTGTTGTTGACGAATCTGCAACGGCAGAGAGTGCTTGTTTGTTGATAATAGCTTTGTCATTGACGCGAAATTCGAACTCCGAAATTTGGGCCACTGTTATTTTGCTTCCGGGGGATGTTTTGAGTTTTAATTGTGTCAAATCCCAAATACGTGGAGCCTGTGTGTCGCTCGCATTGAGTGGTGACCATAGTACTTCAGTCACTCCGCCAGCGGAAAAGGGCATGGAATCATATCCGTTGTCGGCACGTAAAAAGAAAGTACCTGTGGCTTCTGGGGCCGTTAGTTTAATGGAATATTTTGGAACAAGACGAGCACCTTCTTCGTAGTTACCAACGCATCCTAGTACTTTTTCGTTGTCTGTGCTGCGCAAACGAGCCGACACTGGGCATTGTGACCGGTACGTGAAGAGTCGCAGACACATACGGTTGTTAATAAGTTGAAGCGTAGTGAGTTGCTCATCGGCCTCTTCTTTTTGCAAAGTGAGGTCGTCTTTTTGTTGCTGAGCGGCTTTTAATTCGGCGGTGAGATTGTTTCCACTAATTGAATTGTCATTGCTATTACTGCTTGGGGGAGTCTTTTTGGCTACGGCACCGTTGATGCGCGCCGGTTCGTTCGCGCATCCTAGTGCGATTACGCTTAAAGAAAATGCTAACAAAGAAAAACTCTTCATTGGCTGCTCCTTTCGGAAAGTGTGGCTTCGATGTCTGCGATTCGTGCTTTTAGTGAAATTATGTTTTGGGAAACTTTCGCCAGTGTGATGCTTGCGCTTTCTATTGCGTGGCAAGTTTCAGAAAGCTGTTGTTTGGAGGCAAAAAGGTCGAAAATAGCGAGGCCCAGAGTTTGTACGGCATTTACGGGACGTGCTTCGTCGAAAAAGCCTTTGGCAGTGGCAATTTTTCGAACCGAGGCGTCGTACTCCATAAATTTGGAAAGTTTTGCGTTGTTTTCCTCTAACGGCTTTTGGATAGGATCAACAGGTGTTGCCGAATAATGTTCCTTTTTTGCGTTTGCTTCGTTGGTGCAAACAGAATGATCAATAATTTGTTCGCCGAGAGCTAGGTAGTTTTGCACGATACCGCGAATGGCATTGAGGCGTTCCGAGTCGGTTCCTTTTGCGCAAACTTGGGATGTTTGCAAAAAGTTTTTGAGAATGTTTTGCATTTCGTCGGCATATTGTTTGAGTTGATTTCTTTTTGCTGTTCTTTCGTTAATGAGAGTTGCAATTGCGGAATCAATTGTCCCCGACATTTCGAAGTTCGCAACTTTCCATTCACCGCAGAGTTCATTTGCTACTTTTGCGCGAGTGGGAAAAACGCAGGCGCGTGCGCGCACGGTGTATTTGCCGGAATTGGAGGCATTTAAGAGAACTTCGTCCACAACAACGCTCATTGTTTCTTCGCATCCTTTTGTGGCGTGACACAGCTGCACGTCGACGTAGTCGGATGTACCGGTTGCAGTAAAATGAAGCGATCGCGCGGGCAGACCATTGTCGCGGGTGTTGGCAACAATAAGGTTGGAGACATCCACTTCTGAGAGGGAAACCGGGGGACGTGTTAAATTCGCGGAAGAAAATTCTCCACTGGCGTTGCTTGCGTTTTGAAGGGGCGAGGCTGCACTTAAAGAAGAATCTGGCGAAGTTTGTCCGCAGCTAGCAAGAGCAAACAGGGCGAGAAAAAAAACGAAATACGGCTTGTCTGTTTTGATCCCCATAAATCACCTCTAAGTGAAGATCGTGTGAACGGATTTGTCGGTAACCCGTTTGACCTTCTCATCGGTGATTTTGCGAAAAACTAAATATTTTTTAAAAAAGTAATGATTTCATCTTAATAAGCTCCCGTGTTCGTTTGGAAAAAATATTTTGCGTCGCGGGGAGTTAATGACTCGTTACTTGTGAGATTTCTTTTGAGGATTTTCGTTTACTTTTCGGATTCTTACAGAAATTTCAAGGCGGTGTTGACGCACAACATCCACTCCGCGATCGATTGCTTGGGTTAACAAATAGGTCAGCATGTCTTTGGATGCCAAGGTTTTGAGAAGCTCTTCTTTGCCCTTCGAAAGAATTTGTGTGGCTTCTTTGGGGAGTCCATCGGTGACTTCCTTGAGCGCACCAAATCCTGTGGCAACGGTTTTCTTGAGAATTTCTCCTCCAAGTTTAGCGATGTCATGGAACTCTTCTTTTACAATTTTTCTGGGTTCCGAGGTGCGGCGAGAGTCGCGACCGCGATTTTGATTGTTGGGTGACATTGTGAACTCCTTGTTCCAATTGGGTTTCGACGTTGTGTTCATCGCGAGCATACTCTTGACGCAGATCTTTTTCAAAGTTTTGGTGGTACGGACTTGGGAACGGCACTTTTCATGAGATTTTTCACGCGGTCTATGGCAGCAATTGCGTCGGAGCTTGCGGGGTCAAGTTCGTGAGTGCGTTGATAGCAGTCAATAGCCTTGCGGTACTCCTTCAGAATTTCATAAGCGTATCCCATGTTGAAAAAATTGTTGGGATTTCGGGGTGCGAGGGATATCGCATTTTCGTAATGTTGAATGGCCTCTTGGAATTTGTTGAGTTTGAGGTAAGTAAGAGCGATTTTTGTTTGGAGATCATTTGTTGGTGCGGCTTTTTCGAGTTGGAGATAGATTTGAAGAGATCCTTCAAGGTCGTTGCGTTTGCCCAGAATTTTTGCTTTGAGTTTGAGCGCGTCAGGATGATCTTCTTGTTCGGTTAAAAAGATTTCAACATCAGCCAAGGCATCGTCGTATTTTTTTTCTTGCTCAAAGAGTTTTGCTCGGGCGATAAAAACATCCTTAGCCTTTGGATTTGCCTTCAATATGTCCTTAAAAATAAAGTGCGCTTTTTCGGGTTTGCCGCGACGGAAATAGAGGTTGGCAATGCCGTCAAGTGCGCGTGTGCATGCTGGATGTGACTTTCGTGTGCGCAGATAATAGTGCGCGGATTTTTCTTCGTCGTTGCGTATTGCAGCCAATTCGGCTGCATAAAGAAGAAGCTCTTCATCGCGAGGCGTATCAATCAATCCTTTGCGAATTTCTTCGGAAGCTTTTTCAACTCCTTCGTCGCTCGCTAGCAAGTGTGCAAGCAGGAGTCTTCTGTGTGGTTGTTTGCCGTTGATAGAAAGTTCTTTGATGAGAGTTGATTTTGCCTTCTCTCTCTCGTTTTTTTTCATGTAGATGTCAGCAAGAATTGTGTATGCTGGAAAATAAAGGCCATTGATTTTAATTGCAGATTGTAACAGCTTTTCTCCATCGTCTAAGCACTGTTTTTCAACTGCACATTGTGCGAGCCCCGATAAAACGCGGGGGCTTTTTGAAGTTGAATTTTGGCTTGCCAGTTCTTTGAACATAAAAGCAGCTTCGTCAATTTTTCCTTGCATGAAGTGCCATTCCGCTGTGCGAACTTTTTGCTCCCATTCGCTTGGGTTTCGGAACCGTTGAAATATTGATTGAATTTTTGTTAGGAATTCGTTTGGTTCAAAAGGTTTTAGAATGTAATCGGATGCGCCTATGTCTATTGTGTAAACAATATCGTCTCGTGTGGCTTCGCCTGATACCACAACAATTGGGATGTCGTTTGCCATTGAACGGCCACGAACATACAAAATGAGATCAAATCCCGACCCTTTGTTCATATAAATGTCGGTTATAATCAGGCTTGCTGGAGATCCTTTGAGATAGTTAATAGCGTCGTTGCCGTTGGAAAAGTCCACGGTTTGGAACGAAGCATCCTTTTCGAGAATTCTTTTTATTGCCGAACGAATTACGGGTTGGTCGTCTACCACAACTACCGTATGCTTTTGTTCGGTTTGCTGATTTCGAGTTGTGCTCGACAAGTCTGTTCTCCCAGCGCGGGCTATTTTCTGCGCTTCATACACAGTGACTCTTTTTTGAGTTGGAAAAAAGTCAGGCGACATTTGCATGACATTTGTCTGACAATCGGATCTCTGACGCTGCGCTTCCTTGGTGAATCGTGAGACAATGAAATGTGTCTTGCTATTTTTGTTTTTGAGGGGGTTTGGTGGCCGGACAAAATAGGATTGTCAAAGCAAATGAAGTGCTATTTAATATTGGCGATCCCGCAGATGCCATGTACATCGTGCGCAAGGGTGCACTTCGTGTGTTTTTCCCAAAGGGCGGCGAAGAAGTTACCGTGGCAACCCTTAAAGACGGAGCAATTGTAGGCGAGATGGCTTTTTTTGATGACAAGCCGCGCAGTGCCAGCGTGAAAGCTCAGGACGACACCGAAGTTACAATAATAAGTAAATCTGATTTTGAGAAACTTCTGACTCAGGTGCCTAAGTGGATTGTGACCATGATGCAGAGCCTGGTTGGGCGTTTGCGTCAGGCAAATGAGCGTTTGCAAACGCTAGAAGCTGCAGGAGCAGGTGGTTCGGGAGGAGGAAATGGTAAGCCTTCTGGAGCATCTTCTGATGGTGGAGCAGGCGCTGGAACCGCAGCAGGCGGTAAGGGGCAAGGTTCTATAATTCTGCCGCATCAAAGACATCCCTACCAGCATGTCCATCGGGCTATGAAGTTTATCATGCTGGCTTTGGCAAAAGATGGTGAGAAAGAGGGGAAAGATGTTCTTGTTCAAAAGGAACATGCTGCAAAGTTGTGGCGTGAACTGTTGGGTGAGGATGAAGATCTTTTCGAAAAGACTCTTGTAACACTGCAAAAGTGCAAATTTATTAGTATGCGTCCGAACCTTCAGCGTGTTGCATGCATTGTATTTTTGAACCGAGGTGTTTTTTTAAATTTTGTTGAATTTTTTGGTAAAGTCGCACCAGTTTTGCCACCACTCGCGCCTTTTCTTTCGCCTGCGGCGTTGGATTTGTTTGGAGCCATGGTTGATGAGGTTGCTTCGAGCGGATATGAACAACTCAGTATTAATTTAGCCACAATAATGAGTGTCCAAAAGGCTAAGGGAGTTGACGTTTCGGGGTGGCCAAAAGGCTTAGTTGAGCTTGCAGGTGTTGTGCCTGACCTTAAGATAACCAAGAATGGTGCGGATCTTGTTGTGAAGGTTGTGCTGAAGGAACAAAAACTTGCGTATACTCATCTTCGCTGCATGACTCATTTTTACGAAGCTCACTTGGCTTAGATTTTTCTGCTGATATATTCTTGAATGGGTGGACAATTCTTTCTGCATGGTTCATCATGTGAACTTGTTTGGTTTATTGGGAGATATTTCTATGGATAGAAACGAGCTTTTGGCAAAAGTGAAGGAAGGGATGGAGAAAACCATTCGTTCACTTCAAAGTGATCTTCAAAAAATTCGTACAGGCCGTGCTTCTACAAATTTGTTAGACGATGTGCGTGTCGAGCAATATGGTTCGTTGGTTCCTTTGAATCGTGTTGCCACAGTGGCCGCGCCGGAACCTCGTCTTATTACCATCAATCCCTTCGATAAAAATTCTTTGGGTACGGTTGAGAAGGCTATTTTAACGTCTGGTTTGGGTCTCACTCCAGCAAACGATGGTAAGGTTATTCGTATTCCTATTCCACCGCTTTCCGAGGAGCGTCGTAAGGAAATTGCAAAACAGGTTCGCAAATTGGGTGAAGAATCGAAGGTTGCTATTCGTCATCATCGGCAAGAAGGCAATAACAAAGCTAAGGCCGCAAAAACCGAATTTGCTTGGTCTGAAGACGAAGTGAAGCGCGCAAACGATGAAGTTCAAAAAGTAACCGACGCGAACTCAAAAAAGGTTGACGAACTTTGCGCTGCAAAGGAAAAAGAAGTTCTTACAATGTGAGTTTTTTTTAACAAGATGATACGTTTTAGCCCGCTTGCGCGGGCTTTTTTTTTGCAAGCTTGTTAGGGATTTGGTTTGCTATCTTGGCGGTTTGCTAGCTTGCTAACTGGCTAGCTTGCTAACTGGCTTATGACTTGCTGGAAGCAGCAATTTGTTCAGCAACTTCGGCAGCGAAATCTTGGCTCTTCTTTTCTACGCCTTCGCCCAATTCCAAACGAACAAAGTTTGCAACTTTAAGGTCGGGCATACCAAGTTTGCTTCCGGCTTCTGCAACCATTTTGGCAACAGTCTTGGAATCGTCTTTCACAAAAATTTGATCAACAAGGCAGGCCTCTTTGAACCAAGTTTCAACACGGTTTGCAACAATCTTGGGGAGAGCTGCGTCGGGTTTGCCTTGGTTTTTGTACTGATTCCAGAAAACTTCTTTTTCTGTGGCCAAAGCTTGTTCGGAGATGGACTCGCGGTTGAGGAAAGAGGGTTTCATGGCAGCAACTTGCAATGCAACGTCTTTACCGATTGTTTGTACGGCTTCGGAGTTTGCTTTGGCTTGAATGCCTGTGCCGGAAAGTTCGACTAACACGCCAATGCGGCCGCCAGCGTGAACGTACGAAGCAACAGCTGTGTTGGATTTTCCGAGTGAGGAATAACGTCGGACCAATATATTCTCGCCAATTTTTGCAACGAGGGCTGTAACGGTGTCTTTTACCGAAGCGCCGGTGGGGTACTTTGCAGTTTGAAGTTCATCAATGCTGGAAACCTTGGCTTCAAGAGCAACTGTTTTCATGGTTTCCACAAATTTTTGAAACTCTTCGTTACGAGTTACAAAGTCGGTTTCGCAGTTAACTTCAATAAGATGCCCAGTGGTTCCGTCGGTTGAAACAGCTGCAGCAACCATTCCTTCCGAAGCAGCACGGTCCGATTTTTTGGCAGCAGCAGCAAGACCGCGTTCGCGCAAAAAAATAACAGCTTTTTCCATGTTGCCTTCGGCTTGGTCGAGGGCTTTTTTGCAATCGCCCATTCCGGCGCCAGTGGATTCACGTAATTCTTTTACCATTTGGGGAGTAACTTGAGCCATGAGGTTCTCCTATCCTTGATATCGAAAGCTCCCTCTTAAAAGAGAGAGCTCATGAGTTTTAAATAAAACAGCTACCGCGAATTACTTTTGAGTTTCTTCTTCGTCGCGGCTCTTGAGGCGCTTCACTTTAACTTGACTGCGGCCGCCATCGGTGCTGATGGAGCCTTCGTCGCTGCGATTGGATTCGCTGCGGCGGCGTTGCTTGCCAGCGATACAAGCATCGGCAACGCGAGAAGCGTACAATTGAATAGCCTTGAGACTGTCGTCGTTACCGGGAATAACATAGTCGATGCCTGAAGGATCGGAGTTTGTATCGGTAACACCTATTACAGGGATACCAAGACGGCGAGCTTCGGTAATAGCAGTGGCTTCTTTACGAGAGTCAATAACGAACACAACGGAAGGAATTCCGTTCATGTTTTTGATACCGCCAAGCGAGCGCTCAAGCTTTTCGCGAAGACGTTCTTTGAGTGAAACTTCTTTTTTGGTGAGGCTTTCGTATGTGCCGTCGACTTTCATTTTTTCGATACGTTTCAGCTTCTGAATGCTCATTTTTACTGTTGCGAAGTTTGTGAGCATGCCACCGAGCCAGCGGTGATGTACGTGGTACATAGATGCGCGTTCGGCTTCTTGAATGATAATGTCTTGTGCTTGCTTTTTGGTAGCAACAAACAGAACGCTTCCGCCGTCTGCAACAGCTTTTTCAATATGATCGAGTGCGCTGTTGAAAAGTTGTTGGGTTTTTTGAAGGTCGACAATGTGCACACCGTTGCGCTCGCCAAAAATGAATGGACGCATTTTGGGATTCCAGCGGCGTACTTGGTGACCAAAGTGAACACCGGCATCGAGCAATTCGCGAAGTTGAACTTCTACTGACATAAAAACTCCTTGTACCCAGTTACATGGTTTTGACCCTTTGCGATGCCAGGCTTATGCCACCAGGTACGGGCAACGCAGAGAGCTTAAAAAGAGAGCAAAGGTAAACCACTATTCTGGGGAAAAGGCAAGATCCTCGGCTGAAGGCAAAACGGGAGACTTCTGGGATTCTGGCGATTCTGAGGGGGTGAGGGCTTTTATAGCTTCCGCGATGCGTTCTTCGGTTTGAGCCGGCATTTGAAGCGATCGCAAGCGGGGGAGATCGGAAAGTGCTGAAAGTCCGAAGATTTTCAAGAACTCGGGAGTGGTTCGATATTCCATAGGATTGCCCAAACCCTTGCGCTGCCCCGACACATGGATGAGTTCTTTTTCTTTGAGCGAAAGAATGATTGATGAGCAGTCGGTGTTCCGAATTTCGTTAATTTCTGAACGCGTGACAGGCTGTTTGTATGCAATAATCGCGAGGGTTTCTAACGCTGATTTTGAAAGGTTGCGAGCTTTGCTTTGAAACTGGCGACGAAGGATAGGGTTGAACTCCGGGCGTGTGCGAAGCTGATATTTTCCGCCATTTTCAAACACAAAAAAAGCCCGTTCCTCGTAGGTGCTGGCCAAGTCTTTGATGGCAAGTCGAACGTCCTGAAGCGAGACTTCTCCAATCAAATTGCGAATATCTTGTATATCCATGGGGCCTTCGGCTGCAAAAAGGATGGCTTCAATTTGCAGCTTGAGTTGTGAAAATACGGGAACAGCAGAAGCTCCTTGAATGGCGCGTTTGTTGAGGGGAATGATGTTTTTTTCGTCCACGTGCGGGTCTCCAAGGATTGGTTTCAAAGGACTGGCTTCAAAGGACTGGCTTCAAAGGATCGAGTGGGGGCATCATAGCAAGGTGCAGGGTTTGCATCCAGTCCGTCTGACGCAAACCCGGAGCCCTGCTAACATGGCAAAGTCTTTTTAGTGATAAAATGTGAGGAGCTTCCAAAATTGTGGCTCGTTTCTCAAACGTGGATAGCTTCCAAAATGTGGATGACTTCCATTTTTTCAATTCTTCCTGTTTTTGTTGGGAGGGCGTGTGTCCAACTATGATGTAGCCGCCGAGTTGATGAAAAAGGATCAGCCGCGTAAAAAAAAGAGGTATTTGTTGTTACTTCAGGCTCAAAATGCTGGTACTGAAAGCGACATCAAAACTTTTGAGCGTGTGGTGCAAACGCATTTTAGGGAGCACGTGTTGGTTCGCATGGAGGATCCGGATGAGGCCTTGCGACTTATCCTTATTAAAAATGTGGATCTTATTGTTATAGACTCCGCCTTTATTGAAGATATTGGAACGCGTGTTGAGTATGCTGCAGAGCTCAAGAAACGCAAAAAGGTTCCTATTCTGTTTTTTTGTGAAAATGAAAACAGACTGCTTGAGGAATATCGTATACATATGCAGTTGTATGAGGAGTTGGATGATTACGCAGCAACTCCTGTTGAGTTTGTGGACCTCACGAAACGTGCAAAACGCATGCTGCAAAGTACTGGTCGCGGTGCGAAACGTTTTCAGGTGGGAACCCCAATTGAGGTCCAATCACTAGACGCGACTTCTCCAGTGCCAGCTGTTTTGTCTGATCTCAGTTTGGTGGGGCTTGGAATAACATGGACATCAGAAGAGAAAATGACTCGCGGAATGCAGTTGCGAATTACAATACCACTTAAGAAATTTGGTATCTTTCATCCTCATTTTGGCGATTTTTTTTCGTTGTCGGTTCGGGTTTCTCGAGTTTCTATTGATGGTCGCACGCTGGGGTGTGTGATTACGTATCTTACCACCACGCAAGGGGAGGCTTTGTCTGCGGTGCTTGAAAAAATTGCGCGAAAACGTCGGGCATACGATAGAATAAATGCTCCTGCGGTGCCAATAAATCCGAATGCGGTTCCCGCTCCGGCGGCTAAGTCTCAGAGCGATGGTTTCTAGAGCGATGGTTTCTAGAGCGTGTTCAAAATTTCGAACATGTGTGAAAAATCTCCAAATCTTTGTTGAGTGCAATTCTATAAAATTCTAGCATCCGGGGGATTCGGGAATTTTGTTTTTTTCCCGAATGAAAATTATCGTATTGTTCAATAACGGAGGCTTTTATGAAGCTAGGATTGTCGGCAATTTTTTCGGTGCTTGCGTTGGGAATGGTTGCTTGTGATGTTACGCTTGCTCCTACTAATAACGAGATGGTCTCTACCATTTCTTCGGCTGTTGATCGCAATGTCACAAGTCCGATGGGCTATCATATTAGCGGCTGGAATCAAAAAGACTCCACAGCTCAGGTTGGCTGGTTTGTTATGGGCATGAGCAGCGGAAATTCTTACTTTGGTTCGAATTATACCTACGTTGCAATCAATACGGCTGAATGGAGTCAGCAAGCTAAAAATCGCAGTATTTCCGTTGACGCTTTTGCAGATCAGTATTTTCGTGGGCAAATTTATCTTTCGCAATATGATCAGGATAGATTGTTCCGCTCGGTTTCGTACAGCGGAAGTGGCTATTATGTAGATAGTCATGGAAACTACTATGATGCTGCTGGTGCAGTTCAAAAAGATTTGGAAGTTCTTGCCTCCATTACCGACCAGGCAACGATTCAAGAAACAGGTCGCAAGTTGTCGGCACAGTTTTCGTTGAGTGATGAGCAAGGTTTACGTGTTGCTCGCCTTGCCACTGAGTGGCAGACGCTTTCGAAGTCGCGTCAGATGACGGCGAAAGACTTGGATGCCTTTACGAGTGATCTTGTTGGCGTGAATATGGCTGAAGTTCGTGACGCGGCAAAGCGTGCGGCAGATGGCGATCGTTCCTCTATTGACTCCCTTCTTAATAGGGCTGCTCAGGGACTCGATACAACCCCCGAAAATGTGAAGAATATTTTGGAAACATTCTCGGGCAACTGATGCTGTAAGTTATGCTGTAAGTTATGCTGTAAGTTATGCTGTAAGTTATGCTGTAAGTTATGCTGTAAGTTATGCTGTAAGTGAAGTGTCAGTGGTTAAAGTATCAGCGAAAACGGCAACCGAATCAGCAATTGAGAGCTTGTCAATGAGGGGTTCTTCGTCGGAGTGGACGGGGGAACCCCTCATTAGTTTTTGTTCTAGGAAATCTCGGTGCTTGGCAATTCTCACCGGTTTTGAATTGTCGGAGCTCGACTCTTTAGGGTGATTCTGCCATAACAGCGTTTGAGTACAAGAAGTCGTTCGCGCCGTTATGGAGAAAATGTGATGCTAACAAAAGCTGTAGTCGCTGCACTTATTGTAGAACAGGGAAAAATACTTATCGCACGTCGCGCTAAGGGTGAAACTCATGCTTTTAAATGGGAGTTCCCTGGTGGAAAACTGGAGTCTGGTGAAACTCCAGAACAAGGACTTGTGCGCGAAATCAAAGAAGAACTTGGTTTGGATATTCTCGTTGATAAGTTCTGTGCGTCAAATAAGTTCGAATACAAAGATTTTACCATCGAGCTCTCGGCGTATTGGGCAAAATGTGTTAATCAAAAGCAACCCTCGTTGAGTGTTCATGACGAAATTCGTTTTGTGACGCCTGCACAGTTGGTGCAGTTTGATCTCACTCCCGCGGATATTCCGATTATGGTGAAGGCTGTTTCGGTAATGAATAAAAGTGCTGCGAAATAGGTCTGAATGCTAAATATTGATGTCCCCGGTAGCAAAAGTATCACTCAGCGCGTATTGATTGCGGCAGTTCTTAGTCAGAAAAAACAGTATATCAAGAACGCTTTGCGTTGCGACGACTCGGTTGCCCTTGCGGCGCTTTTGGAGACGCTAGGACATTCGTTTGAATGGACCGACGATGGTATTTGGGTGCGGCCGAGCCCCCGTTCTGGTTGGGCGAACGTGGATGGATGCACGAACGCAGATGGATGCGCGAACGCAGATGGATGCGCGAGGGAGGGAGAATGCGTAGAGGCTGGTAAAACAAAAGGCGTGCATTGCGATAACGCTGGAACAACTCTTAGGTTTGGGGCTTGTCTGAGTTTATTGCTAAATTTTCCTCTTACTTTAGATGGTTCTACAAGACTTCGGGAACGACCTATAGGCGCGTTGGTTGATAGTTTGCAAACATTGGGAGTTCGGGCGGATTACCTAGCGCGCGATGGATTTCCTCCCGTTTGCCTTGTTGGACCTGCAAAACATGGCTTCAATTGTGTTGAAGTTGATTCATCGGTATCCAGTCAATTTGTCTCTGGACTTTTGCTTGTCGCTCCTGCGTTGTTGAGCAGACTCACTGTGCACACTCAGACAAATGTGGTGTCTCAACCTTACATCGATATGACTGTTTCCCTTTTGAATCGTTTTCAAATTCGAGTGGAAAAACCAACGCCAAATACATATGTGGTGAGGCCTGGAAATTATATTTTCCCCAACGATTTTTCGGTTGAGTGTGATTGGTCTTCGGTTGCCTTTGTTTTGGCTGCTGCGCATATTGCAAACGTTTTGGTGAATATTCGAAATATTCCACAGAATTCCATTCAAGGTGATGCCTGTTTTGTAGAATACTTGTCGTTGTTTCGTGAAAAGAGAGACAGAACAATCGACCTCACACACACACCCGATTTAATTGCACCGTTGGCTGCTTTGGCTGCGTTCTCTTTTGGCGTCACAACTTTTGTTGGAGCGGCTCATACGCGACACAAGGAGTCCGATCGTATTTCGGTTCTGGCAAATGCGTTGAGTGCGATTGGATGCCGTGTCACAGAGACTGCCGATGGTTTTTCGGTTGTTCGTGTAGAGAATGGTGTTGTAGAAGGCCGCTGTGCACAATATTCGTCAGAGGGACGAGTGGTTTTGAATCCAATGAATGATCATCGCATGGCAATGGCCTTTGGACTTTTGGAATTGGGTGGATATCCGGTGACTGTTGAAAATAAGGAATGTGTGTCAAAATCATTCCCTACCTTTTGGCAAATTTTGGAACTTATTCGGAGCAAAATGGCATGAGCGGAAATTCATTTGGCGAGAGTTTTCGAATCACAACATTTGGTGAAAGTCATGGCCCGGCTATGGGTGTTGTTATTGATGGCGTGCGTCCAGGATTGAGTATTTCTGCTCAAGATATTCAAGTTGAGCTTGATAGGCGTAAGCCTGGGACATCCAATTTGGTTTCGCAGCGGAAGGAATCGGATGTTGTGCAAATTCTTTCTGGAATTTTTGAAGGCAAAACAACAGGCGCACCAGTGGCATTGCTTATTCGCAATCAAGATGCACGGAGTGCTGATTACAATAACCTGAAAAATTTATTTCGTCCTGGTCACGCCGATTTTAGCTGGTGGAAAAAATATGGGCTTAGGGATTGGCGCGGTGGTGGGCGTGCTTCGGGGCGTGAAACTGTTTCGCGAGTTGCCGCAGGGGCTGTGGCAAAAAAGATTTTGCTCGAAAAAGGAATCACAATTGTTGGTTCCATTGTGAGTGTTGGTGGGCAAACTGAAAATATTGAAAAAGTGATTGAAGCAGCGCGCGATGCGAAGGACTCTGTGGGCGGAATTTTGGAAATATTGGTACTCGGAGTTCCTGTTGGTTTGGGCGACCCGGTATTTGATAAGCTTGAGGCTTGTATAGGCGGCGCTTTGCTTTCCATAGGTGGAATAAAAGGTGTTGAGTTCGGCGATGGTTTTGCATTGGCTGCAATGCATGGTTCACAAAGCAACGATGCTATTTCTGCCAATGGATTTGCGAGCAACCATATGGGCGGAACTTTGGGTGGAATTTCCAATGGAGAAACCATTGTTGTTCGGGTCGCTGTGAAACCCACGCCTTCCATTGGTGTGCCGCAACAAACCATTGATGAAAATGGCAACGAAGTTGATATTGTTATTGGTGGACGCCACGATCCCTGTCTTTGTCCAAGAATTTTGCCTGTAGCCGAGGCAATGGTTGCGGTTGCCGTGTGTGATGCCTGGCATCGTCAAGAAAACTTAGTTAAGGACTAACCTCGAGTCAGAGTTTCTGCCAAGCCTTATAATTTATCGATTCATAAGACAAAATTGAACTGCGAACATTTTTTTTGTGGCACAATGAACCAACCGTGAACGGGGCCGGTCTTTACACACAATGACGGAGGTTCGTGATGAGTTTAGCGGAAGACACGGTTCGTCTTGTTTCGTGTGCGAGCAAGAGGGATGAAGAGAGTTTTCGCGCTCTATACCGAATGTATGCGCCTAAAGCACGGGGAACTTTGTCGCGAATGGTGGGTTCGTCTCATCTCGATGATTTGGTTCAGGAGGTGTTTGTGCGAGTGTGGAAAGGGCTGTCAAAAATAAAAGATCCGCAAGCCTTTCCTACGTGGTTTTACAGGGTGGTGTGGAATGTTGCTATGGATGCTCGAAAAAATGCAGCAATTTTGAGATCACGCGAAGTGACCGAAACCGATTTTGGGAATGAAACTTTCGAAACCGAAAACGGTAGAGTTGGGTTTGATGTGGAAGACCCGAATGCGATGAGTTTTTCGAAAATAACTGCAAAACTTTGTGTGGAAAAAGCTTTGGCTGCTTTGGAAAAAGATTGTCGAGATGTGCTTGTTTTGGCGGAGTTTGAACAACTTTCTATGGATGAAATTGCAGCCATTGTTGGCGTTCCGAGTGGAACGGTTAAGTCCCGGCTTTTTCGTGCGCGTGCGGATGTTCGAAACTTTTTGAACAGCAAAGGTTTTGTGCCATGAAAGATGAAACTCGTTTTGTCGACAAAAATATTAAGGATAGACATGTTGGCGATAGACATGTTGGCGATAGACATGTTGGCGATAGGCATGTTGGCGATAGACATGTTGGCGATAGACATGTTGAGGATAGACATGTTGAGGATTGGAATTGTGAAGACGAAGAATTGAGCGATTTTTTACGTGCTAATGCTCCAGATGTGCCGCGAGCCGGCCGGAATTTGGAAGACAAGATTATGCGATTGACTGTCCAAAATTCGTGGCGAACAAAATTTAGAAGCATTATTTTGGGTGGAAAAGCGCAACTTTGGTTCGGAGGCGAAGGCTTTCACTTGGGAGTTTGGGGCGCCGTATTTGTTTCGGTGGTTGTGATGGCTGCGCTTGTTTTTGCATTTGCTGGGAACAAATATGGAGAAGTTCGTTACGGAGATGTTAGCGAAGTTGCTCCCGGGCAAGTTGCAAAAATTGCTGATGTGTCTGGCAATATCGTTGTGGAGGAGGAAATTGATGAATTCATGACAGAAACTATGCATGGAATTGAGCAAAAATATGTAGTGGCTGTGAATGACGTTTTTGATGATTTTTGATGATTTTTGATGATTTTTGATGATTTTTGATGATTTTTGATGATTTTTGATGATTTTTTGTGAGTTTCGATTTTTTCTGATGAGAGATAGAGTTCGTTGAATAGTGTTTCTGCGTAGTATCGTTGATGTGTTTGTGCTTGGGTCTTTAGAGTAGGAGGAGTGTGTTATGAAAATAAAATTTGTGACTTCATTTGTGTTGGCATGCATAGTTTCGGGAGCTTCGGCACTTGCAGAACAGGGGGGAGATTTTCCTCCTTCGGGGCCCGGTGCGATGGGAATGATGCAGGGACCACTCATGATGCCAAATATGCAGAAGTTGAATTTGTCTGCAGAGCAAAAGTCGAAAATTTCTGCCATTCATAGGGAAAAACGTTCCCAAATTGAATCAATGAGAACTGAAATCGATTCTAAGCGTGACTCGTTCCATGCATTACTGGCGGGTAATGCCAGTGATTCTGAAATTCGAAAGTCTCACGATGAAATGCAGGCTTTGCATGCCAAAATGGCGGCAATTCACTTTGACACGTTTTTAGCCATTCGTTCTGTTTTAACGCCGGAACAGCGCAAGGAAATGATGCTTCAGATGGATAAGAGAAAAGAATTTCGTGGAGATATGCATGGTGGAAAAGGAATGGGGCAGGGAATGGGGCAGGGAATGGGTAAGGGAATGGGTAAGGATGTGCCCTCGGGTTCTAACTGAATGAATGAACATATTTATTGATGCTTGAAATGGTATATCGGCTGACCTGTTTTTGAACATTATGTCCAGTTTTCGCCTTTTTGAATAGGTGTGTTTGAAGTTCTAGAAATTTCTTGAATGGTGTGATGTTCTCTCGCTTTGTTTGTTGAACAAGCAAAGTGGAGGATTGTATGTCTTTGAATGGATCGTCAAATAGTATTTCGTTTTTATTTTTTTCAACACCTGTCAAATATGTTTCATCTGGTTTGCGTGGCAATATATGTGTGCATGATGTGCTCGGAGAAAATGTTTTTGCGCACAATGAGGGTGCTTGTGTTATTTGTGGCATTTGCGGAACAAAGATTTCTGGAGTGAATTTTGATAGAAGGCATGATGCTTTTGATTGTGACGCAAGGCGTCTTAGGCGTTTGGGCCATTTTGATGTTCATTCGCAAGTTCACATTGATGGAAAATCGAAAAAAATTTAGGCTGTTGCATTTCTTGTGGCGTAACGCGTGCGGATTTTTCTTGGTTCCCCTATAGTCGTTCCAATTTTTCAAAAAGTGTTTTACGGCCGTTTTTTCTGTTGTTTCGTTGGGATGTGCTAGGGATTCTGGAGTTACTGATATTTTTTGATTGGATATTTAAACTTCCTCGCGAGTTGTGCGAGGAAGGCGGTAAGAAGGCGCAGCCAAAGTTCAACGCGCCCTTGAAAAACGTTTGAATGGATCGAGTGGTAATTATGTTGCGTCTTTGTCGCATCTTTCCCAGGACGAGATCGACGAACTTTTTGATTTTTTGCTGGATACAACCGACATTGAAAAATCAAAGCCTGCTTTGTGTCGCACGAAAAGCTCAGGAATACGCAGGCTGGGCATTGATTAGGTTTATAGGCTG
>CAIZES010000199.1 GCA_903932045.1 uncultured Silvanigrella sp. | reverse complement strand
GAGGAAGAAAAATATTCGGATCAATATTGGCGGGACTACGAAATTGCGCGAAATAAACGAATGGGCGATGAATGGGCGATGAATGGGCGATGAAAACTAAATTGGTTCTGTAAATTGACTTGTTACTTGGTTTTCATGACCCAAACGCCATTCCAATTGTCGCCGGGCGAGTGTTCGCGCAAATACTTGCAGCGATCTAAAAACGCAGTTGCTGGGCCATCTTTGGGATCGAGTGTTAGAATTTTTCCAAAGTCTTGTTCTGCTTTGTCCCAATTTTGTGCTCGGTATGCCAACAAACCTTCGATGAACAGTCCTTGAATTTCAAGCGCACGTTGCTTAAATTGAGGGGCGTAGTGCATCACTTCAAAAATTGTTACGGGTTCGGTTTTGCCCTTCACAACAATGAGGTCAAGTTCGCGCAATAGAAAGAGTTGAGGATTTTTGAGTGCTTCCTTTGTGTATTCCGAAATAATAATGCGCGTTCGGTATTCTTTGTTGGTTCCTTCCAAGCGTGATGCCAGGTTTACGGAGTCGCCCATCACGGTGTAGTCGAAGCGTTGGTCGCCGCCCATATTTCCAACGGTCATTTCGCCCGTATTAACGCCCATACCGATATCAATGAGCGGCATGTTTTTTGCTTTCCAGCCTTCACGCAATATTTCCAAAGCATCAATCATGCGCAAGCACGAAGCCACGGCACGGTCGGCGTGGTCGGGCATATTTAAAGGAGCGCCCCACACTGCCATAATGGCGTCGCCGATATATTTGTCGAGCATACCGCCGCTGTCGAGCACAATTTGCGTCATAGGAGTAAAGTATTCGTTCAATAGATGAGTGAGAGCTTCGGGTGAAAGCGATTCGGAAATTGTTGAAAACCCGCGCACGTCCGAGAAAAACACCGAGAGTTCTTTTTTCTCACCGCCCAACTTGAGCATGTCTGGCTTATCAAGAATTTGATTAATAACAGCTGGGTTGAGATAGTGCTGGAAGGCATTTTTAACCTTTTTCTTTTCGCGCTCTTCGGTGAAGTATTTGTACACCAAAACTGCAACGTAAATTCCAATGGATTGTACGTAAAGCGTACCAAGGTAAAACCAGTAGCCGCGACCAAACAAATAAATACGGTCTATAACAAATGCAACTGCAAGAAAGATAACTATAATTGCAAGCGATTTTAGAGCCGATGCTTTGCGAAGAATGAGCGCGAAAACAATGCCCGAAATAATAAGTGCTGCAAGTTCATACCAAAGTGCGGTTTCTGGGCGTCGCATGAAGTCTTGGTTGATAATGTTTTCGGTCATGGCGGCCAAGTGTTCCACGGCGAAAAAATCCCGTGAAAAAGGTGAAGCCAAGATATCGGTGGTACCTGTTGCGGTAGCGCCCATAAACAAAATTTCCGGCATTTTGGCAGGAAGATTTTTGTCGTCATAGGCATTTACAAATGGAATATGTTTAAATGTTCCCATGGGGCCGTAGTGTTTTATGAACGACCATCCACGAGAGTTATTCACCAATGGGATGTCTATGGGCTGTTTCTCACCATCGGCATCCATGAGTTTCATTTTGCTAATACCGGCGTCGTCCATTTCCAATACCGGTACGCGATTTAGGTAGCTTGATGCAAGTGCCAAGGATAAGTTTGAAAAGAATTTTGGCTCGCGAACAAACTCTTTTGTTTTTGGATCCCGTGGGGCAATGAGTTTGACAAGGCCATTTGCGCGAACCAAGCCATCGAAGCTGCGGGCTTCGTTGTTGGTGAATGCTGCAAACAGAGTAGATTTGGCAATAACGGGCGTATTTACGGTGAGGGCGTAACTCATCAGATTTTTGTAATCCATAAGTTTTTTGTCCACACCCTTCGACATCCCAACCATGTCAATGCCACTGTTGGCAACTTTGTCGTATTCGGCACCCCAGTCGCTGGCAATGTCAATTTCCGAGCCTTTTTCGTAAAAGAAAAAGCTTTGAATGACGTTTTGAAAATTGCCAAAACCTTTTGCAAGCATTTGATCGCCACGACTCGATTCCATGAGTGGTGCAAATTTTTCTTCAAACTTTTCAACATTGAAGCCATTGGGCTGCATGCCCGCCATGAGAGCTTCTTGAATGCCTGGAATAGATTCTTCAAGAAGAGGGCGTTCGGGTTCGGGAAACAGAACGTCCACTCCAATCCATTTTACCCCTCTTTTTTTGAGATTTTCAAAGGGTTTTTCGTACACGGCGCGGTTAAGAGGCCAGCGCCCGAAACGAGCCAGTGTTTCGTTATCAATGGCTAAAATTCCAATTTTTCCGCTGGGCTTAATGGGTCCTCGAAGCAAAAATCGGACATCGTAAAACGCATTTTCAAGGCGCCCCACCCAATCAAAAGCAGCTCCTGCAGTGCCTTGGCTCTGATAGTTGACTCGGAGTCCAAGCACACAAAAGAGAATAACCAATAAGGCAATTTTGAGTGCCGAAAGGTGAAATAAGGTTAAGAACCATAGGGAAAACTTCCCCAACTTTGTTTTTTGCCACTCTTCAAATTTCTTGCTTTTTTCACTGTTCTTTTTTTGCACCATACGTTTTCTCCGTGAACATTGGTCTCTCCATGAACATTCAATAACTCTCTCTAGGAGAAGGTTAACATGAGACAGGTCGCCTCACGGACAGCACCGCCAGCCAAACGACACTGCACTTTTAGGGCGGTGAATGTGGGAGTAAACTCTTTTTGTGTGGACACTGAACTTTGCATGGGTGAGGTCTTTGATGAGTGTCGAAAAGCAGGCAAAACGAGCACCAGGAAAACGGGAATGGTTGCTGACCGATGGTTTGGGGGGATACGCTCTTGGGTGTTGTGATGCAAAACCAAGGCGTCGCTATCATTCCTTTTGTACAGTGGCGTCGTTTCCGCCCATTCGGCGCATTAATGTTTTGGGTGGCATTCGTGAAACAATTGTTGTGGGTGAAATCCAAATTGCGTTGTTTGAAAACAACGAGAAAATTCGTTTGGAGTGCAATGCAGACGTGGCTGCTGGCCAATGGGTAAAGTGGACTCAGCAAGTTGCTACTGATGGCATTGTGTTTGATGTTGAAAAAAAATTGAGTCTTGTTGAGGGCGGTGGTGCCCATGTTGAGTACAAAATAGTTTGCAAGAATAGTGTTTCATTTGCTCTTGTTCTGCGTCCTTTGCTTTTGCAGCGAAGTCATCACCGTACATTGGGGGTAGAAGATGCTGCCACAGGCCCGGAAGCTCCTGTGCAGGTAAGTGGGCATATGTGGGAATTAAAAACAGCATTGCTGAACTGCGACAAGCTTCTTTTTCAAATAGAAGGAGGAGATGTGAGCATGCGGCAATCGCGGCTTACAACCTTATCTGTGTACGATTTTGAAAAGGAACGCGGTTACGAGTATCAGGAAGAAGTAAGTAGTGATTTTGATGTTGTGATTGATATGCCTGCGAAAAAAGAAAATATTGCAACATTTGCGGTAACTCTCTTGGGGCACTCGGCCGAAAAAAAAGAGCGCATGATTCCCATTCAAATTCAGGAGAGCCCAAATATAAAATTTGCGGCTGATATGGTTTTAAAAACAGATAAAGATCTTTGGCAATTTGCCCGAGAATTGAGTCTTCATGCCGATGACTTTATTGTTAAGAACCACCTGAATCACAATGTTGTAGCGGGATATCCGTGGTTTGGAATTTGGGCACGGGACACATTTATCGGCTTGCCTGGCTTGTGTCTTGTTCGGCAAAATTTTGAGGCTGCAAAAAGCATTTTGCAGTTTTTTGCCGGTCATATTGAAAACGGGCTTGTTCCAAATTACTTGTACATGACACCCGACAGAGCTGCTTTGGCGCGCGATTACGCAAGCGCCGATGCCACTCCTTGGTTTTTGTATGCTGCGGCGCGGTATTCTGAGGTTGCTCAGGATCGGCATTTTGTGTGCACTATTTCGTCAAAAATAGACGAGATTGTGGAATGTCATGAGCGTGGAGCAAGCTACAATGTTCGCATCGATTCTTCGGATGGACTTCTGTATGCTGGGTGTCATGGGGTGCCGCTCACATGGATGCATGCTCATATTGGAAACCATTGTTTCACGCCGCGCATTGGTAAGCCCATTGAAATTAATGCGGTTTGGATTTCGGCATTGTACAAATGGGCAAGGCTTTTGAAGGCTGTTCATATGCAGTCGTCTGCCGAAAAACTTCTGCGGCTGGCAGAAAAAGCCAACTCAAGTTTCGACAAATTTTGGTGTGAACAATATGGTTGGTTTGCAGATGTTTTGGATAGTCCTAACCATTCGGGCTATGCTTGGGATTTAAGTTTGCGCCCCAATCAGGTTATTGCGCTTGGTCTTCCGGAAATTAAAATTGATGCAAAAAAGCGAAAGCGAGCGCTGCTAGCGGTGTCTGAAAACTTGTTAGTTGACACTGGGCTGCGTGGAATTTCCTGCAAAGATTCGCGTTATAGCCCCGTTTATTCCGGATCGCCCGATGCTCGTGACGCTGTTTATCATAATGGACCGGCGTGGCCTTGGTTGATTGGGTTTTATATTTCAGCACAGAAACTGGCGAATGGTGAGCAAAGTCGGAGTCACCGGCGCGAGGTTTTGAAAGCGCTTCGGCATTTTTATGGCCGCGACACGTTTGGTCATTTTGCGGAAATTTATGATTCCGAACATCCCTACACCGCAAGAGGATGTCCTGCTCAAGCCCTGAGTTTGGCCGAGCCTCTGCGGGCTCTTGTTGAGGATTTTTTCGATTTGGAGACTTTGCCCGCGAACGACTTTGGGATACAGGGGTTTAGGTAATATTTTGGCAGGAAGCGAATTGATTTCCGTAACGATTCAAAATTGAGCTGCGGAATTGATGTCCGGAATTGATGTCCGGAATTGATGTCCGGCAACGAATTGGAGCACTATGCGTATTCTTTTGAGCAATGATGATGGCTATTCGGCACCTGGAATTCAAGTTTTGGCAGAAGTGCTTCGCGCGAAAGGGCATGACATTTGGATTGTGGCGCCCAGCGAAGAGCGAAGCGGAAATTCGCATGCTATTTCAATTTTGTCGCCACTTTTGTGTAAGTGTGTTGCCGAAAAAACTTTTTCTGTGAGTGGAACTCCTGCCGACGCTGTTGCTGTGGCCCTTGCAGATGTTCTAAAAGACAACAAGCCAGATGTTGTGATTTCGGGAATTAACAACGGCTATAATGTTGGGCGAGATGTGAATTACAGCGGGACAGTTGGTGCTGCTACCGAGGCTGCTTTGGAAGGCTACAAAGCCATTGCGGTTTCCATGGAACGTGTTCATCCTTCCAATGCGCAGCTTTTGCGCGCTGGTTTTCTGCGTATTGGCGAGTTGATTGCAAATGTTTTGCAAAATTTTGACACCATTGAGTGGCCAGTTATGGAAGTTTTGAATATCAACCATCCGGCACGCGAGGTGTTGGGCGTGAAATTGGCGGAATGCAGTTCCACTAACTTGTACCAGCCACATTACGAACGCTTGACAACGTCGCAGCCACGTACGAGTCACATGGTTGTGTACATGATGGGTGGCGATGTTCGCACCAATCTCCCCGAGAATAGCGAGGATGTTTCTTTGGTGCAATCGGGTTATGCGGTGATGTCGTTTCTTCAAGCGCGTCAAAGCAGCACTGTGAACACTCAAAAATTGCAAAAATTGGTGGGTTGTTTTTCGGGAAAGTAATTCTTCGAAAAAGCAAGTTTCGGAAAAGCAAGTTTCGGAAAAGCAAGTTTCGGAAAAGCAAGTTTTCAGGAAAGTAAGTGAAGTGAAAAGTTTTTCTCATAGGTTGTTCCCAGAAAAAATTTCGCCGCTCATGCAGCGCCTCATACAGGAGAAGCGAACTCGCGTTATGGCGCAGTTTCTTTATAACTCGCGTGAGCAAGAGGTGCAGAAATTAGAGCTGGAAGATCCCATTGGCGATGCAAAAGATACGCCTGTAAAAGGCATCACGCACCGCTATGGCGATAGGGTCTTGCTAAAGGCCTCGCATAGGTGTGCTGTGCATTGTCGGTTTTGTTTCCGGCGCAATTGGGTTGGCTTGCACGAGCAAGATTTGTCTGGCGAAGAACTTCAAAATGCATTGCGTTATATTGACGAACACAAAGAACTGCGTGAAGTTATTTTAAGCGGTGGCGATCCGCTGGTGCTTCAATTCTCTGTGCTTCGCGAAATTTTTGTTGCACTTGAATCTATGCCGCACATTAAAATTGTGCGCTTTCATTCGCGCGTTCCTGTTGTAGCGCCCGAACGCATTACGGACGATGTCTTAGAGCTTATTGGTGGTTCTTCAAAAATGGTATGGATTGTTATCCATTCCGACAGTGCCGAAGAATTTACCGCCGAAGCCGCTGCGGCTATTCGAAAGCTGCGACGCACGGGCGTCCCACTGCTTTCTCAGTCGGTTTTGTTAAAAGGCGTGAATGCTACAATAGACGATTTGGAAGCTCTCTTCAGGCAGTTTATTGAATTGGGCATTAAGCCATACTATTTGCACTACCCCGATCTCGCGCAGGGCACGCATCATTTTCGCATCCCTTTAGAAGAGGCTTTAAGTTTGATTTCTGAGCTTCGTGCAAGGGTTTCTGGTATTGCTATTCCTACATTGGCCCTGGATATTCCTGGCGGCCACGGAAAAATTGCCTTTTCCGACCCGCATCCTGTTGTGGTTGGGAAGGGGCAATGGCAGGTTCAAAGTCCGCTCTCTAATCAAAAATTAACTGTAACTTATCCCACAGGTACAGCTGAAAAGAAAAAGTAGAAGAACGAATTCCGTTCTTAAGGTCTTTGGGAGTTGTTATGAAGAAGTTTCTTAACACAACCGGTTCGTGCTAGTATTTGATGAATCGGAAAAATTGTTTGGGGACTTCTTGTGATGAAAAAATACATTTTCATGGTTGTTTCAGTTTTGGTCTTGTATTTTTCGATTTTGCTTGCGCTTTTTCGCTCACCGTGGCTATCACAGTCATTGCTCTTCTATCGTGGGTGTTCTTTAGCTCTGGTTAGTTTGATTTCTACTTTTTTGTTTGTTGTTGCTTTGGGATCTTTGCCGCCAATGAAAAGGCGACTCATTCCTTCCAACCTCGTGTTTGCTGTTTCGGTGCTATTTTGTGCTTTTTCGGGATTTCTTGCATTTTTTGTTGTTGTTCCCTGTCACCCTTGATAGATCTGTGACAACGTTTCTTTTGAACACACTCGAATCGTACCCTTTTGGACTTACAAAAACGGAACTTTGGGATATTTTTGTGGCTCGATACGTGAATGATTACGATGCTATTGCTAGGCGTTTTGATAGCAAAAACGTAAGTGAGCAGTACGCCAGTCGTGATCTCAATGATGAATTTCCTTCGAATGATTTTACGATTCTTAACGAACCAAATATTGTTCCAATTGAGGAATCCATTTTTATTCCAGCAAAAAAGGATGAAAAAGACGGGACATGGAGATCTGCG
>CAIZES010000198.1 GCA_903932045.1 uncultured Silvanigrella sp. | reverse complement strand
TGCAATGGCAAAGAAACGAGCACGGTCGTTTGTTCCCACTTTTCCTGACGCCTCGGCAATATTCAACGGAATAGACAATGCAGCACGCTGACCACCACGACAGGCGCGGACGTGTACGTAAACGAAACCCGGAAATCGTGGCCTTCGACGTGCCGCGTGCCGCGTGGACTTAGAGGTGATCGCCCCATGTCAAGCCTGTTTTAGATAAGACAGCCGTGGGCTAGTGCCAATAAGTTCGACACCCATTCCTACCTATGATATATTTATTGTACGCGAAGCCTTTTTTTGAGCACGGAGAATTCAATGACTGAAGTTTGGAAAATGTGCAGTTCCTGCAAAAAAGAGATTCCTTGTTCTGCTCCATTTTACGTTTGCTCACAAAGTCACTGCCGGGGTAAAATTTCGGGCGAAGTTTTTTGCAGTGTTGGGTGTTGGACGGGACATAATGAAATGCTTCGGCATCGTGATGCGTGGGCTGAAGAAAGCATGGCACCTGCTCGGGCAGAATTGCAATCGGCAGATTTGCCGAGAACCGATTTACCAAGGCGTGTTACCATTGTGAACACAGATAAAAAGCCTTCCCCGATGTCCATCAATGAACCGTTCAGCGCCAATAATCCTTCCCCAGAAACCGAAATATTAGTGGTTGTGTCAAAGGTGAAACAATATATTCGTGAACGTTCGGATTTTAACACAAGCGCAAATGCTATGGATGTGCTCACAAAAAGAATTGTACAAATTTGCGATGGAGCCATTCGCAATGCCAACTTGGATGGACGCAAAACTGTAATGGACAGAGACGTGCCAGCCATAAATCTTGTTGAAAAAAACGATCTGTCCTAAGAATTCTCTCTAAGAATTCTCTCTAACGATTCTCTCTAAGAATTCTCTCTAACGATTCTCTCTAACGATTCTCTCTAACGATTCTCTCTAACGATTCTCTCTAGCAGTTTTCGCTAACAATTCGCCGACGCGACCGTTGTTGTGCTGTTGGATGCGGGCGCAGAGGGCGTTGTTGTTGTGCCTGGGGTTCCACTCGGTTTTGTGGTCGTTGCTTCATCCGTTGAGGCCTTGGTTGACACAGGATTTGCTGAGTCATCTTTTGCAGAGTCATCTTTTGCATTTGTTGAAGAGTTATTGCGCCCATAATCACTGGCATACCAACCGCTTCCCTTAAGAGAAAAACTCGTTTGGCTGATTATTTTTTGAGTCGGCCCTTGGCACAGACTGCAATGTGCTGGTTCGGGATCTGAAAAACTCAACAAAACTTCATCTTTGTTTCCGCAATCGGTACATTTGAATTCATATATTGGCATAAATTTTTCCACTCCGTATCACAAAAAAAACTTGTTTGTTTAACTTTCCATATATTTACCAAGGATATCAAAATAGCCCGCGCGTTCGGTACGGCCGTCCCGCTCACAGAATACTGAATACCTTAAAAAACGCAGATTTAAAGAGGAAGGAAGACGCCGAACTTTAGAAAGGTCGTGGTCCCAATTTCCAAGGCGACAGCAAATATTTGGAAAAAACTCACGCCATGCGTTTTCAATGGTTTCAATAATCCAGCTTGAGTCCATTTCAAGGGTTGCCTGTAATTTGGAATCCACTCCAACAACAAAAAAAATGGCTGCAGGAACAACTTGTCCGAAGACAAAGGCCTCAGGCAACAGTTCGCCGCTCATGTAAAAAGCCGGCGTCAGCATTTGCGGCAAACTAGGAACGATCTCAACCCGAAGCTTCTTTTTTTCCATGATAATTTTTTGAGCAATGGAAGCAATGGCTTCTTCCATAACGTTCAAATCGATTTCTTTTGGGTTGGCCTCAATTCCTGGAAAAACGCTGTTCATGGTGATGGGCTTCCCTCTACTGGAAATTTCTGAGAAGACAACATTATAGCCACACACAGTGACGATTGGTGAAAACCATGGCAGAGTCCCTATTTTCGAAAACGAAGAGAATCAGCTTGGAGGAATTGGCGCTTTGGAAAAAACCTACCGTGTTCGAACTGCAGAACTTGTTGTCAAAGTTATCAACCGTATGTGTGGTATCTGGATTCAAAACGAAAAGCAACGGGGCCCCCTAACAGGTGCTCCTGAACTTCAGGAATGGATTGCCGATCTTCAAAAGGGCGTACGTTCGGTGCGCGAACCCGATGCCGAAACCATTGCAATCCGCAGTTGGCTAAAAATGTCGTGGAATGCCGTAGCCCTTTGGCAATGTGCGGAAGATGTTCTTCGTGGCTCGCGCCCCGAAACAGATTTTGGCAAAGCAGTACACGTTGATGGGGCACTGCAACGCATCGTATATGCCACATTGCGCAGTGTTTTAGCTGCAAAAATTGATGCGCAAAAAATTCCAGTTGCCATAGATAAAATTGCAAAATCTAAAGAAAGCGTAACTGAAATCATCAGTCAATATGACGCTCGCGTAAAAAAGACACCGGAAACCACTGTCACCTACGAAGTTGCCATTCGCCTCATTCCCATTTTTGACGTCCTCACCGAAGCCTTAACCAAGGCCACTTCCGTTTGAACCAAGGCGCTTTTCTTTTAGCACGCAAGCCATAGTGGGGAACCTTGACTCTCAACCCTTGCGAGCCACTTTGCATCGGCTAACATATTGTGGTCGGCGCGTTGAGATTTTTCAACTCACGCTGCCACGTTAACTGCAGTGCGTGAAAGTGGGGATGCCATGGATTCATGTTCCAACGTTATTGTACGCAAAGTTGCTGTTCTGGGCGCTGGCGTTATGGGTGCGCAAATTGCTGCCCATCTTGCCAACGCAAATGTCGAAGTTGTGCTTTTCGATCTCCCTGCCAAAGACGGAGATGCAAACGGAGTGGTGCTCAAAGCAATTGCAAATTTGCAAAAATTAGAGCCATCACCTTTGTCTGTCAAAAGCAAATCGGGCTATATGACTCCGGCAAACTACGAAACGGGGCTTGCAGTTCTTAAGGAATGCGATCTTGTTATTGAAGCCATTGCCGAACGCATGGATTGGAAACTGGATCTGTACAATAAAATAGCTCCACATCTGCATCCGCAATGCATTTTTGCTACAAACACCTCGGGCCTCAGCATCGAAAAACTTGGCAACGGTTTTCCCGAAGCCATGCGATCGCGTTTTTGTGGCGTGCATTTTTTTAATCCACCGCGCTACATGACTCTTGTTGAACTTATTGCAACGCCCAACACCGATCCTAAGTTGCTCGACGGGCTGGAAACATTTCTTGTGACAGTGCTTGGCAAAGGGGTTGTGCGCACCAAGGACACACCAAATTTTATTGCCAATCGCATAGGTGTCTTCTCACTTTTGGCTACAATTTATCATGCCGAGCGCCTTGGTCTCGGCTTTGACGTTGTTGATGCCCTTACTGGCCCCATTATTGGACGTGCAAAAAGTGCCACCTTCCGCACAATGGACGTGGTTGGCCTCGACACCATGACTCACGTTATTAAAACTATGGCCGACACTCTTCCCAATGATCTCTGGAATAAATACTTTAAAACCCCAGTATGGGTGGAAGAACTCATCAAAAATGGAGCTCTCGGACAAAAATCAGGTGCCGGCGTATACCGCAAAGTTGGCAAAGACATTCTTGTTATGGATCTCGCGTTGCGCAATTATCGCCCAAGTGCTCAAGAGATTGCTCCAGAAGTAGAAGCCATTCTCAAAATGAAAGATCCACGCGAGAAATTTGCCGCACTTCGCACTTGCTCACATCCGCAAGCCGAATTTGTATGTTCCATTTTTCGCGACCTTTGGCACTACTGTGCGGTGACTCTCGACAGCATTGCCAACACCGCGCGGGATCTCGATTTTGCCGTGCGCTGGGGTTACGGATGGGCAATGGGCCCCTTTGAGGTGTGGCAGGCGGCGGGTTGGTCGCAAATTGCCAGCTGGATCAGCGAAGACCTCGCCGCAGGCAAATTAATGACAAACGCCCCAATTCCCAATTGGGCAACCGATAAAAATAGAAAAGTGATGCATTCTAATGAAGGATCTTTTTCGCCAAAAACAGGTGGCATGCAAGGTCGTTCAACATTACCCGTTTACAAGCGCCAACCTTATCCCGAAACACTCCTTGGCGAAAAGCCAACATACGGCGAAACTGTTTTTGAAACCGACGGTGTTCGGCTTTGGCACACCGGTGACGAAATTGGGATTCTAAGCTTTAAGAGTAAAATGCATGCTGTGGGAAATGAGGTTTTGGACGGCATCATTCGCGCGACCAGTGAGGCCGAAAAACAATTCAAAGGCCTTGTGCTGTGGCAATCTGAGCCTCCATTCAGCGCCGGCGCAAACTTGGCACAAGTCACTCAAGCTGTGGCGCAAAAGGATTTTGTCACTTTAGAAGCCACAGTGGCCAAATTCCAACAAGCCTCGCTCGCGCTTCGGTATTGCATGGTGCCCACCGTTGCAGCCGTTCAGGGGATGGCGCTTGGCGGAGGCTGCGAATTTGTCATGCACTGCACCAAGACAGTGGCAGCACTCGAGACCTATGCCGGACTTGTTGAAGTGGGAGTTGGACTTCTTCCTGCGGGCGGTGGTATTAAGGAGTTCGCACTTCGTGCTTCGCGAGAAGCCAAGGGCGGCAATACTTTTCATTTTCTGGCTCAGTATTTTCAAAATATGGCCATGGGCCAAGTCTCGCGCAGCGCAGAAAACGCAAAAGAACTCGGCTATCTTAAACATTCGGACGTTGTTGTGTTCAATCCGAACGAAATTCTCACAGTTGCCAAAACCGAAGCGCGAGCCATGTGTGAAGCTGCTTATAGGCCGCCCTTACGCCCTCGCGACATCCTCGCGGCTGGAAAGGGTGCCATTGCCACAATTAAGGCACAACTTGTAAACATGAAAGAAGGCGGTTTTATATCCGAGCACGATTTTGAAATTGGTTCACGCATCGCCTTTGCATTGTGCGGCGGCGATGTTGAAGCTGGCACTTTGCTCACCGAAGACTGGTATCTGGCTTTGGAGCGTAGGGCGTTTATGGAATTGTTGCGAACCGAAAAAACACAGGCACGGATAGAGCACATGCTTAAAACCGGCAAGCCTCTCCGCAACTAATGAAGACTTTTTCAATGAGGGTTTTGTTATGACAAAGCAAGTTCAGGATGCCTATATTGTGGCCGCAGTTCGCACCCCCGTTGGCAAAGCTCCGCGCGGGTTTTTCAGAAACACGCGGCCGGACGATCTTCTTGCCCACACGCTGAAGGGGGTGCTTTCTTCTTTTCCGCAAATCGATAAAAAACGTATCGCGGACGTTATCATTGGCTGCGCCATGCCGGAAGCCGAACAAGGAATGAATGTTGCACGCATTAGCCTTCTTCTTGCTGGATTTCCCGATTGCGTTCCTGGCGTCACGGTAAACCGTTTTTGTGCATCGGGATTGCAAACAGTTTCTATGGCTGCCGATCGCATTCGCTTGGGCGAAGCCGACATCATGATTGCAGGTGGCACTGAAAGCATGAGTCTTATACCCATGATGGGTCATAAAGTGGTTATGAATCCGGCTCTCTTTGCAGGTAACGAAAATGTTGGCATCGCATACGGTATGGGACTCACTGCCGAGAAAGTGGCTTCGCAATGGAATATCTCGCGTGAAGCTCAGGATGCATTTGCGTTCGAGAGTCATCGTAGAGCCGTAGCTGCAACACAGGCTGGAGAATTCAAAAGTGAAATTCTTCCTTACACAGTGCAAGAATCGGTGCCCGATTTTTCTCAGGTGAGCACGTCTCTCAAGTCACAGGTTGTTTCTGTTGATGAAGGCCCCCGAGCAGACAGCACCATGGAAGGCTTGGCAAAGCTCAAGCCAGTGTTCGCTGCGCGTGGCAGCGTCACAGCGGGAAGTTGCTCGCAAATGAGCGATGGTGCCGCCGCTGTTTTGCTCATGAGCGAACGGGCTATTAAAGAATTTGGAGTGCAGCCAATTGCTCGCGTTGTGAGTTTTGCGGTTACAGGCGTTCCTCCTCCGGTGATGGGAATTGGTCCGGTGGAAGCCATTCCGCTGGCGCTTAAAATGGCAGGCCTTAATCAATCAGAAATTGACTGGATTGAACTCAACGAAGCCTTTGCAGCCCAATCACTTGCGGTGTGCAATGTGCTCGAACTCGACAGAGCAAAGGTGAATCCGCTTGGAGGCGCAATAGCCTTGGGTCATCCTCTAGGTGCCACCGGCGCAATTCGCACGGCCACCTTGGTGCATGCACTTCAGCGACATAATAAAAAATACGGCATGATTAGCATGTGTATTGGTACTGGCATGGGTGCTGCGGGAATTTTTGAACGCATTTTAATGAATTGAATATTGCTGACAAGAAATAATCAAACTACGGCTGAGTTCGAGAAATTGTGACGTGAGCTTCCAGATACGTGAGAACGTCGGTTAAAAAAACCGTGACGCCATTGGCATCTAGGGCATTATGTTCAGCGGCAGATTCCATGCAGAAGCTAAAAGTGTGAGTGCCATCTCCGTTATCCTTAAGTGTGCCTCCCAAGACAGTGTACGGAGCGCTGTTCCCCTGCTGGTAGCGATTTAGTACAGTTCCCTTAGAAGAATCGAGAACTGTGGCATATACGGAATCAGGAAATACTCCTGTTAAATAAATTCCGTAGCCCGCTGTACACCCAATTCCATGCTTTGTTATTGTGGGTGCAGGAGACTGTTTTGTGGGCAAGGGGGGGCTGGGTGGCGAACTGCTCAAGAGAACTTTCGCTATTGATATTTTAGTTTGTGTGCGCTGTGGCGCCAAGATGGCAATCAAGTGCATTGTAGAAGATGTGAGGGCAATTACTGACACACTCGTTGCACTGGGCCTAGATCCTAAGC
>CAIZES010000197.1 GCA_903932045.1 uncultured Silvanigrella sp. | reverse complement strand
CGCACTTTCGACCGATAGTCTTAAGGCGGAATTGGGGAAACACCCTGCTTCCGATACCTTTCGCGCCGCATTGCTGTTGGAACTCTGCACGCAGTTCTCTGAGGAAAATGCAGATAGCTCGTTGTTTTATGGCTTAAAAGGTTTGGAGATTGCCCAACAAGTCCATTTTATCAAAGGGGAAATTGCATGCAGGCATGCAATAGGGTTTGCTTATCTCCAAATGAATCGATACGTCCAATCTGAAAAAGTGTTGGATTCGGCATTGGAAATTTGCGTGAAGACCGGCCATAAGGAATTGTTGGCTATATCCCATTACAATATTGGTAATGTGCTATTTCATGAAAGGAAATATGCCGCAGCCATCGAGCAGTTCGAGATATGCATCAAAGCAGCCGATGCCGTTCACGACTATAAAACCAAGTGTGCCGCCCTCAGCAATATTGCCAGCATCTATTCCGATGTCTATAAATATTCACAGTCATTAGAGTTCTATTTGAAAGCGCTTGATGTTGCTACATCGCAAAATGACCGTGCCATGACGGCAGTTGCCATGTCCAATATCGCCCAGCTCTATTTCGACCTCGGTGATCCCCAAAAGGCGCTTGATTATAACAGTAAGGCCGAGGCGGTTTTTCTTGAAACCGGCAACAAACGTGGGTTCATGCAAAGCCTGATGAATGTAGGCCTGATTTATGCCCAAACCGGCGAGTTTGAAAAGGCGCTTGAGCGGTTTCTGGTGTGTATCAAAGTTGCCGACTCGTCGGGCAACCGCTATTGGAAGAATATCGCCATGGGCAATGCAGGTGAAGCCCTCTACTACATGGGTCGATACGATACCGCCTTATCCCTCTACACCACTTTGTTCGCCGTTACCGTTCCCATCGGCGACACTTCCAATATCGCCCTGGCGGAAAACGGCATAGGGCGGATTCTCCTAAAACGTCACGACTTCAAAAACGGTATGGTACACCTGTCCAATGCTTTGCGGATAGTGCAAAGGGTTGGTATGCTTCAACCGGCTCTTGAAATTTCTTCTGATCTCGCTGATGCGTCCGAGATGGTTCACGATTTGGAAAGCGCGCTCCGTTACCGGAAGCTGATGTACGATTTGCGCGACAGTATTTACAGCAGTAAAAACGACAAGAGGCTCATCCAACTACAGCTCGATGAGGAACTCGCCAAGAAGGAGAACCGGATCCGCCTACTCGAGAAAGACGAAGTCGCTACCAACAGAGTCAGGAAGATACAGACGGAGGCCCTCATTGTAATGGGAATCGGCATGTCTCTTTTGGCCTTGGCCCTTGTGCTGCTCTACAACAGCAGAAAGAAAGAGCGCTTGTTTACGTCGTTGATCACCAACCAAAAGCGTGAAATTGAACAGCAAGCGGCTCGGTTGTCTGATATCAACCGATATAAGGACAAAATCTTTTCCGTGTTGTCGCACGACCTTAGGGGGCCTATTTCCAACGTCGCATCAACCTTGGAGCTGTTGGATGAAGATTACATCAGCGAGCAGGAGTTTAAGGAAATTCGTCCGGTGCTTTCCCAAAAACTCAATGCGGTAGGGATGTTGTTGGACAACCTGTTGCGTTGGGCAAAAAACTCTTTGGAAGGAGAAGTATCTGTGAAGCCGTTGCCGCTGGAAGTGGGGGGGGCGTTATCCCAAAACAAAATTATCCTGCAAGATTTCGTCGAATCCAAGAAAATCAAAATCGTAGACAATATCCCTCCAGACTTGAAAGTGCTCTGCGACCCCGACCAATTCGATGTCGTGGTGCGCAACATCATCATGAATGCCATCAAGTTCACGCCAACCAACGGTGCCATCACCTTGTCGGCCGAAAGGGTCGGAGAGTCGGTTCGGCTTAAATGCTCGGATACCGGCGTGGGAATGACCCGCGACCAGTTAGACAACCTATTCCGCTCCGACAAATTTTCTTCTACGTATGGCACCGAGGGCGAGCGCGGCACCGGCTTGGGCCTAGTGCTCTGCAATGAGTTCATCAAGGGCAGCAAT
>CAIZES010000196.1 GCA_903932045.1 uncultured Silvanigrella sp. | reverse complement strand
TGCGAGAAGAAAAAGCCACACCTCAAATCCCGAATAGAATTCCTACACTTGTTCAAAATTCGGCCACTTCAACAAGCCTTCGGGTTGGTTTTGACACCAGAGTTGAGTACAATTGGGTTTTCAATTGTACCTGGAGGTCACCGTGAAAAAACATGCACTCGGCTCCGCACTCGCGTTAGCTACCCCAACTGTGCTCACACTTTCCGCATTTGCCGGAATGTTCGCAATTTCCGCACATGCCGAAGATAAAATTGGCACCCGGCGCAATCCTATCAAGTTCGCCTTTTCCCCCTCCAGCGATTCCAACAAAATGATGGCAACCGCCGAACCTCTTCGCAAATGCCTAGAGGCCAAAACAGGACTTTCATACGACATCACTATTCCTCCTTCATACATTGTGGTTGTTGAAGGATTTGGATCAAAAAAAGTTGACCTCGCAATGACAACCTCCACCAGCTACGCCAAAGCGCTTGAGAAGAAATACGATGTCGAACCTCTTTTGCGCGTGGTTCGCAAAGGTGAAGCAACATATCGGGGAGCTATTTTTGTCCGTTCCGACAGCAAGCTTAACAAACTAGAAGACCTCAAAGGAAAAAAGTTTGCTTTTGTTGATCCAGCCTCAGGATCCGGCTACATTTTTCCTAAAAAAATGCTGCTGGAAAAAAATGTGAAACTTGGAGAGGAAGTGTTTGCAAACAAACACGACGTATCAATCACCATGGTGTACCAAAAACAAGTTGACGCTGGAGCCGCATACTTCAGCGCCGCCACCGATGCCAACAATAATCACTGCGAAAAAATAAATCAAAAAACATGTATAGGAAACGACGCGCGCCGTTTGCTCACAACTCAGTTTTCCGACGTCTTTGATAAAATAAAGGTCTTGGCACTTACCGAACCCATTCCAAACGACCCCATCGCAATTCGGGGAAGCTTGCCAGCAGAAGTTAAATCGAAAACCAAAGAAGGTCTTAAGTATTGCTTTGCCGATTTGTCGGCAAAAAAACAAACCATTAATGACGTTGATAATACTGTAGAAACAAGCGCAAAAGACTATGAACCACTGTTAAAAATATTTAAAGAACTCAAAGTCGACCTTGACGGTGCCATGGCGCCCAAGAAAAAGTAATTGGAATGGCCTCTGAAATTTCCTGTGGGATTGCCGCTCGAATTGCTGCCCAAATTGCTACTAAAGCCGCCGCAACTGATAGCGCACCCCTTGAGCCGCGTACTCCTGAAGAAGCGGCAAGTTTGTTCCCGCGTAAAACCAAGCTTCAAACTTTTGCTCACCTTCGCTTCCCGAAAGATCGAATGAGATACCCGCATTTTTGTCGGAGAGTTTTCTTTCCTCCAAAGCTTCTTTGTCGAGAATAACTCCATCAGACTTTTTAGACGCAGCCACTGTTGGGCGAATACCAACCGCCACGTACTTTCCATTTTGCTCCAACACAACAACAGCAGCACCTCGGCTCCCCGAAGGCTTCACAAGCTTCGCTTTTGTGTTGAAAGCAAAACTGACGTCACTGCCATCCCGAAGCCGTCCAATAGTCTTCGGAATACCCACAAAAATGGGAAAATAAAAGGAATCTTCAAAAAAGGAAATATCGCAACAAACCTGCGATACCGTTGAAAACCCCATGATCTTTTCCGTTGTCGCAATTTCAAGACTTGTTGCAACAGGCAACTGACTCACCGAAGCCAAAGTGCCACGAAGGTCCGACCTATCCACGTTTATGGTAATAAACGCTTTCGTTTTGAGCTTGGCGCGGAGCTCTGAATTCTCAATAATTTGAGAACCCGATCCAGCAAGTTTTAGCCAGTCCAAAAGAAACGGCGAACCCTTTGAAAGCTTCACCGAGTACAATTTTGAATCCAAAACTTCGCTGTCCGCAGAAAATACCAAATGCGCTGCGGGTTGTTTCTTTTGCGGAGCGACACAAAAAGTCAGAAAAGCACTTTTCTGAGTGAATGCCGTTGTTACGTTGAACAAATCAAAAACACCGCCGCTTGCGTCACATATTTTTTTTGCTCCCGACGAAGCCAATGACAAGCACTTTGCGTCGCAATTTTGAAAATCTTGATCATTCAAAACGATTCTGTGAAAGCGACTCACTCGCCCAGAAAAAGGATCTTTTTGAGGCGGGTGATTCACCTTTTC
>CAIZES010000195.1 GCA_903932045.1 uncultured Silvanigrella sp. | reverse complement strand
TTTTGTACCGGCGGCATTCGTTGCGAAAAAGCAACGGCGTACATGCGTCAACAAGGATTTGAAAAGGTATATCAAATTCAAGGTGGAATTTTGAAGCACTTTGAGCAGGCCCATGTGCTCAATAGAAATTCTCATTTTGAGGGTGATTGCTTTGTTTTTGATTATCGTGTGGCGCTGAATCAAAAGTTGGAGCCTGGGGAGTACAAGCTCTGTTATGCTTGTCGGCAGCCTCTTGCTCCTCAAGACCTTTTGCACCCGAGTTATGTTGAGGGTGAAAGTTGTCGCTATTGCGATTCAGTAAGCAACTCAAAGGAACTGCTTGCATGAAGCACATTGTGTTGGCACCACTTGCAGGTGTGAGCGATATTCCCTTTCGGCGTATTTGCAGCGAGCACGGCGCAACACTCACATATGTGGAAATGCTTTCTGCGACGGCCATTACGTACAATAATAAAAAAACTTTTGAGATGATGGCGCGGCATTCTTCCGAAAAAATTTTGGGAGTGCAGGTAACGGGCCCAACAGTGGATCAGGTGGAGCGTGCGGTGCGCATTTTGGACGCTGAAGGTTTTGAAACTGTCGACATCAATATGGGCTGTCCGGTGCGGAAGGTTGTTGCGTCGGGATCTGGGAGTGGCTTTTTAACCGATCCAAAACGCATTTCCGACACTCTGGCAGCAGCGAGATCTGCTACTGCAAAGCCTTTAAGTGTGAAATATCGACTGGGTTGGACTCGTGAGAATGTCACGGTTGAGGATACTTCTCTTCGAGCGGTTTTGGCGAATGTTGATATGTGCACTATCCATGGTCGAACCCGTTCGGAGGGCTATAACGTGCCAGTGGATATTGCGGGTATTTCCCGTGGTGTGAGCGTTATTAAGTCTCGTAATCCAAAGATAATTGCACTTGGCAACGGCAATATTTTTTCCCGTGGGGCTGCGCACAAAATGTTGGCGCAAACGCGATGTGACGGAGTGATGGTGAGCAGAGGGGCTCTTGGAAATCCGTGGGTGTTTGAAGACATTGCTGGAAAGCGAGCGCAATCCCCGTCTCTGGTTGAGTGGATGGAAACGGTTTTTCGTCATATTGATTTTCAGGAAGAGCATTATGGCGACACATTTTTAGCAGCACGTTTGATGCGTAAACATTTGTTGTGGTACGCCACGGGATTTCCGAGCACTCGAGCCTTGCGCAGTGAACTGAATACAGTGGAATCGCTACTTGCTGCGCGGAAATTGATTTCGAACTGGGCGGCAAATTTGCCAAAAGATTTGATTAGAATTTGTGAAGGCGCAGAGCATTCATTCTTAGAGAATGCTGATCCTAAGTTTGAAATGGACAGGGAGTTGGATAGGGGAGTTGGGCACTTGGATCTCCCAATTGATTCGTAACTGGATTGCGCCCGGGCTACTTTTGAGATTGAGAGAGATTTTTAGTCAGCAGGCAACAGTTTTGCGAATTCCGCAATGGGAGTATCCAAAAGAACTGTTGCGTAGTTCCAAGGAATGCGGCCGCCGTCGTGGATGCCAATCACTTTTAAGGTTTCATCATCGATAACGGTTGAGCCGCTGTTTCCGGGTTCGGTATCGCATTGGTGACTAAA
>CAIZES010000194.1 GCA_903932045.1 uncultured Silvanigrella sp. | reverse complement strand
TAAAGAAGTCGGGTAGTAGCAATCCCATTATTTTGCTCGATGAAATCGACAAAATGAGCTCCGATTTCCGAGGCGATCCTGCAAGTGCAATGTTGGAAGTGCTGGATCCCGAGCAGAACCACACATTTAACGATCATTATCTCGATTTAGACTATGATCTTTCGCAGGTTTTGTTTTTGGCAACATCGAATACAGTGCATACCATTCCAAAACCCTTGCTCGATCGTATGGAACTGATTTCGCTTTCCGGTTACACGGAGCTCGAAAAGAAGGCTATTGCGCGGCAATATTTGTTGGTGAAGGCCCTCAAGTTTAATGGTTTGGATAAGGTTAACTTCGAGTGGGAAGATTCGGCTCTGGATACACTGGTTCGTCACTATACCCGCGAGGCGGGCGTGCGTAATTTGGAACGCGAAATTTCCAGTGTCAGTCGCAAAATTGCCCGAGATCTTCTGAAACAAAAAATTGAAAATGAGCCGCAAATATTTGAGTCTTTGCGCCTACAGCGAGAAGAACGCCGCAAGAATGGCGACAAACCTTTGGATGATGAACATGAGGCCGCCGAGGTTGTGAGCGGAGCTCTGCCTCTTGTTTCGCTGGACGGAATGACCTTTGCACCCGTTGACGGAAAAATGATAGAAAAATATCTTGGGCCACATCGTTATAGCATTGGTGAAATGGCAAGTCGTAACGAAATTGGCGTGTGCCAAGGTTTGGCATACACCGAAGTGGGCGGCGAGCTTCTTATTGTTGAAGTTGCTGTGTTGCATGGTAAAGGTGCGCTGAAAATAACGGGTAAGCTTGGCGAAGTAATGCAGGAGTCGTGCCAGGCAGCATTCACATACATCCGTTCGCGCGCCGAATTTTTGGGCCTGGAAGAAGATTTCTATTCCAAAATTGATATTCACGTGCACTTCCCCGAGGGAGCTATTCCCAAGGATGGCCCCAGTGCCGGTATCACCATGGCAACGGCTTTGGCAAGTGCGCTCACCAAACGCCCCATTGCTCGTGATATTGCAATGACCGGAGAAATCACCCTACGCGGACGTGTGCTGCCCATTGGTGGTTTGAAGGAAAAACTTTTGGCGGCTCATCGGGCGGGTGTGAAACGCGTTCTTATTCCAAAGGAAAACGAAAAAGATCTACATGACGCACCTGCAAAAGTGTTGGCAGAAATGAAAATCATTCCTGTTGATCACATGGATACAGTGCTTATGCATGCCATAGCTTGGCCTGAAAAAGATGAGCTCCACGCTAAAATCCAAGAGGCTCACCTCGCAAGTGTGGCGCAAACTTCCGGAGATGCAAAGGAAGCGGTTCGTCATTGACGACCGCTTTTTTTTTCTTTTTGTAGAAGGCGGACACTGAAAAACGATGAGTATTGAGTTTGTAGAAGATCTCAAACGGCAATGGATGGCCATGATTGATTCTATCGATGATCCTTTGGTGATTATCGATAGTGACTACAATATTCTTCGTCAGAATATGGCGTATGTTCGCGAAGCAGCGAATGCTAAATTGCTTTCTGTTCGCGATTTTCGCGGGAAAAAATGTTATCATGTTTTTGCTGCCGGAGCAGTTCCTTGTGCCCACTGCAAGGTTCGCGAAGCTTTGTTGTCTTCGCAAAATGTGCAGTGGGAATGCAACGCTCTTTTTAAAAATAGAGAATTTCAGATTCGTGCTCATCGTATGATTTCGGGTTCAGAGCAAGAACCAAATTTGGTTGTTGTTCACTATCGAGATCTCACCGAACAGAAAATGATGCAAGAACGTTTGGCTCAGAGTGACAAATTAGCTGCTTTGGGAAAGTTGGCGGGCGGAGTTGCACACGAAATCAACAGTCCACTTGCGGGTATTTTGGCGTTCTCGCAAATGGCTCTGAAGGAAATGGATGACACAAATCCTCATCGTTCCGATCTTAAAGAAATCGAGGAGGCCGCAAGAAAGTGCAAATCTATTGTGGAAAACTTGTTAGGTTTTGCGCGACAAGGCCGAACCTCCGACATAGGTGAATTTAACATTTTTGATATTGTCCACTCTACAATTCGTTTGGCAATTCCTGTGATTCGGAAACATCAAATTGAACTTGTTGTCGACCTTCCTGATGAGCCTGTAAAGGTGGTTGCGAATCCGGGAAAAATTGGACAAGTTTTTCTGAATCTGATTACAAACGCTATTCAGTCCATGCAGGAAACGGGCGGAACTCTAACTGTGGATAGCAAGTGGGATTGTTCTTTTGTTACGGTGTGTGTTCACGATACGGGATGTGGAATTGCTGCCGAAAATCTGAAACAGATTTTTGATCCTTTTTTCACAACGAAAGAAGTGGGCGAGGGCACCGGATTGGGGCTCTCCATTAGCTACTCCATAGTAAAGCAGTATGGGGGCGAAGTTAGGGTTCAGTCATCGCCGGGAGTGGGATCGTCGTTTTCGGTTGTTTTGCCTTTGGCGGTTCATTTTGAACCTCTCAGGGTTGTTTAAAAGTGAGGCAATATGATTGACATTAAAGATCTTGAAGCATTTTTGGCAATTCTTGACACGGGTTCAATTTCAAAAGCTGCCGACGAAATTGGTCTCACACAGCCGGCACTGTCGTTAAAACTTAAAAAAATGGAACAGGAGTTGGGTGTCACGTTGTTTCAACGCACGCCACGCAGTGTTGTCCCTTTGGATGCCGCAAGGCTCATTGCTCCACGAGCTCGCGATATCGTATCCAAACTGGATGGTGTGAAGGAATCTTTGGCCACCAGCATTATGGAGCTGAGAGGCCAAGTGCGTGTGGGGTGTCTTACGGGTTGGTTTGAGTCTATTTTGGTGCCTTGTGTTGCTCCGGTTTCGCTGGCGGCTCCGGGTGTGCGCTTGCGATTGCATGTGAATCAAACCGCCGAACTCATTCATGCGGTTGCTCATGGTAAACTTGATATGGCTATTGTTGCACAACCCTTCGAAAAAACCGATGACATCGAGATTGAAAAATTGCTTGATGAAGAACTTGTGCTTGTTGGACAAAATTTATTGAAAAACGGAACGAAGGAACAGCGCAAGCGCGATCTTCTTTCGCGGCCTTGGGTAACAATGACTGTTCCCGATCCTTTGGTGGACAAATGGTGGCGCGGGCAGTTTGATGGAATGAATTTTCCTTGGGAAGAAGTCACAGTGCCTGCAACAACCGATCACATTACTTCCATTCCTAATGCAATGCGTGCCTTACCGAATTCTGTAACTGTGGTTCCAAGGCAGATTGTATCGCAAAAGGAAAATTGCCAGGGACTAGAAATTGTTGATGCGGTTCCCGGTCACAACGAATTGTTTTTAATTTGGCGTTCTAACGGCATGGAGTTGAAGCGTTATCAAATTGTTCGTGAAAAAATTTTGGCGCAGGCCAAGATTTACTTAAGCTCGGTTGCAAAGTAGGTCGGGTTCAATTTTTTTAAGCGATGAGGAGATTCTGTGCTTTTTACTTCGCAGTTGAAGAAATTTGTGCACCCATTCTTCTTTGGTTCTTTGTCACTGGTGTCATTATGTTCACTTCCAGCTATGGCTGCCGGGAAAAAATGTTTGCATATCTCTTCGTATACTTTGGAATACGAATGGGCTGCCGGAATTGATGATGCTCTTTGGAAGCAATTGAACGAATCCTGCTCCGAAAAAAGAACGTTTCTATTGGATGCAAAAATTCATCCTGAAGACGTCGAAAAAAAGGCCGCTCAGGCAAGAGATATTATTAATGCGATGAAGCCCGATGTTGTTGTTGTGTCTGACGATCCCGCTGTGAAAAATGTTCTGCAGAAATATTACAAAGATTCCTCTATTCCCTTTGTGTTTTGTGGAGTGAATTGGTCTGCAAGCGAGTATGGTCTTCCGTATTCAAATGCAACAGGCATGATTGAAGTAAATGCCATTGACACAGTGGTTGAAGAAGCCTTGCGCTTGCTACCAAAATCTCGACGAGGATATTGTTTAGCAGAGCCAAGCGAAACAGGACGAAAATTGTGCAACCGTTTTTCGCAAATATTTCAGCGTTCAGGGGTGAGTTTGGTTGAGCATTATCCAACTCAGTATGCCGATTGGGCCGAGAGTTTTGTGAAAGCCCAAAAGGCTGAGTATGATTTCGTAGTTCTTCCTGTAGTGCATGGCATTAAGGGTTTCGATTTTAAAAAAGCCGAGAGGCTTGCCCTTGAAAACACGCGTAAGCTGACGCTTGCTGTTTACAATTGGATGGTGCCTCTTACAATGCTTTCGTTTGTCACTCCGCCAGAAGAGCAGGGCGAATACGCAGGTATTGTTGCAGCAAAAATTCTTCAAGGCGCAAAACCGGCGGATTTTCCGGTTGTGACGAATCGCAGATGGAATCTGATTATCAATGAGAGGTTAGCTGCGGTTGCCAAAATAAGCCTTCCCCCCACTCTGCTGCGCAAAGCAACAAAGGCAAAGGATCAATGAAACAGGTGGTTTCGCTTTTTCACAAAATGTCTCTGTCATTTTCTCGGACATGGGGTTTTGGGGCGAGTGTTGCGGTTGTTGTTGTTGCCACGTTCTCTGCTATTTTTATAGATGCATACTATCGCGCTTGCGAGAAAACTCAGGAAACATTGAATGAACAGGCCGCCAAGGTTTCCAGTGCCCTTATTGAAACCGAATCGTTGGCTCGCAGTTTTCAGGCTTTTTTTCAATCTTCAATTCGGACCGTTGACCCGGACGAGTTTCGAATTGTTGTTGAGCAGGCCATTCGAAATTATCCGTATATTGCTAAAATTAACTTTGCATACAGAATAAATGCGGCTGATAGAAGCTCTTTTGAAACCGAAATGGAGGAAACCGGACGCATTGGATTTCGTGTTTTTTCGCGGAGTGCTAACGGCTTCACGCGAAGTCCGGCTCGCGGCGAAGGGCAACTTTATCCCGTTGTGTTTAGCGAGCCTTTGGAAGCTTTTGGCTCTGTGGATGTTGGCTTCGATATTTCTTCCAATGAAGTTTTTGTTGATGTTTTGAATAAAGCCGTTGTTACAGACTCTGTTCTGGGTACAGTGTTAACAATTCCTACTGTGGCTCGGAATTTCGATGATTTCGCTATTGAAGTTGTTGTTCCAGTTTATGCCGGCAAAGAGAGACTCACGCTTGCGGAACGGCCAGGGAAGAATGTTGGTGTTTTTTTGATTGTTCTTGATCCCAAAAAACTTCCGCTGGGAAATCAGCATGATTTTGTAAAACTTATGTATACAAAATCAAATTCTGAAAGCGTGGATTTGGTTAAAAAAAGCAGTTTAGAGGTGAGCGAACAACATTCGTGGATTGCTACCGAAAGGAAGGTTGATTTTTTATATTTCGGGAAGCAGTTTCGTGTTTCGGTTCGTCGCGGGTTTCAAGTTGTCGACTTCGAATTTTCTACGTTTCTCATTTCGAGTTCTATAGCTATTTTATTAATTTTTGGTTTGATTTTGCTTGAAGAACGAAAGAAAGAAGTTCTTTTTAAGAACCTTCTTCTGGAAAAGCGGGTTCGAGAACTTTCGGAACGCGAAATTGCCCTAACAGAAGCCCGCAAAAAAGCGGAAGCTGCAAATGAGGCAAAAATTCGTTTTCTAGGCATCATGAGTCATGAAATTCGAACTCCTTTGAATGCGATGTTTGGTTTTGTCGATTTGCTTCGGTATGAGTGCGGTTTAACTGGCGCATCTGCTCAATATTTGCAACAGCTAGAAGCCAGTGCTTCCAATCTTCTGGGCATTCTCGATAGCATATTCGACTATGCACGTGATCAATCTTTAGGCGTTTTCTTGTTGGAAAAGGCCTTCGATTTGCGCTCGATTTGTTCTCAGTGTTTGGAATTGCACAGAGTTCGCCGAGATGGCAATAATGTTGTGTTGTCTTTGGTTGTGGATAGTGATTGTCCCGCGGAGCTTATTGGTGATCCCTTTCGTTTGAGTCAAGTGTTGCATACCCTTCTTTCAAACGCAGTAAAATTTACGAAATTGGGAACGGTGGAATTGCGAGTGAGTGTATTGGAGAGCTCAGCGGAGAGTCGAACTCTGTGTTTTTGTGTTTCAGATACGGGTACGGGAATTGCTGAGGAGTTTTTAAAGCAGGCTTTTGCTCCCTTTTCGCAAGAGAGTGATGCTCTGAATCGCGACTTTGGTGGTGTGGGCTTAGGACTTGCTATTGCAAGTAGTGTTGTCACTGCAATGCAAGGAAATATAAAGGTGTCGTCTGAAAAAAGCGTGGGCACCCGTGTTGAGGTGATTTTGCCGTTTCACGTTTCTGCTTGAAGTTTCTGAAGCGCAACGCAATTTAGGTTGGGGTGCTCTTCTTTCCCGTTGAGCGGTACAGATTTTCTAAGAAATCCTTCCAGTGAATGCATTCAACGCCGCTCACGTTTTGTGCTACGGGATTGTTACTTACGAACGCTTGGAATCCATTGCTCCAGTAGAAACCCCAGATGAGTATCCTCAAGTGACTATGGTGGGTTTGTAAGAAATCAGAGATCGTGAGGGCGAGTGAAATGCTCGCTGGGGCTACTCGCCCCAGACCCTCGACTGTCGCGGATGATCATTTTTTGCCGAGCATACGTCATCCGCGACAGTGCTAATTGGGATCTTTTCGATTTGAGAAAAAAGAGGAAACCTCCAACAGAGGAGTTGTATCTAATCAACGATTGTTGGAGGAGGTAAGTATGAATGTTAATTATTTTGGAAAGAAAGTCTACATCGGGATGGATGTACATAAAAAAACATATGCAATCACTGCAATTTGCGATGGCGTTATTGTCAAAAAAGCAACGCTCGCTGCAAATTCTGAAACCCTACGAACTTTTTTTACGAACCATTTTCTAGGAGCCGAGATCACGTGCGCCTATGAAGCTGGTTTCAGCGGCTTTCATCTTCAGCGAGAAATTGCTTCGTGGGGATGCGCATGTTTGGTTGTAAATCCGGGATCGCTAGAAGTTGCTTCGCGGGATCGCGTCAAAACAGACAAAAGAGATTCACTGAAAATAGCGGAACATATTGCCTATAATCGAGTGAAGAGTATTCGTATTCCGGACATCGAAACTGAAGGGTCTCGAAAGCTGTCTCGATCTCGGTCTCAATTTGTCGAAGAGCGGTCGCGAGTCGGAGTTCAAATCAAGAGCAAATTACAGCAGCTTGGATTAATGCGTTATGATGACGACAGAGTGATGAGTAAGAAATATATCGGAGAAATTGAATCTTTAAAAGTTAGCTCATCAGTAAAATTTGTGTTCCAGGAGTTCTGTTCGCTATGGCGTCGATTGGATGATCAAATTTCAGCCTTCGACGAAAGGCTCGCAGAACAGGCTCAAGTCGATTCCAAAATTGAAGCAGTGTACCGCAGTGTGCCAGGAATAGGGCCAGTTACTTCGCGGGTGCTAGCGAATGAGTTGGGTGACATGAGTCAATTCGAAAATGAAGATCGTTTGTTCAGTTTTGTAGCGCTCACGCCAACTGAAAATTCATCGGGAGAAGCGACCCGAAAGGGCCACATCAGTCGACAAGGAAGTCCGCGCGTTCGGCATGCTTTGATTGAAATAGCGTGGCGGGCCATCCTTAAGGACGAAGCTTTGCGTCATATTCACGAGCGGATTTCGTGTAGGGCCGGCGCAAAACGAGCAATTATCGCAGTTGCCAGAAGAATCATAGGGAGGATACGTGCATGTTTTCGTAAAGGTGAAATTTGGAAATTGAATTTTGAGCATAAGCTTTTAGCTGCTGCTTAAATTTGTGTGGGATGAAACGGGGACTCGATGATTTTACCGACAAATGTGTTTGCCACCACGTGTTTTTCCTTGCGGATAGAATACCGCGTAGTCAAGTGTATGGG
>CAIZES010000193.1 GCA_903932045.1 uncultured Silvanigrella sp. | reverse complement strand
GGTGTTTGGATGAAAAACTTCCACTGGCGGCTCGCTTGGCTTCATTAGCAATTGAATTTCGAAGAGTTGTTGCGGCCCATTCTCCGCAAATTGTTTGTGTTGAGTTGCCTTTTGTTTCTAACAATGCGCGTTCGGCTTTGGTGTTGGGTTCTGCAAGAGGTGTTATTCTTTCTGAGGCTTATCAGGCTGGAATGGAAATTTCGGAAATTGCGGCAACCTCAGCAAAGAAAATGATAACCGGGAATGGCTATTCAGATAAAGAGCGAGTTATGCAAACGCTTCAGTCGCTTTTGCGTGCAGATTTGAGTGAACTTCCTTATGATGCTACTGATGCGCTTGCCATTGCCTATGCGCATGGCCTCAGACGTCATGGTGAGGGGCTTGTGGCGAAGGGCACTGATTCTTGTCCGGAGCGAAGTCATTTGCTGAAGGCATGGGCGGATTCGCAAAAGCGGACGAAGCGGTCTATAAGAGCGTTTGCGAATAGTGTGCGCTAAAGAAAGTGAAAGCATATGAACGAATTTTGTAAAAAATGGGAATTGGATCCAACAAAACTACCGATTCATGTTGGTATTATTATGGATGGCAATGGTCGTTGGGCGAATTCGCGTCATTTGCCACGTATTATGGGGCACAAAAAAGGTGTTGAGAGGGTTCGGGAAATCACCGAGATGTCTGGATCGCTAGGCATTAAAGCGCTTTCGCTTTACGCATTTTCTGATGAGAATTGGAAACGCCCCGAAGAAGAAGTTGGCGGGCTTATGACTCTTTTGCGGAGTTATGTTCAAACCGACCGCGAGCGCTTGATTTCCAATAATGTTTGTTTTCGTATGATTGGTGATCGCACCCGACTTCCTGTTGACGTTCAGACTGTTGTTGTTAATTTGGAGCGAGATACCTCGCATTTGACGGGACTTAAGCTCAATGTTGCACTGAGCTATGGTGGTCGCAGCGAAATTGTGCGTGCCATGCAAAAATTGGCACAGCGAGTGGCTGTTGGGGATTTGAAGCCCGAGCTCATTTGCGCAGCAGATGTCGAAAATGCTTTAGACACTGTGGGCCTTCCTTCGGTTGATCTTCTTGTGCGCACGAGTGGCGAATGTCGCGTGAGTAATTTTTTGTTGTGGCAAATCGCTTATGCGGAAATGGCATTTGAGTCTGTTGCGTGGCCCGATTTTGATTCGGCTGAATTTGCTAGAGTCTTGCGGGAATATACATCGCGTGAACGCCGGTACGGACTCACTTCGGCGCAAATTAAGTCGGGAAAGCGGGGGTCATTTTAAATGCCTGGTGTGCTGCAATCTGTTTTCGAAAACCAGCTCGTAGCGTTTATCATTGTTGTGGGTGTTGTAGTTTTTGTTCATGAGTTTGGGCATTTCTTGTTTGCGAGAATTTTTGGGATTCATGTTGAAGAATTTGCCTTGGGCTTTGGTCCACGGGCTTTTTCTTTTCGACATGGCGGCACCGAGTATAAGTTGTGTTGGTTGCCCTTGGGTGGATACG
>CAIZES010000192.1 GCA_903932045.1 uncultured Silvanigrella sp. | reverse complement strand
GTCAAAATCCTTGCGAGAGTAGATTTTCCAGACCCAATTTTTCCTAACACCCCAACGGTTTTTCCGGCAGATACTTCAAAATTCAAATTTCGAAAAAGAGGATCTTTTCCTTCGTACCCAAAAACCAAATTCCGAATAGAAATAGAACACGGCTCGTTTGCTGCGCGCACCCGAGCACGCACTCCGCCTTCCAAGCGACGAGGTACCGGCAACTCAGAAATTTCTTCTATTCTTTTCAGAGAGGCAATACCACGTTGATACATAGAGACGGAAAATCCCACTGCCATAACAGGCCAAGCCAATGTTTCTAGATACGAAACAAATGCAATCAGCTCACCCAGCGAAAAACGTCCACGCAGCACATCTCTACCGCCAAACCAAAAAACCAAAACATTGCTGAGGGCAATAATGAGAAGCAACATCGGATCGAAAAGAGCGTTCAGTTTTGCCAACTTCAAATTTTCGTGAACATATCCTTCATTCATATCGGCGAAAGTGTCGCGGCGCTTTTCTTCATCGCGAAAAGCCTTCACCACAAAAATACCAGAGAAAGACTCTTGCACAAACGAAGTCAGTTCTGAATATTTCTCTTGTACCTTCTGAAAAGTTTTGTGAATGCGGGTTTCAAAAGAAAACACCACAATTACCAACAACGGCAAAGGAAGCACAGCAATCATTGTTAGCTTAGGATTCAGCACCATCATAAAGAGAAGGGCTGCAGTACCTAAAAAAACGGTATCAACTGCACTCACAATAGCAAACGAAAAAAGCATGCGCACGGCACTCATATCGTTTGTTGCGCGAGCCATTAAATCGCCTATTTCCCATTTTGTGAAAAACTCATACGGTTGCTGCAAAAGTTTATGATAAAATTGTTCACGAAGATCACGCACAATACGATATGCCTGCGACGAAAGCAAAATGCGCCAAACAACACGAAGAGCAAACAATAGAAATCCAATAGCAACAATTGCGAGCCCCGACCACAGCAAAAGTGGTTCACTCATGCTGCTCATGCTGCTCATGCTGCTCATGCTGCTCATGCTGCCGACACCGCTAATAGCACTCGCACCAATGGTGCCAGTGCGCAATGAATCAACAACTCGTTTCACAACCAAGGGAATTGCGAGCTGCAGCGCATCAACCAAAAGTAGCAAGACAATTGCTATCACAAATGGTTTCTTGTTTCTGGAAAAATACTTCGCAAGAATACGAGCGCTCATCCCCCCTCCACCATTGACAACAGCAACGTCGGTTTTCGGAACTGAGAAAGGACAACGCCTGCCAGAATACACGCCATTCCAACAATTTTGCGTGCGTCAAAACTTTCGTTAAGCACAAGCCACGAAAATACAGATGCAAAAATCGGAATGAGATTAGTAAACATATTCGACCGAACCATACCGATACGTGCCAGCACAAAAACATACATCAAAAATGCCAACGTGGAGGCAAAAATTGTAAGAGCAACAATGCTTCCAACAGCACGCATCGACGGGACAATTGTCACAAATGAATGCCATTCAAAAAACAGAAAAAATGGGAGGAAAAAAAGAAATCCTAGGGAATTTTGCACCTTCACTATTGTGATAGGTTTGTACCTCGAAGAAAGCTTTCGGGTAACAATATTATATCCAACCGCAGCAGCCACTGCGACAAACAAATAACCAATGCCATGCCACGAATATTGCATGTCAAAATTTGAATCGACTATAACCAGGAATACACCCAGAAACGAAAGCGTTGCACCAAAATATGCAAAAGGAGAAACACGCTGATTCTTTTCCAAAACGGGTGCTAATAAGGTTGTAAAGAGAGGAATGGTTGCAATGACCAAAGCACCAACCGAAGCCGACACTTCCAAGAGACCAAAACTTTCTCCCATGAAATAACAAAAGGGCTCGAAAAAACCCAAAAGCAAAAACCAGCGCACATCGGTTCGCTGAATAGATTCGCGCCACAGCGGCAAATAAGAAATAGCCCACAGAAATCCGCCAGAAACCAACATTCTTACAGCAACAACGGTAAAGGGACCGTAGGTTTCAAATGCAATTTTTGTCCAAACAAACGACAATCCCCAAAAAAGCATGGAGAAAATTGCAAAGGAATAAATTAAAAGGCCAGAAAAAATTTGATTCATAAATTACCCGTGCCGAATGCTATGAATGCTACGAATGCTGCAAATGCTGCAAATGCTGCGAATGCTGCAAATGCTGCAAATGCTGCAAATGCTGCGAATGCTGCGAAAGCAAAAGGTCAGCAGGCGAAACCACATCGCCGCATCTCGCACGCAAGGATACTTCCATTGCAACAACAAAGACATTTTTATCTCGCGCATTTTGGGCAAACACCTCATGATCGCGCCAGCGAAAGAAATCTTTACCCGAGAAAATGAGCGTCTCGTGATTTGACATAGCGCAAATAGCGTTTTCAGAAAGCGAAGCGTGATCGCCCAGCTCAATATGGTCAATGAGGCCGTCCGGAAATTTCTCGCGCAACTCACTTACAAACCGTTCACCATGAGCAATACCAGTAATACACAAAGCGCGGGAACAACTTTGCACTCGCGCAACCACATCGTCACACAGCAACAGCGAAGAGCTCGTCGCTGAGTTTGCGACAAACCAAACGTGTTCACCAACAACAAACAGATATTGGTTTCCCACATCCATTCCAAAACGTTTCAGAACGGTGGACGCTTGAGACACAAATTCTGCAAATTTTTCGGAACGACACCGCGACCAAACGCGAAACGAAAATACTTCCAAAAGAGGCTTCATG
>CAIZES010000191.1 GCA_903932045.1 uncultured Silvanigrella sp. | reverse complement strand
ATTCGTCTATGCCCGATCGGGGGTGCTCCAACAAGTTCTGACAAAGAGCGCAAATCATTGAGGACTATGGAACGTGGCGAACGGATATTCATTCGACGAAATTCAAGAAGTCCTGGAAGGCAGCACCGCATTGGTTTGGAGTGGAACTCAAATTTCCTTAGGCATTTTCCAGCGATCATGCATCCAAAAATACTCATCCGGATTCCACAAAATCATTTTTTCAATCATGACGTTCATACGCTTTGCATTTTCCGCTAAAAAGCGTTCTTCACTACAACCAGGTTCATCCCAAACTTCAAATTCATCCCAAAACACGCCTTCGTGCGACAACAACCCCGTGCGACGAATTGTGAGGGGAAAAATGGGAGCCTTTTGCCCCCTCCACTGCCGAAACAAACTGGCATTTGTAAGCGAGGGACGGCCAAACAAAGGAACATTCACGCCCTTAGAGCGTCTCTGGTCCATCACAAACCCCACAATGGCACCTGCGGAAATTGCTTCGTTAATTTGTTGCCATGCCGGTTTTTCAACATTTCTCATGATTTCGTGCACGCAGTTTTTCTCACGACGTGCACGAACCCAACCCGCCACTCGAGCCCCCCCCACAGGCTTAAGCGCAAGGTGCAACGACGCAACAGAAGCCCCACCCTTGTGAATAAGAAGTTCCCAGTTTCCCTGGTGAATGGCAAGACCATAAACTCCGCCTCCCTGCGCAAGAATTTTTTGAACGGGTTCTAAATTTTTAAATTCCACGCGCGCAAAGGGATAAATGAGCGGGGAACAAATGAATTCAAAAATCGTTCGCAAAAACGAAGCCATGGATTTGCGAGCCAAACGTTTCTTTTGAGTGCGGGACAAAGACTCTGAATAAACAATATCCAAATTTTTCAACATAACGCGTGTTCTGATACGCAGCGCGGAAGCAAAAATCCAAGCAAGAACCTCCGATTTCAGTGCAATCAAAAAACTCAACACATAAGCAAAAAACATCTCACAACCCCGCAAAGCTCTTCTGCAAGTCAATTCGCAGAACGCGCTCCAAATTCTTATCTTTTCTTGGCAGAATCGCCCTTAGCGCCATCCTTGTTCTTATCGTTGGCGTCGTCCTCATCGTCATCTTTGGGGTAGTCAATAGGATGCGAGTTAAAACAAGCCTCAACCTCTACCCGCGAAAAATACCTCACGCCGCAACCGGTGCACTCATACTTAGCTTCTTGCCTGCGGAATGGCTTCAAACCAGGCTTCCACTTGATACGAATTTCATTCGAGGGGGGCGGAGCCTCGGGAGCACTTTCAACCTCAATTGCTACCTCTGGTTTTGTCGGCTCTCCTTCAGGCTCTGCTGGCACAACTTCAGGCTCGGTTGCCGACACTTCGGGTGTTGCATTGCCGGCATCAGAGTCGTCGGCGAAATCGAGATCTTCAAGGGTCCCAGCTGTAGCCAATACTGGCACCAAAGCGTTGAGTTCATCATCACTCAACTCAGATTTTTGGAAATTCACAACATGGGCGTCAAAAGGAGCAGTCACCTGTTCCAATCGTTCACGTTCAACCCGATCTAAATCGCGAGCCGAACGCGTCTGATTTTCGTTTTCCTCGGCCGTATATGCCGAAAGCAAGGCCAATCTTACAGCTTCAGACGGCAACAAACCCATCACATGATCGGTACAATTTTCCAAACAATTAGAGGCATCTTCTTTGTTCAAATATTGTTTCAAACAGACGGGACAAAAGTAGTAAGTGACTACTCCCGACACGCGCGTAGCCACTCGCAAATTTTGCAACACGGGTTCGGAACACGAAGCAACGCACATCCACGCAAAATCGCTTGTTCGGTAGGTGCGTTTGCAAAAACCACATGCATAGTTTCCCCCTTTTTGGGGGAAAATGTGAAATTTTCGCAACAGCGGCATGAGCGGCGGAGCACCCCTATTCAAATCAATGGGATTGTCTTCAGGCTCCTTCAAAAGATGCCGCAAGTCACGGTTTTTAGGCTCCCGACTTTTCAAATCCCAGCTTTTCAGCTCCCTGTTTTTCAAAATCGAACCCCTTGCATTTATTTCACAGAAACCTTTGTTACATAGGTATTTCCGCTATCAAAACTTCCCTCAATAAACCGCAACGGATTGCTTTCAAACAACCCCAATACCAGGCCTCCGCCACCCGCTCCTGTTAGTTTAGCACCCAACGCACCCTTCGTGCGAAGCGCCAACGCAATGGCATCCATTGCGGAATTGGAAACATTCAAATCATGCAGGCGAGCGTGAGCTTGATTCATTGCATCGCCCAGGATATTCAGATCACCTTTTTGCATTGCATCCGTAGCAATACTCGCTAAAAATCCAAGGTTTTCCAACAAGGCATTCACCCGCTTCGGGTTTCCCTCCCTTTGCTCGGAAACACTCCGAACCATATCAATGGTTGGGGAACGGGAGCCAGAATCAACAAGAGTGAGCCAAAATTCCTTCTTCACCAAAACGGGCTGTGGCAAATTTCCTCGCCGAAACAAAATAGGACTATTGGAAGCCACCGCAGCAACATCCAATCCACTGGCATTTCCATGAAACACGGCATCAAGTTCATTTGCCGCCTGTAAAAAATTTTCGGATGGCAAAGCAATTTCTATTTTTTGTTCTTGGGCAGCAAGCAAAAGGACACGCAAAAGAGCAACACTCAACGCAGCGCTCCCTCCCATTCCAGCCCCCAATGGAATTTCGCTACGCACAACAATACACTGTGGCAAAAAAGAATCGAGCGCGACACCAAAAACAATTTGCACCGCTTTGCCTAAACAACAGTGCAAACGATGCAATGTTGCGGCATCCATTGTTTGCTGAGCGCCGCTCCCCAGAAAGCGCCAAACACTATTCCAATTTGCAGGCTTAAATTCAGAAAACTCAGCAGGTTCAATGCTGACATAGATACGGATATCGTTTAGGGGCACAGCCAGCGCAGGAAAACCATACACAGCAGCATGTTCTCCCAGCAAAATTGTTTTCCCAGGAGCCCAACCTTCAATTCTTTGGCGCGCTAAAACATCACTCATGCTGCACTCATGCTGCACATCATTCATGCAACCCATCCACAATAAGTTCGCGCCTTTGAATTTGTGTGAAATTTTCTAACCCCAACGCAAGTCCGGGAGCGTATCGCCCTCCCAAAATGCGAAGCTTGCCTTTTTGATGCTGCCGAGCCCAATCCACAAAATTTTCCACAAACTGTGCCGATTCACTCAAATAAACAATATGAATATTAGGTCCTGCGTCCAACGTCCACAACGCCATTTCACCCAACTCATTACGACGTTTCACAAACTCTGCAATAAGCACCTCGGTTGCGGGTTTGATATAGTTGATACGTTCTTTGCCCGACAACATAACAGCATGCAATGAAAAAGCATCGTCTTCGGCAAGGTCAATAATAGTGGCAAAATCCCCATCGAAAATAGCTTTTTTGATATTGTCCATTTTGCGCGCGAGGCCCGCAACGCGAATGGCCTGAAGCGGAGAAGATGCTGCCAGCTGATGCCCTCGCGAGCTGGGAATATCTTTGGGAGAATCATCGACAACCAAAACACAGTGGTGAATTTTTCGGGCAAGACCGGCTTCACTTTCTAAGGCAGAAGTGCGCGTCCACAACCCCTCTTCGTTTTCTTCGCGCTCCCATGCCACAAAGGAACAGCCAGGTCCACGCAACGCAGATCGCGTTGCCGAACCACTTCCGAAACGCGACCATTCAGCAAGCCAATACGAAAGATCGGCGTGGGTAAAATGTTTTTCAAGCTGCAACAAGTCGGCAATGGCACCCACAAGCGCAGCCATTCCCGAAGCGCTCGATGCCATGCCACAAGCCGTTGGAAAATTATTGCGACTCAGAATGGTAAGACCAATTTCCTCGGCCCAATCCCCAAACATTGCGTGCAGCAAACGATCGACTTTTGTATCGGCAGGAATCGCTGCTTGGCCATCAACAAAAGAAATTTCGTGCCGCCCCTCGGGGGCAGTGGTTCGCTCGTGTTCGGGAAAAAATCGTCCCCGCACAATCACTTCTGTAAACGAACGGAATGCACCCAAGGTTAAACTCACGCTGGAGTTTACGGGAATTTGTTCACGTCCGGGTTCTTTTCCCCAATATTTTATGAGCGCAATATTACTAGGGGCCGTGGCGTATCCTCTGTCTCCATTTTGCAACAGAATGCGTCCATCAAAACGCATTTCCCGCAATTGCGATTGCAAAAGACGCAAGCGTCCAGGCAAAACTGGATAGTCTGTCATTTTAAAAAGTTCGCTCATAACAATGAACCTCCAATGGTCGAAAAATCGAATACAATTTCTTCCGAAATCATTTTTTGTGAAATGGGATGCTTCATTGCAGCAAGAGCTGCTTTTGTGCCTTGCTGGTTTTCGTGCGTTGCAGCAATCCACAAACAATCGCCATTGCCCGATCCCATGGACTTCCACGCTAAACCGTATGCGTCCAGCGCATCACAAATTTGAGCAAATGCACCTTGAGCTCCCAAAACAGGCACAATTCCCTGTGCACGACAAATTTCTCGGGAAATTTTCATGAGGCACGGCAAGTTTTCAAACGTTGAATTTTCTAAAAAATTTTCGGAAAGAGCGGCATGAGCCCTGGCACAATTTTCACTTCGAGAGTAGGTTACCAAAGCGTTTGCAGTATCGGAATACACATGGCTCGCAACCAAAACTCCAAATTTTGACAACTCTGGTAAATTTAATTTTTGCAAAAAAGGTGCCGCGTCGGACCCATTCCGAAGATACTTCCAAACAGAAACCTGACCTCGACTGTTTTGAACGGCTTCGTTTTGAACCGCATTGCTTTGCACAACATCATTCTCACAAACATCATCACTTTTAAGAGTATCATCTTTAAGAGTATCATCTTTAAGAGT
>CAIZES010000190.1 GCA_903932045.1 uncultured Silvanigrella sp. | reverse complement strand
GAGACGCCATAAATTGCACAAAAGCTTTGGCAACACAGTCGCCCTTTAGCAATGACATCACCCGACCGACCGTCTGATGCGAGGGAACTCCATTCTCAAAGGGAAGATAGGTTCGCAGCCACTCTAGCCGGTCCTCGCCAAAATCCTCAACACCACGCCAACTCTCTACCCCGCACAAAACGGCGCATAGAATCAAGAACATGATATCTGCAAGTGGATATGCCTTCGTTCGTTCCACACGCGGGTCATCAATGCCTTCGAATGCAGCAAGAAGCGAATCCATAGAAGCCACCTCGTTGGGATATTGGAGATATTCTGGTGAATGAACGTGCAATGGATCGGCGGCCTTGAGATTCCCTCTCCACTCTGGATTTTTGTTCGCGCTCGCGTCGTCGTCGTCGTCGTTCGTTTTGCTCTATATAACTTCCTGTTCATTTGGGCACAATTTTCAAATTTCAAGTTATTTTCCGTGCATCCGACATCCCTGTTGGAAAGGGATTAGGTCTACGGTTTGGTGACATTGAGAGTGCTGGAGGGGAGGTGCTCCATGAAACCACAAATATCCGCGTCTGTTTTACTGTTTTTGTTGCTTTTTGTGACTGTCGCGTGTGGGAAAACGGAACAATTTCTGGGTTCAAAAGATATGAGTGCGAGTGTGCCTGCGGCTCCAATGTCTTTGTATCACGTTACGGGAGTGCTGAGCGACGTTGGGGGCGCTTCAAGTCGTACGAATCTTGCCCCAGGTGAACGTGCCATTCTTGCTTTTAAGCTTTCTAGGGGCCAGGTGAGCGGTGTACCGGTTCAAGTGCCTTTGGGTGTCGATGGCTCGTTTGTTGTTCCTGTTTCTACTGGTTTTGAAGCTCTTTCTCGTATTGATCAGGCAATAGCATCAGACGGCCTGATAGAAATGAAGTTTCACGCCAAAATTGCATTGCCGCAACATGCAAGCAAAATTGATGCGGAGACAGATTTGTCATTGTTGCGAAATGAGTTACAGATTTTTAGGAGTGGCGTTGTTAGTGATGTGCCAAGCTATCTTATGGTCGTTTATGAAAGAACGGGTGACAGAGTTGCAGAGGCTTTATCATTTCGGTTTATTGGAATGCCTACGAGCGCAGGAAAACTGCTTTCTCACTTGCCTGTGACGAGCTTGCGTGGAAACGTAAACTTGGGTGTTATTGCACTGAGTTCAGGCGATGAAGCAGTAGCGCAACAATATGCCGATGCCTCGGTGTTCAATCTTCCGAGTGCCGTGCTTGAGGAATATGCCGCGCTGGGGGATTCTCTTAAAGTTGTTCGTAATTACTGGATGAATGCTGATACAAATGGAGACATGAACGCCGACGTGGACCTCACTTTTTTATGGAAAGTGTCAAATCCGGCGGATGTGCGTGATAAATATACACCCCCAATTTCGAAACCGTTGTTTGATGGGACGACTCTTCATTTAAACGTGCATGATGTGGGCGCTACGTTTGATGATCTTTGTGCCTTGTTAGGGCAGCAAGAGTTCATCCGACTTGAGCCTCCACAAAACGTATCAATAGCGGGTGTCTCAACTCCGTTTAACGCTGTGAACGCGCTTTCTAACGCTGGAATATACAGTCGAAAGAATTTGTACGGTGGAACATTGTGTGAATCGTCAGAAAAAGGTGCGGCTCATATTCGTAACGACGATCCTGCCAACGGTGCGAATCGTGAAATGACCCTGGCGTGGGAAGGTTTGGAAGGAAGTTTGCCTGCCGGTATTTGGTATTTGAAATATGGTGGACTTGCGCATGCTGCTTTTGATTTCTCCTCATTCTTTCCTTTGAATTCTCTGGGGTATCCGAAGGTTTATATTCCGGTATTTAATTTTTCTACGGAACATAATACGCTCATGAGAGTTGATGTAAAATTCTATTTGTATTCCGATGGTTCGTTTCGGGAAATTTTCGACGCTTCTGTTATTGAAAAAAATACTCATTCCATGATTTTTGATTTGAAATGTGCTGATGGTTCAAATTGTGCTGTTATGCATGCAAATGAACGCAATGGAGCTGTATTTGCGAACGGTATTTTTTCTTATATTTTTGCGCCTGCTGAACGTGTCAAATGGTCGGATCTTAGCATGGCCGGATTTCAGTATTCGATTGCAGCAAACAAATATCGAATGGAATACCAACCTCGGTAAGAGGCTGGTTACAGTTTTTTTTTCCATCAGAATTTTACGGGCGTTGGCTCGATGCGCTCGCTAAACATAAAACCTTGAGCCTTGAACCCTGGATATGTGAACAACGGATACCGGAAGCTGTTGCCAAACCCTGGAATTTGGAATGTTGTTTTTGCAACGATTGCAACATCGCCATTTAGGCCGGCGAAGGTGTTATACCCTGAAGCAGAAGCACTATACACAAGGCGCGGCGGAAGAGTGGTGGGGTCGATAACAAGCCCAATTCCACCCTTGATTTCGATGGTGTCTTGTACAATTCCGATTTGGGCATCAACACCGCCTTTTACAACTTTGATATCCACGCCGCCGAATGCGTAGCCATCGATGTCTGCGGTTGGAATTGCGCTAACGTTACCGTTGCCCACGTTAAGAATTGCGACGAATTTTGCGCCTGCAGTTCCTCTTGCGCCAACTGTGGCCGATGCGGGTACGGGGCCAATTGCGAATGGAAGTTGTTGCGATTGATCGAAATTAAGGAGTTGGAACGATTTTTCCCATCGAATCTGAGGTGCGCGTGCTGTATCGGCCCACACTTGTTTGCCCAGAACAGATACGTTTCCTGATGCAGAAGGGGTGCCTTGCATTGGCATTTGACCCTCTCCACGGGCGCGCATGAGTTCGAATTGAGTATTAAAGATATAAAGTTGGCTATCGGCCAAAGACTCAATGCTGGATCCCATTTGTGAAAGCTGAAGATCTTTGTCAAGGTTAGATTTTAGACAAAGTTGCGCAGCGATAGAAAGAGCAAGACGATCGCGTTGTCCGCCCTCCCACATCCAGGGAAAGCATTTTTGGGCGCGTTCTTGCGCCGACACGAAGGCGGGTTGAGATGCAGGATTTAAGGCTTCTGAAAGAGATTCAGATAGTTTTTTTTGTTGAGCGCGAGACCACATTTGGGAGTAGGAATCTTCGTTTTCACGCTCTTCAATGGCGGCGCGAATGGCTTCGGCGTCGTCATCGGTTCCGGTGATTTCCATGCGAGACGTTGTTGTGGATGAAACGGCATGAGCAGGAATTGCTGCTGTTGCCGAAGCAAGTGTTGCGAGCAGAGATCCAGAAAGAATAATGGAACGTTTCATATGGTCACTCCCTAATTGAGTTTTGTTTGCCTTGAGCAAGCTGGCCTTCGGCATACGAACGGACTTTTTCCGAGCGGTCTGCTTTAGCTGCCTTTTCAAAGATCCCATTCACTCTATCATCTTGTGATCGCCACATCCACAATCCTTGGAGAATTCTCAGACGAAGACCTTCGCTAGGTTCATTTTCGAAACGCTTTTCCATGACAGCCGCATTTTTCAAAACTTTGCCATCCAAAATGCCGTCGAGTGCTTGTGAACGGATGTTTTCTTGTGTGTCATTCAGTAGTGTTTCTTGCAGCGCCAATGCGGCTGGCTGTGTGAGAAATCGTAAAGAGTATGCTGCCTGGGCGCGTACTTTAGGATTTGGCGAGTGGGCAGCCTCAGCTATTGCGCTGAGACTTGAATTCATTCCAGCATTACCCAACGCGGCCAGCCAACGGATTTTTTCGTCGGGATCTTCCGATTTTCTAAGTGCGCCAATGGCATCTTTTTCAAAGTGAGATGCAGCCGGAGGGTCGAGCTCGCGAGTGTTTCGTGCTGCATTGCCCAAAGCGAGAATGGCTAGAGTTCGCACAGTGGGATTGTCGGATTGTTCTGTGAGAGTTTTTAGAAATTGCCTGGTGTTTCGAGTTGCAGGGCTTGTTAATGTGAGAGGTGGAATAAGCGCCTCAAGAACTTCCGGTTCAGAAATTCGGGATTGCATAAGTGCCACAATTGCATTTTGTGCCTCTGGGGTTCCTACTGCAATGAGTGCTCCAGCAATGAGCTCCATGGCGAGGCTAGAGGCCGGCGCGTTGCGGAGGGTTTCGGTAAGTGCTCCGATTTCTGTTGGTTTGATGAGAGCGAGGGCCTTTAACTTAAGATAGAGTTGCGTGCTTTTTTTCTTGCTTTCCGGTGTTCTTGGAGTGTCTTCCAATTCGTGTATTTGAATAAGAAGATCGGAAGCAACGCTATCACCTAAAGTTTCTTGCAGATAGGTGAGTTCGTTTTGTCCGGGACCGGCAGTAACCGGGGCAAGTGGATTTAGAGCACTTTGAATGGGCTGTGAAGGTGTTGTTGGAAGAAGGTTGGGTGCGGTTGCGGTGGCTCCAAATGAAACTAAGGCAAGTGTGATATTTGTGGTTGAACTTGCATTGAGTTGATTTGGTATGTGATCATTTTTTTCGATAGAAGCCTCGGTGACAACTGGAAATATATTTTCCAGTGAAATCAGTGAGCGAACGCGTCCACGGATTTGTGCATTTGTGGGCGAGGGTAACCCACTTGTGTTTTCTTTCACCAGTGTTTCAAGCATGAGTGCGGGGCCTGTTGTGTTGCTAATTTGATTTTGCGCTACGGGAAGCGAATCAAAGCGTGAAAGTGCAAGATTTGTAGATGCAAACAATTCGCTAATGTTTGCAGAAAATACGGTTTCTCCAAATGCGGTGGTTTCAGTTACAAACCATGGTTGGGTGTTTTGCTCGGGCAATACAACTTTCCAAACTGTGAGAAGCGACCTTAGAATATTGTTGGAAACGGGCTGTGCGTGTGGTGAAGTTGAAAGTGTTTTAAGATTGCCTTTTGTGTCGACAGTGAAACTTCCAGTAACGGTTTCTACGTTTGATTGAGACCCGCCAGCGCTATCCAGAGAAACCTCACTTATTTTGGGTTCCATTTTGAACGCGGCTTGCGTGATTCCATTGGAAACGCGTTCGAATTGTAGAGTGAGGTGGCCAGTGGCTGACACAGTAATGTTTGATTTTTCGGTGGTGCTGGAACCAATTTGTGCCCACCCATTCGATGAATAACGAAACACATATTCAAGCTGCTGAGGTGTATCAAACTTCCATTGTTGGTTGCTGAGTGCAGCCAGCGCTTGCTGAGTAGACTGTGGCTGTTGCTCTGCATGAGTGGGACGAAAAAAATATGCAAGAGTAGCAAGAAGAACTCCCGCTACAGCACGGGTTATTGCTTTCGCGAGATTCGTTTTTAAGATGGCCATAATTCTTTTGTTCCCAACTCTTGTGAAGATATTATTGAACGACTACAGGCTGCTTTAGCAAGGGTGCTAAAGTTTTTGCGATGGGAGTGTCGGCGATAAATGTTCCGTAGTTCCATGGAACAGTTCCGCCGTTGTGAATACCAATAACCATAAGGGTTTTTGGGTCGATAATTGTACTGCCGCTGTTGCCCGGTTCGGTGTCGCACTGGTGTCCGAATCTTTCGGGGCTGACAAATTTTTCGGGCACAGCTTGAACTGTGCAATATTGAGACCATTCCAATGGCCGTTTCATGGGGTGGCCGAAAATGGTAATTTGCGTATCAATAACGGGACGTTTTTCCAGATCCACATCCACTTTTGTTGCTGGTGCATTATCTACAGAAAGAATTGCGTAGTCGTGAGTGTCATTTTTCTCGGCTTCAATGACTTTGATACAGGTTGAATTGGCAACACTTCCGGCGCCGGTGCGAAAATTCCATTGAATTGTCATGTCTTTCCAGCATGCAGCGTTTGCGCCCTTTTCAATGTCTTGCGGGATGCAGTGCCCTGCCGTGAGCACGATTCCGTTTCCGACGTGAGTTACGGTGCATCCAAGCTTCAGCATTCCGAATGCATTGATGAGGGGACGTAAATTTTCTGGAAGGTTTTCGCCATTCGCCTGCACACTTATGAGCTCGTTTGTTCCAATGATTTTGCTGGTATCCGAATTGCTTTGAAGCCGGCCACAACCGAGAGCAAACATTGCGGATAACAGAATTGCTGCTGCTAAGTTGTTTCTCATTGCGAAGCTCCTTTGTGTTCACGCGATTTTTGTTGGCCGGTTGGTCATACAAAAAAAAACAAGCGGAGGCAAGTCATTTTAGGAATTTTTGGTGAGTTCTGCGCCCAATTCTTATACGAGCAGCACAGCGTGTAACCATCGAAAATAGAGAAGAATATTTATGGTGCGTTCACCGCTGATGGTTGAAGCCAAGGGGCATCGCATCTAAAAACCTAAGGTTTTAAGATTGTTAGAATTGT
>CAIZES010000189.1 GCA_903932045.1 uncultured Silvanigrella sp. | reverse complement strand
CAGCGGCAGCTGCTCGACTTCTATCACGCCACCGAATATCTAACAGAAGTTGCAGATGCTGTTTTCATTAGAAACAAAAAGGACCGAAAAATATGGTTTGATGACGCATACCATCGGTTAAAACATACTCGAACTGGCCCTTCCGCTCTGCTATCTCTCAGGATTTTGTCTCATACCGAAGGACGCTGGGCGCAGTTTTGGCAAAAAATTGACGCAAATAGCTATTCGCTCGCGGCTTAGGGCTGCTACAGTAAAGTTCAGTGAGGAGCACATTTAGCCTGATGGTCAGCACATTAAATAGCCTCCACACCCAACTAAAGCCTCTCTCCCTTCATCGACACTTTTGCCGAAAACTTTAGGGAAAACTTAAAAACATTTTTTTAGTCAGCGAAAACTTAAAAACAAAGTGACACAAATGTAACTATCAAGGGATTCTGTCCAGCTTAAACGTCCAAACGTAAACGTAAAAAAATTGAGTCAAAACGAGGGTCGGCTCCAAAAGTCGAGAAGGGAATTCCAATTTTTTTTGTCGGAAGAAGTTATAGTTAACGCGCACCACGAGCCGCTTAAAAACACCCCTGTTGCAGGCTCATTGCCATTTTTGTGTCGCCTGCTACGCTTGACAAAATTATGGTCACGCCGATTTTGGCTAAATAACGTAGTTTTTTTTGACTTTGTTTATAAGCGAGAGAAGCGCTTATGTTGCAAAAAAAAACGTCAGCCAAAAATAACGTACAGAAGAGTTCCTGCCACTCCAAACAAAGTTGCCACACTCAAATTCCAAGCGGGAGAAAGATTCCACAAAAAACCGCTGGCAAATGCAGAAATAGAAACTACCACGTCGCGCAATAAATAATAAGCGCCAAAAGTTGCGGCCTTTTTGTCGCTTTCTGCAAGATCAAGAATAAGCGACTTTCGAGTGGGTTCACCAAATTCTTTGAGACCGCGAATAACAAAAGCAACGGCAAGCCACTCAAATGTTCTAGAAAAATACAGAGCCAGAGGGAACAACGTAAAATTAAAAAATGTAATAGCCACGTACACTTTTTTATTTCCTCGGTCGGCAAGCCACGCCACAGGAACATACACGGCCAATGCAACCATCATTTCAACAAACGTGAGGACGCCAAATTCGCGACCCGACAGTTTCGCACCCATAGGATGCTGCATGACCCAAATTGCCATATAGGCATACGGAATTTGCTCGCAAAAGCGAATGAGAATATCCGCGCACAAAAGAATTTTGAGTTTGCGAGAAAACGACTGAAGCACATATACAAACGCAATTTTCGCGCTCGATTTTTTTCGAACATCAGATTCGTGAATAAGCCATTGCTGCAAAAATAAAGCAACAATGGCCAATACCAGCGAAATACCAAACGCAACACGGACGCCCCTAACAAGGCCCATAGAGTCGATAAGTGCGCCGCCAAGAATAGGTCCCAACGCCATCGGTATCCGACGCACCAACGAGTGCATAGAAACGCCCATGGTTTGTTTGTTGCTGGGAAGCACTGTGGAAACAAGGCTCATTGTTGCGGGTAATGATAAGGCCGACCAAGACAAAAACAAAAAAGAACCCACAATAACCGATACCCAGCTGGGAACTGCAACAACAATCCCAAACCCGAGAGCGGCCATGGCATTAAAAACAGCGAGTGCACGCTTGTATCCAATGCATTCCGAAAGCCAACCTGCGGGGTAGGAATAAAGAGCAGACAACAAATTGGTAAGGCCATTTAAGAAACCAGGAACAAGAGTAGAAGCACCCAACGCGAGCAAATAAACGGGAATAAAGCGTTCGGCAACACGTTCACCAAGCCCCACAAACACAACCATAGCAAGCACACCTGCCATGGATTTGTTCAACGCAAAGAATTCGAGAACGCGTTTGAAATTTTTCAGAGCCAGCCCCTTTTACGCCAACTTAGCAACAATATCTTTAACAGAAGCAAAGGCCTGCGGCAGTTTTTCGGGCGCATTTCCGCCGCCACGAGCGAAGTCTGGCCGACCTCCGCCCTTGCCGTCAACAAGTTCACAAACCTGACGCACAATTGTTCCGGCCGCAAGATTTTTGTTCTGTTTTGAAAGTGCTGCATTCACAGATGCAATCACAACGGCTTTGCCATCTATAGCCGCGCCCACAACAACAACTCCTACGTTTTTTTCTTTCAAGCGATCGGTCAAAAGTTCCAATTCTTTCACACTTGTTCCCTGTGAAACAGTAGAAACAAGCGTCACACCAGCCTTCACTTCAATAGCCTTAGAAAGCAGCTCGGACACTTGCAAATTCACCAAGCGACTTTCAAGTGCGGCAATATTTTTTTCCAAGCGTTTTGTTTCGTCACCCATCACTTGAATGCGCTTCTTAAGATCTTTGTCGGAGCAACCGGCTTCAGCGGCTGCAGCTGCAATTTCCGAACGCAAGCCTGTGGCATACTCGTAAAAGCCCATACCAGTAACAGCTTCAATACGACGCACACCCGCAGTCACGCTGCCTTCCGAAAGAATTTTGAACAATCCAATATTGCCCGTTCGTTTCACATGCGTACCGCCACAAAGTTCCATGGAGTATCCATTCACTTCAATAACGCGCACGCGATCGTCATATTTTTCGTCAAAAATAGCCATAGCACCCATGGTTTTGGCTTCTGCTATTTCAACATTTTCGTGAGTCACCACCTTTTGATTCCGTAAAATTTCGGCATTCACCATGCGTTCCACTCGCGAAATTTCGTCGGCGGTCATGCCTTTTCCGTAGGAGAAGTCGAAACGAAGCGCGGCAGGATCAACTAGGGAGCCCGCCTGGCGCACACCATCCCCCAATACAACCTGCAGAGCCTTATGCATAAGGTGCGTTGCTGTGTGATTGCGAGAAACTGAAGCGCGATGGGAAAAGTCGAGAACAGCAACAGCATCAGCCGCAAACAACTCTCTCAATTTTGCAGAAGAAACACTTTCGACATCTTCTTGGGTGTAATCTTGATGCCTTAACAAATGCACAATGCTTGAAGGTGTTTTGCGCACGTCAACAATTTCAAACTCACACAATTCTCCGCTACAACCAAATCGTATCCAACCAGCATCAGAAACCTGACCACCGCTTTCTGCATAAAACGGAGTGGATGCAAGCACAACTTCAAAATATTTATTTTTAAGCTGACGCACCTTACGCACTTG
>CAIZES010000188.1 GCA_903932045.1 uncultured Silvanigrella sp. | reverse complement strand
GGCAAAAAACCAACAGAAGGCGTAGTGGCAACAACAATTGCTATGGAATCCGTTAATGACCAAGGAGGTCTTACAAGTTGTTCTGGCGTTGTGATTTGCACATCCAAAAATAGCGAAACAAACCCAAACCCAGACTCCACTGCCTCCGGCTCAACAAAAATATACAAAACATGGATTCTAACTGCTGCACACTGTGTAAACAAAATAGAAGGCAGACCAGTGTACATTGGCCCCGACAAATTCAACAATAAAGTTCAAATGTGCGGGATTATCAAAGGTTTCAAGCACAGTAATTTTATAGCCGACCCCAAAGCATTTGATTTAAATGATATTGGCGTTGCACTCATTGCGTGCCCCCAAAAACCAAGCTGCGTCCCCATAACCGCACAAAAGGTACCTGTTGGAAAAAACGTCATAATGGCCGGATACGGTTTCCAGGGAAAAGTGGGAGAAGGAAAAGGAGGCAAAAATGATGACGACTCTGGCTATCTTATGCAGGGCGAAGGGGCTGTGGTTCCACCAACCCAAGCCGAAGTCGATGCCAGAGTTAAAGGCACCGAATATCGCGTTCAAGGAGCAGGAACAAGTCATACAAATGTTGGCGATTCCGGAGGACCATTGTACGTAAAAGCTCCCAATGGTACTTTCATTCTGACGGGAGTTCTTTCACGCACAACCACAGAAAACCCAGATGATCCCAATGCAGAAGTCTACTCATATTTTACCGCCATCAACCCGCACCTTGAATGGATACAAAGCAAAATTGGCAGTAACGTCGATACAGCTCGCTAATAAAGCGCCCGCCCCAATTTTAGGGAAGGGGAACGGGATTTGAAGAACGAACCTCATGAGAACGCCAATTTTGAGTTGTGGGAATGTAAGGCAATGCACAACGACCATCGGTCTTTCCGAACTGGTTGGGAACACAACCCCACTCCTGAGCAGTTAAGTTCTCCTGAGCATCCACATTCCGCAGATTTTTGGTTTCGCACGTCCATCGAGAGTTTCCACTGGACACACGAACCACTACAAAATCAACCTTAGCCAGATAGGTTTCAAGAGAACACACATCCACAAAATCTCTTTTCTGCGTTGGCAACACCATTAATGTGGGCGAACAGAAAACGGCCTCTGGGAACATTGTGTCGCACTGTTGTGCCAATGCCTGTGGAATTTCGATGGAAGTTCGAGTTGCGGGTTGCTCAAGCCAATAAAAAAGCCCTTGCACATCGGGACGACCGCTCCCCGCAATCCAGTCGACATTGGAAATGCGACACTTTGTTTCAATGAGATAATCAGAACCAAAAGCCATCTGTTGACTTCCAGCTGTTGACGCACACACCAAAAAATTGGGTGCCCAAAGTTTATCATTTTGCGAAAGCGCAAAAAGACCTCGACCATTGGTGTGGCGAAATTCGCAATAGGGAATGACGCCAACCCTCTCCTTACACTTTGGTTGAGAACTCCACACCGTCATATTTGGAAGAGGCGCAACGGGAGGGGCATTTTCAAATGCAGAATTCCCATCTGGACAAACCCTTTTCTCAAACTCTTGAAGCCTCTGGGACAACTTACTGAGCTGAGGGTGTTTCTCCAAAATTGGCGTAACCTTTTCAACAAAAACTTTAAATTTCTGGCACTGCTTTGGCAACTCTTTCGCATCCGCCGACGAAACTTCAGTCATCACATTCAATGATTCCTGAAGCACATCAGCGGAAGTTGCACCATGCGCAACCGACTCTCCAAGCGCGCCAACAATCAAAAGCGCCAGCGCTTTATGAACACGTTTCATTTTCGTCCTCCGTTTCAATCTCATGATTTGTCACAGCAATCCGTAGTCAGTGGACAAAACAAATCCCGACGAATAACGCCCCGAAGGATCGTTCACCACAGTAATTTTCCAATTCGATCCATCGCCCAATTTATCGACAAAGTTTTTAAACGCCTCGTTCAGAGTACGCTCAACACCTTCATCTTTCACAAACCCAAAATGGAGATCATAACCAACAACAATAATGCGCCCATCGGGAGGCCCTATCGGATTATAGAAAACAAACTCGGTTCGACCATCATGATTAAAATCGCCTTGCCCCAAGTACGGAACAGAGGAACTTCCCAATCCCGCCAAGGCTGCTACATCCATTTTTTCAGCAGACAAAATGGCGCTGTTAGAGCCTTTAGAGAAAGAAAATTCCTGCGTAAATGGATTTCTCCAAAACACATCGGCAAAGCCGTCGTGATTAAAGTCGGAAATAGAAACTGGAATCAGTCCGTCACCATGCCCCGCAGGATTCAGAGTGCGCGACTGCCATGCCAATCCATCGGAAACGTACGATACAATTTCGCCAGTTGCCTTATTGGCAACAAAAAGGCTGTGCTTTCCGTTGCTCAAAAAGTCGCTTTCAATGAGAGTCGATGCAAAGAAATCGCGAACAGGCAGCTTTGTCAATCGCATCACACGCATTCCTTGCAAATACATCACATCAAACGAAGCACCAAAACGATCTTCAACCACAATTTCAGAACAGCCATCGCCATCCAAATCCAAAACTTTACGCACCTTGAGTCCGCTGCCCGAAGAAATGGGAATAGTTAAAACAACGCGATTGTTAAGATCGACGGAATCCGCCAACAGAATCTGCCCTGCAGCCACATCATGGATAACAACACCGTTGTTGAAAACACCACAAAAATGTCCCTGCCCCACAATTCGATATTGAGGTTCGAGCACTATAGTACGCGCTGAATTTTCGGCTATTGCCAAACTTGGCAAACAGAAGAAGGCAAGAAGTGAACCCAATATTTTTTTCATTATTTGCCTCCTCATAAACAAATTTCAGAAGATACAGCTTTACAATCGCGAGTTATTTGTCCCCATTCCATGTCAACACTCACACCAGTATTCCGACCGTGATAGTTGTTGTTTGCAGAAATCACTGCTTGCTGCCCTGCCTGCGAGGTCAAAAACGAAACAACAGAATCATAAAAAATCCATTGCCCAGAAAGCCCAACAGAGCCAGCCCAACTATCCACATTGCCACACGCGAGATCGGCGTAACAAAGCTTTCCATTTTTTTCACGGAAAGTTTGAACGAGCGCCATACCAGGAATAACAGACGTTCCCCCCATACAGCGCAAGACCATCGTAGCTTTACAATTCCCACCGTTGCAGTCATTTCCTTTGTTAGAAAATGAAGCCGCCTCAATGTCCAATTGCAAATCAATACAAACAGCCTTCGCCACATGCGATTGAACTGCGACAGAAAACACGAGGGATGATATCCACACATTCCAACGTTTCATTGCGAAATCCCTCCATCGAATTGTAACGTCTTGCATGTGACAGAAAATTGGCTTGTTTTAAAGCCGATAACGACACCCAAAAAGACATCAAAGCCTATAGGAATCGGAGTCGCCCCAATGCGCAGGGCAAACTCGGAAACATCGTCAGTGCAGTAACGACGAACACATTCAGGCATAGACTTGGAAGAAAGAGGCGTATCAT